>VBOL01000334.1 GCA_005887945.1 Nitrospirota bacterium
GGGATCGATAGAGTGGACCTCTCCGACCAAGCCAAAATCCTCGTCCCCCTCGCCATCATCGAGATCCTTTTCCAGACTTGCCGCCCAGGCTTTGGCCGTGAGCGGTCGAGAGAGCATGAGCCCGCCGTCCTTTCCAGTTAAGCCGACCGCAAGGCCGCCATGGCGATTCAAGAGATCGACGATTTCCATGTTGATCTTGCCGGCCAATACCATCTCCACGATTTCCATCGTGGCCTCATCTGTGACCCGCACCCCATGACGAAACTTGGCTTCGATACCCACTCGCTGGAGCATCTTATCGATCAGGGGACCCCCACCGTGCACAATGACCGGGTTGAGACCCACATATTTCAGGAGCACGACGTCCTGGGCGAACCGCTCTTTCAACGGCGCATCGGTCATCGCATGACCGCCATATTTGATGACAATGATCTTACCCTTGAACGTGCGAATGTAGGGCAAGGCTTCGATTAGGACGTTTGCTTTCTTAATTAGTCTGTTCATATCCAGGCTCCCATAGCAAAAAAAGCACGAAACACGAGAAACGCGGGACGAGCAAGTTCGCTTCTCCCATGCCTCGCGACTCTCTCCTGACACAGAGGGTCGTCGGCGACCGTATGATGATCATGGCTTAACGTCCTTCACGACACGCACACTGGTTGGGCGACCAGCTCGCGGATGCGACTTATCATAGACGGCTAGGAGCTGGTCCGTGGCCAGGTGCGTATACTTTTGTGTTGTACTCAAGGAGACATGCCCAAGCATCTCTTGAATCGACCGCAGATCGGCCCCTTCATCGAGTAGATGGGTGGCAAAGGAGTGACGCAACGTATGGGGGCTCACGGAACCACCGGCAAGCCGGTTCGAATAACGGGCCACGATGCGAGCGACGCTCCGAGTCGTCAAACGCCCCCCTCGGCTGTTTCGAAAGACCGGTGACGAAACGCGCTGCCTCTTCGTCGTCAGATCTCGAGAATCCATCAGGGGTCGCTGATCCAGGTATGCCTGAATGGCCCGTAGAGCCACATCTCCGATCGGCACGATGCGCTCCTTCCGACCTTTTCCTCGCAGATGGACCAGCCCCTCGGACGCACGGAGATCTTCGAGATTGATCCCCACGAGTTCACTCACTCGAGCCCCGGTCGAATAGAGCGTCTCCAGCAAGGCGCGGTCTCGGTGCGACCCTCCTGCCTGATCGGTGGGAAACTCCATCAGCGCGGCCGCGTCGTCCTTGGTCAAGACACGCGGAAGATGTTTTGGCTGTTTCGGCGTCCTGATGGCCTCGGCAGGATTAAGGCCGACCATGCCCTCTCGTTGCAGATAGCGATAGAAGCTGCGGAGGGAGGCGAGCTTCCGGGCCATCGACGTGCTTTTCTCACGCTTGCGGTCCAACCAGTAAAGGTAGGCCCGAATGGACTCCGTATTCACCGTAGCAGGATCGAGCGTGGGCACGCCGGGATGCTCCGCCCTCATGAAGGCCTGAAACTGTCGGAGATCCGAAACATAGTTGCGCACTGTTTCATGCGACGCATGACGTTCCAGCTCAAGGAACGTCATGAAAGCTCGAATTGCGTTATCCATGCCGTCAGGTCCTCAAGCGCCCGTTGTCCCGTAAGCCGTCGTTTGCGCTCCTTGTCTCTCGTCGGTGTGGCAAGGGGAGGAAAGAGCCCGAAATTCGTATTCATCGGCTGACAATGACGCGGGTCCGTGGTCGTAATGTACGACACAAGACAGCCATGCGCCGTGGTACGGGGTGGCGTGACCAATGGCAATCCTGCCAGACCACGGGCGGCGTTGATTCCTGCCAGCCCTCCCATCGCGGCGGAATCCGTATAGCCCTCGACACCGACCAACTGTCCCGCAAAGAAGAGGGTGCCGCGCGCCTTGAACTGGAGGGTATTGCGCAGCAGTTGGGGAGAATTGATAAAGGTGTTGCGATGCAGGCTGCCGTAGCGCAGAAACTCCGCCTGCTCAAGACCAGGAATCATGCGAAACACCCGCTTCTGCTCCCCGTAGGTCAATTTAGTCTGGAATCCCACGAGGTTGTAACAGGAGCGATGGGCGTTTTCCGTCCTGAGCTGTACCACAGCATAGGCTCGCTCACCCGTCTTGGGATTCTCAAGGCCCACCGGCTTCAACGGACCGAACTGCATCGTCTGGTGGCCACGTTCGGCCATCACCTCGATGGGGATACAACCTTCGAAGTAGGCGGTCTTTTCGAATTCTTTCGGTTGGACTTTCTCCGCCGCAAGCAACGCGTCATAGAAGGCGTTGTAAGCCGGCTCGTCCATCGGACAGTTGAGATAGTCATCCCCACCCTTGTCGTAACGGGACGCGAGAAATACGACATCCATATTGATGGAATCGGCATCCACGATCGGAGAGATTGCATCGTAAAAATACAAATGCGTAGCATGGGTCAATTGCGCAATCGCTTGAGACAGTTTTTCGGATGTCAGCGGGCCGGTTGCCAGAATGCAGAGACAGTCCGTTGGAATCTCGGTGATCTCCTCATGCAGAATGCGAATGTTCGGATGCCCTTCCAGCGCCTGGGTAATCTTGAGTGAAAACTGCTCTCGATCAACGGCCAGGGCCAATCCTGCCGGCACCCGTACCTCATCCGCCACCCGAATGATGAGCGAGTTGAGACGGCGCATTTCCTCTTTCAAAATGCCGGGGGCATTCAGTAGATCCGCAGAGCCGAGCGAATTCGAACAGACCAGCTCTGCCAAACCACCGGTCTTGTGCGCTTGAGTCATCTCTTTTGGGCGCATTTCATAGAGCGTCACTTTTGCTCCACGATTGGCCGCCTGCCACGCCGCTTCAGACCCGGCCAGACCGCCCCCGATTATGACAATGTCGTCGCGCATGCGAGTGAAACTCCGTGAAGAAAGACTGCGAGCGGTGGCATTGTAGGAAGCGCGTTTTGGGGATGTCAAGGCGACTTCGCTGCGCATGACGCATGGTGTTACGGTTGATCCGATTTATGACCCCGTGCTAGACTTCGCCTCGTGTAGGCGATTAGCTCAGGGGTAGAGCGCTTCCTTCACACGGAAGAGGCCACTGGTTCGATACCAGTATCGCCTACCATGTTCTCCACTTTCCCCTTCCCGATCCATACCCTCTAGCCTAAACTGACGGTGTTCATGATATTGCCTGAAACACTCCAAATCCTGGACAGAATCCTGGAGGTCGGCTACACTTCAGTCTATCGAGAGACCGTCGATTCTGAACCGTACAAGACAAGTGAGGTCATCTATGCGGACAACAGCTCTTGCCGTGGGAATTCTCCTCCTAGCCACCGCAGTCGGTTGTGCCGGAAACCCCCAGCAACAGGCAGCGGCCGATGCAGATGGGGGCTATACCGCCCCAGCCAGCATTTACAGTGTGATGGACCCCACGTCCTTGGTCTATACCGATGTAGCGGCCGGAGCAGCCCCAAGCGATAATCCTTGGCGCTGGACCGGTTTTCTCTTTCACCCTCTCGGGGTCGCGCTGGATTACGGCTTGAACCGACCGATTTACACGCTCACCAGCAAGATGCCGTACCTTTTCGGGTACACGTCTGAGGATTCGATGCTGGATAGCCAACGGCGATAATTCTTCGCCCACATCGTGTTCAGATTTAACGCCCGCTTTCCTCACGAGAGCGGGCGTTGCCTTGTCACCTCGTTGGCAAACCCGTTCACGTTTCGT
>VBOL01000335.1 GCA_005887945.1 Nitrospirota bacterium
CCGGAAGGCGATAATTGGAACAGCCATGCGTTGGGCCGGCCACCGTCACGAGAGGAAGTGGCCAAGACTGTCTTGCATCTGGCGCAACTCAACGATGTGTCGGGACAGGTGTTGAACTGTGATAGCCGAATCCTCTAGCAGGATGCTGAAAAAGGGGGCGGGGAGCGGCCAGGTGCCCTTCTTGCCCGCAGAGCCCCCACGATGAAGCGGTGGTCGCTCGATGCGCGCAGTAAAGGGCAGCCTCGGCCACTCCCCTTAAGAGAGGTATAAGGAATCGGAAGACCCTCGCTCGGGACAAGGCGCGTTTCGGCGCGCCAGGGTTCGGCGGGTGAGAAGTCTGAACTTTTTGAGCATCCTGCAAGGGGCTGTTCTGTTTTTCTAGACGTGCCACAATAGTTTTTTTGCAGCCCGCAGATCCCAAACTATGCGACGAACCAAACGACACGCTCACGATTCCAGCACGCGAGGGATTTTTATCACTGCGACTGATACGGGCGTCGGGAAAACACTCATCACCGCTGGGCTCGTCGTGTGTCTACGTCAACGGGGGATCGATGTGGGCGTCATGAAGCCGATTGAAACAGGGGTCTCGCGATCGGCCAAGGCTCAGCCTGATGGAGTGCGATTGCGAAAAGTGACTGAAAGCCATGATCCGATGGCAGAAGTCTGTCCCTATGTCTTTCGACTCCCCGTAGCACCGCTTTCTGCTGCACGAGCCGTAGGGACGACCGTGCGAGTGGCGACTATCATACGAGCCTTCCGTGTCCTGCGTCAGAAGCACAATCTTGTGGTGGTAGAAGGAGTCGGTGGTGTGCATGTGCCTATCACGTCGTCATTTGACATGTTAGACCTAATCCATCAGATGAAGTTGCCTGCCATCGTGGTCGGACAATCGGGTTTGGGGGGCATCAATCACGCGTTGTTGACGCTTCACACGCTCCGCCGGCGAAAGATTCCCATCGTGGCGTTGGTCTTGAATCAGCGTCGACCAGTGCAGACGAAGAGCGCTCGCGTGCAGGAACAATCGACCGTGAGTCTCCTTCGACAGCTCGCGGGGGTTCCCGTGCTGGGCCCCATCCCCTACAGCCCGAGCGTGAATCGAAATTGGAACGAAGGCCTGTCCCGCCTCGCGGGGACCGCTCCGATCACGAAGCTGGCGAGGCTGGTCCTGGCATCTGAGCGAGGAACGCGTTCACGGCGTAGCTGATATCCGGGGCCTTGAGGATCGCTGAAACGACTGCGACGCCATTCGCACCAGCGCGCCTCACCTCCCCCGCCTGGTCGATCTGAATGCCACCAATCGCAAAGACGGGCAACGACGTGAGCCTGCGCATCGCACGTAACCCCTCAACCCCAACCACCGGGTCGTGGTCCTGTTTGGAACCGGGTGTAAAGATGGGACCAAAGCCAAGATAGTCCGGCATTCCAGCAGAGGCATCCCGGACCTGGTCGAGATTGTGCGTGGAGATCCCGATCAGCTTGTCCGGACCCATCACCCTCCTCGCCAAGTCGAGCGGCAAGTCTCCCTGTCCCAGATGCACACCATCGGCATCCACGGCCAGGGCCAAGTCGCAGCGATCGTTGACGATGAAGAGAACGCCAGCCTTCGCAGCAGCTTGTCGGAGCGCCAGGGCTTCACCATAGGCTTCCTTCATCGATGCGGCCTTGTTGCGATATTGGAAGAGCGGGGCGCCGGCTTCAGCCGCCACCGTCAGCACCTCAACCAAGGGACGCGCAGGGCACACCGACGGATCGAGAATGATATAGAGGCCTGAGAGGGAGTGAGGACGCGCGGCATTCATGAGCGAGACATTCTAGCAGGATGTTGAAAAAGCCCGCCAGCGCTCTCAAGCGGGCGACGGGCACGATCCAAGTTCGAAGTTCGAGGTTCGAAGTTCCGGAAACCTCGAACTTCGGACCTCGAACCCTCATCCGTCTCGCCCGTCCCGCCAGTCTCGCGTCAGCGGGAGGGGTTCAGCGGCTGGAAGGGCGTGGTGGGATTATATTCGTTGAGGGGGTTCAGCGGGTTCTTGGGATTGAATTGGTTGAGGGGATTGTAGGGGTTGCTCGGGTTGTACTGGTTCATCGGATTCACGGGGTTGCCGGGATCGTATTGATTGATCGGGTTCAACGGATTCTTTGGATCGTAGGCGTTGATCGGATTCAGCGGATTATCGGCACGGTACTGGTTGAGCGGATGAAAGATATTGTAATCGCGCACGTACTTCTCAGAGAAGCCGGGTTCGGCAAGCGTCGGTGTGACGGAAAAGAGCAGCAGGAGGAAAAGGAGGAAGACAACGCGCATGGCGAGCCTCCCAATGAGCGATAGCCAGTGCACTCAGCCCACTCCCCTGCGGGAGATCAGCGCTAGCGGATCAGAAAAGGTTCGCGACACCGGTTTCCGATCTGGCTGGTGCTCAACCGCGGAACTCCTGTTTCAATCGTTTGAGGAGTTGGTCGAATCGTTCCTGGTGAGGCGGAACCACGGTGATGAAGCCCACTCCGACCTCGCGTCCACGGTTCCAGCGCACCGCCGCCCGTTCGATAAGAATCGGTAACGTCTCACCGGGCACGTCAAGGCGCAGCGACACGTACATGCCTGAAAAGACATGACTGTCGGTCTCGACGAGGCAGCCACCCTTCGACACGTTCACGACCGTACCGACCCATTCAACGCGATGCGAATCGTAGAGCACGCTTTGAAAGAGCACGGGAAACCGCTGGTGGCGGCGGAGGTCCATAAAACAGTCTCGCAGGAGTATTGGAAGCGGGACAACCGGTGCAGGCCTGCCTATTCCTTGCCTGAAGAACGGATGGGATGGGGCCTGTTGATCTCCTGTGCTCGCGCAACGCGCGGTCGCGGACTCCCCTCGCCCGGGCTAATGGCACGTCTCGGCGTGCCAGTGGGTGGGGGGGTGAGAAAGTCGCGCGCATTGGGAGATCAATCAGCCCCCATCCTTGAGAGATAACGAGCAAGTTTGGAAGGACCATTTGATGTCACAATAAGATGGTGGCTGACACCGCTCTTTTCTCCCAGCCTGTCCTCGCCTGAAGAATAACGCACGCGGGGCACAAGTGGTTCATGAAAACATCTTTTCCACCCCAATGAACTGTCCGATTGCAAGGTCAAGGCCATGCAATGATCCCAATTTCTCCCTCACGGTTAGGCCGTTGGTTGCTCATTTCGTAGGCTGGCCTTACTTCTGTGTGACGATAAACTTGCACTTGATTCCCTCTCGTACGCGGCGCGCGGAAGAATCTTCTTCCGCAGCAACCGTTCTTAACTAGCGTGTGATTGACGTGAGTGCCCTCGGGCAGGATCACTTCTTACTGCACGCCACTTTCCACAGAGTGCGGTTGATGCTACGCGGTATAACCGGTTCCCACTGTTGTTCGTCCGGGGTACTGTAAACCACTTTACCGCTTCCCATGTTGCCCGAGAACCACGTATACGCAAGCATACGTGTGCGCTCTTCTGTACAATCGTATTCGTTGTATCGCTTGATGGACAACAGCGAATCGCCCGCCACGGTTTGTATGGCCTTGTAGTCGTACAATTGCCACATCGTCACCAGATTCCCCTTGCGGCGAATGGTGTCCGGATCGACGTACACAGTCAGTCCTGCATCGTCGTTGCCGCTCGTCAACACCCACTCCTCAGTCGTTTCATGTGCCTCACCTTGAACCGTGCAGCGTTGACAGCGCGATCACTGTTTGTTGCAGGCAACTTCCCACAGAGCTTGATTAATACTATCTGGTTCAACTGCTACCCAGTTGCCTCCCTCTACGTATGCACCAGACGGTTCACCAGTTCCCATATTGCCCCAGAAATTTGTGAACGCAAGCAACCGAAGACGCTCTTCCGCGCAGTCGAACTCCTTTTGGATCTTCGTAGAAGAAAATCGGCTGGGGCTCCTTCCCCCTTGCATTGTCATAAAGTCAATTAATTGCCACATCGTCACCAGATTCCCCTTGCGGCGAATGGTGTCCGGATCGACGTACACAGTCATTATTCCAGCTAATTCATTGTTTTTCTCAACCGCCACCCATTCCGCATGCACTGATCCACTACTCAGCACCAGGAGGGTTATCAGTAACCAGAACCCCCAAGAGAAGGCTAGAAGCAGCTTAAGGGATGGACCCGCGTTGCAAGTCACAGAGTATGGCACTGGGAAGCGACGGTAGGAACGAATCGTGAAGGGCATAGGGACCTCGCAGGAAAAGATATTCTAGGAGGGCCGAGATCGAGGAAGCAAGGTCAGTGAACCACTTTACGTAACTTAACAGGCCGACTGGTATATAATAGGAGAAGAGACTCCGCCGTTGAAGGAAGGAAACCCATGATGACCAGAAATCCGGGCACACAGCCTGTGGTGGAGCAGAAACTGTCGCCTGAGCCTGAGTCCATGCAGAAGTATTCGGATGAGGTGAGGGAACGGATTGCGAAAAAAGCCTACGAACTCTATGAGCACCGGGGGCGACAGTCGGAGCACGACGTGGAAGACTGGCTGAAGGCCGAGGAACTGGTTCGCAAGGAGATGAATGACACCCGTGCTGCTCCCTCGCTCCGGGAACAGAGAGCGGGACGGGGGCATTAATCTCCTGTGCTTGCGCAATGGGAGATGGGAGACCCTCTGCTCACCCTCAAGGAAGAGAGTAGAAGAGCAGTGGTCGTTCGATGCGCGCAATCGAGGATCAACCAGACAGACCAGACCAACCAGATAAACCAAATAGACCGGCCACGTGTCGCGTCTCGCTCGTCCCACCTGTCTCGCACCTCGCGCGCTTCACGCGCCACACTCCGTCGCATGCTCTCCCACGAGCGTGAAGGGCACAGTCCAGCAATAACCCCGACAGCGCGACGTGGCAGCTCATGGCAGGTTGAGCCGTTGTCACCAAGCGTAGGCTTCTGGTGCAGGCCCGCCTGGGCCGGGGAAGATGTCGTCGAGCCGTTTCAGTGTTTCATGGCTCAACGTAAGACTCAGGACGCGCATCGTGCCGTTCAATTGTTCCATCGTGCGCGGTCCTATAATCGGCGACGTGACGGCCTTTTGGTGCAGCAGCCAGGCGAGCGCCACATCGGCCGGGTGCTCGCCGAGTTGTGTGCATAGCGCGTCATAGGCTTCCAGTTTGGGACGACATTTTTCGATTTCTTTCTTCAGATCCTCGTCCGCGCGTCGACCGACCTTCGCCGGTGCCAATGCCCCGGCCAACAGCCCGCGCGCGAGCGGACTCCAGGGGATCAGGCCGATGCCATAGGCTTCACAGGCCGGAATCACTTCTAACTCGATCGTCCGCTCATTCAAATTATAGAGACTCTGTTCCGACACGAGGCCGAGAAAGTGGCGGCTTCGCGCCAGCTCTTGCGCCTGGGCCAGGTGCCAGCCCGCGAAATTACTGCTGCCCACGTACAGAATCTTGCCTTCTTGGACCAACTGCTCTATCGCCTGCCAGATTTCTTCCCATGGCGTTTCCCGATCGACGTGATGCGTCTGATACAGGTCGATACAGTCAGTCTGAAGGCGCCGCAGACTCGCCTCGCAGGCTCGCTTGATGTGCAAGGCCGACAAGCGAGACTGATTCGGCCACTCGCCCATCCTGCCAAACACTTTCGTCGCCAGGATGACTTTCTCACGTCGTCCCCCGCCCTGGGCGAACCAACGCCCCACGATCTGCTCCGTCCATCCCTCCCCCACTTTCCAGCCATAGACGTTCGCCGTGTCGAAAAAGTTGAGACCCAGCTCCAGCGCCCGATCCATGATGGCAAAACTGTCCGCCTCGCTCGTCTCCGGGCCGAAGTTCATCGTGCCGAGACAGAGCCGGCTCACTTTCACTCCCGATCGACCGAGATGGACGTATTGCATAGGTACCTTCAGGAATTATGCCGTAGTTTTACGAGAGCAAGCAACCAAGCGGGCGTATACATCAGGGATCTTCCTATTCGACGTCCTCGACCGTAGCAGCCCTATGATCAATGAGGTCCCGCAAAAGGGCCTGTTGCATGATCGCCAACCCGCAGGCCGCACAGGTCAAGAAACCTCCGTTGGACACCATACCCGTCTCCCTACAGGTACGACAGGCAGGTGTCCCAAGCACACAGAGGGTGCGTTTCGTCGTCGGCACAGCTGAGATAGAGGGTTCGGCTGACCCAGCATCCTCCCCAGCCGACCTGAGTGTCGCTGCTTGGCCTCGGGACCGGAGGAAAAGATCGGAATGAACGATGACAAGGATGGGGACAGGAAAGAAAGAATTCGCGTATTACACAGCGTCTTACAGATATGTCAAAACGCGCTCTCCGGTAGCCTGAGCTGGCGGATGTGGGCGATGACACGATCTGTCTCGCCACGCCCACATCATAAGGGACCGGCAGCCCCGTGACCGTGGTTGACATCCTAACGAAAAAGAGCCAGCATACGATCGCCTTCCACACCCCAGGAGGTCCGCGATGAAACCGGGGTAGCATTGGCCGCTCTCTTGAAACTGAGTCGGTCGGGTACACATCGACGCCCTCGTGGTGCGCCACACCATGAGGGCGTTCTGTTGTTCGAGCGAGGTGAAGCAGTGCACTCTATTAAAGGAGGTACATGCGATGAACCGAGTTCTCAGCGTCTTGATCGGACTCACGACTTTCTGGCCCACGCTCGCCTTGGCGGAAGGGGCTGGTGGAACGTATCGGGGGATCGGGTCGATTTACTTCACGGTCATCGGCGCGATCCTGATTTACGGTGTGTACGACGCCTTCGGGAAAAAAGCTATGTACGTCGCGGGCCCCATCATTGTGATCGGATTGTATCTGATGCTCCCGCCCGGATGAGATGATCGGGATTAGCCAGGCCATCCTCTTGCACGCAGAGGAGAGGATGGGCAGCCTGGTCGTCCTCCTGCTCGCGGAACGCGCGCCCTCAGAAGGGCCTCGTTCGACGCGCGCAATCGAGGATCAACCAGGCTACCCTATGAAGAGAAGCACGAGCGAGCTTGGAAGGACCATGTGTAATCGTGCTCGCGTGATGCGCGCAGTGAAGGATAGCCTGGCCACTCCCTAGAGAGAGGTTGTAAAAAGCCCTGAAAGAGGAATGGCGTCGACGGACGCAGGTACACCAATACGGGTGCCACTCTCAGCCCAACCCCTGATCAAACGCCTCGATCGACGCTATCCTCAGACTTGAGCGGCAGAGATCCCTCCGGCCGAGTCCGATCGTGCTCCGTCACCCCGAAACATTGGAAAGGCGAGGCTTACGTGCTCCGGCTCCGATGTCTACGATAGTGCGCAGCTACTTTGCTTCGATTACCACAGATAGTCATGCTGCACCAATGACGAGCGTGGTTCTTGGTCGTGTCATAAAAAAAGAGCACGCACAACGGGTTCTGACATTTCTTGATCAGCGAGAAATTGCACGAGCACAAGAGGTTAGTCGTAGCCTCGGCGAGCAACCCTAACAGCTGATTCGCTTTCTGGGACTCCCCCTGATACTCCCGCTCAAATTTTCCCTTGCGGCATGTCAATTGGGGATAGCCGATACGGTAGCTCAACATTTCGTTGATGGCCTCGATCGCAGCCTGCGGTACGGGCCGGCCGGCGGCAATTCGCGTGACCATCTCCCGTAGCGTGACGCGAAACGCCCGCGCCTGTTCGAGTGTCTGCTTCCCCTTTGCCTGTCTGCCCCATTGCCGGTCTAGCGTTATCGCGTCTTCCTCGGTTAGAAGATCTCCTTCCAGAAGCCATGTGACCAAATCCGAGAACGTGGCCAACAAATCCACCGGTCGTCCGTTCAACACAAACTTGGTGTTGATGAAATCCAGACAGAGTTGGTTGCCGACAAAGAGGAATGGGATCTGGGGTTTCGGCTCACCCACGGCGGCTGATTCTCCAAAGTGCGTACAATGACCTTACCATTAAACTCGCATTTGACAGGTTAGCCTATAATACCATATAACTGTCAATATAATATTTAGAAGGTTAGATCGACAACATAGTAACAGTAGCTCTCACACCACACAATCAGCCGGCTCGATTCCCGGCAGCACATTCAAAGGAGGGAAGCATGGCCCATCATGACACCGCACCGCACTACCGCAATCAAGACGTCGACGGACTCAAGGTCTTCTATCGCGAAGCGGGCGCGGTAGAAGCCCCGACCGTCCTGCTCCTACATGGGTTTCCAACTTCGTCGCACATGTTCCGCGACTTGATTCCCCTGCTTGCGCCTCATTTCCGCGTGATCGCTCCCGACCTCCCAGGATTTGGGTTTTCTGACGCGCCGAGCACATCGCG
>VBOL01000336.1 GCA_005887945.1 Nitrospirota bacterium
TCCCAAACTATTTGGTGTGGCAGTCTCGCTCTGAGTTAAGACAGGCGGTCACTGAGGTACAGAACCAGTTGCTTCTAGCTCGCATGGCAGCCTTAAGCCGAAATGCTCCTGTGACGGTGGCCATCAGCATCACCAACGGAGCTGTACTGACGACGACGACGAATGCAGCGACAGGGGCACAGGTATTGGCCTCCACCAGCGTCCGGCTGCCTCATGTCGTGGACCTGAAAGTGGGTCCATCCGCCGCGTGGACATCCGCCGCGACGGCGAACGTGTCGTTTAACTCAAGGGGCATGCGATCCGGCGGCCCTGGGCCGACGTTGAACCAGGAACTCGCGATGGTCAATGACAAGGGCGTCCAATTTGCGATGAAGGTGACTCCGCGAGGCGTCATCAATTGGTGTCAGGACAGTGTCTGTTCGTAAGAGAGGCCATGGCATCGGGAGCGCGCACATTCATATGCCCAGGATCAATCATCAGGCAGGCTTCACGCTGATCGAAGGCATGCTAGCCGCGGCGATCCTAGCGGTGGGCGTCTTGGCGCTTGCCGCCATGCAGGGAATCGCCTTGACTCGCAACGTCGATTCGACCGAGTTAACCCGCGCGACCAACTTGGCTGCGGAGATGATCGAACGGATACAGTACAACCGAAAAAATATCGCGCAATATGGCATCGATACGTCCAATGCCACTCCCTGTCCACAGAACGCAGGTACTCAGGCGATGGCAAAAGGCGATTGCGACCAGTGGGTGGCACTGCTCAGCAATTCACAGGCGTCAGGGTTGGTGAACGTGCGCGGAGTGATCACCGTGCCTGCGACGCCGGTGGGAACTTTGGCGACGCTGTTGAATCAATATCCGGTCACGGCGACGGTGTCGTGGACCGGCAAGGCGGGCGATACCAAAGCGGCTCGGCCCAAGCAAGTCGTGTTGACGACGACGATTTCTCCGGAATAATGAGGGGCAGAGGAGAGGGCGCACTCATGGTCACGCAGGGGAATATTCGGGGCGGCCAGCAGGGGGTGACGCTCATCGAGCTCATGGTCGGCGCCTTGGTAGCCACGACCGTCATCGCCGCCGGGTTTGCGGTGCTGACGTCCTCCAGCAAAGCACTGACCACGAACGAACAAACGATTGAGACGCAACAAAATGTTCGCGTGGCGATGGAATTTCTGTTCCGAGATATCCGGCAGGCGGGCTTCGGGATGAATGGCCCAGTCGGGAACTGTTCCACCGCCGTCGTGCCCGCGGATAATACCCCGGCCGGCCCGGATCGCGGTCCGGATCGGATCAGCCTGGTGGTGCCGGTAGGAAATCCGGTGGGAACCGCCACGGACCCGCCTTGGATACTCAACAGCGATACGACCATAGGGTTTAACCTGCTTGCTCTTCCCTCGGCCGTCGCGGTCACCAATATGGCGAGCGAAGCGGGCGGAAGCCTCACGGCGCCGAGTGCGACCATCTCAATCGGCGGGGCGATCACCACGAGGGTGACGGCCGCAGGCGGCGCCAACCTGACGGTGACAGCGGTTCCAGCCCCGGTCGCATTGAAGCGGAATACACCGATCTATTTGTTGCAATGCATCACCTATCAAATTATTCCGCCTCCCGATCCGACCGGCCTCTGCGCTGGGCGGTCACCGTGCCTGGTTCGCGGAGTGGCCGGAGGGATAGCGGCGGGTGTGTTGGATTGTACGACGGCAGGGAGCCGGTGCACGTCCATTGCCGACGAAATCGAGGACATCCAGTTTGCCTACGGGTGCGACGGATGCGTCGCTGCG
>VBOL01000337.1 GCA_005887945.1 Nitrospirota bacterium
GACCCGGACGATCGAACTTCGCAATCTGAGACACTAAGGAGCAGGAGCGTGACGCACTACAGCCTCTCGATTCACGGGCCACGTTTCAGGGAGAACCAACAGGGCATTGCGATGATCAGCATCCTGATGCTGATGCTGATACTGACCGTTCTTGGAATTGGCGCCATGACGATCACGGGGCTTGAAAACCGTGTAGCAGGTTTCGGCAGTTCAATGGAGGCTTCCTCCGCAGCGGCGGACGCCTGTATCGCGACGGGGGTGAAAGTCATTCAGCAAGTGCTCGACGTGTCCAACGCCACGTCTGTGCCCACGGCGCTGTTG
>VBOL01000339.1 GCA_005887945.1 Nitrospirota bacterium
ATCAGCGATTTCTTGCATTATATAGTTCGAATCCCTCAATGGCTGGGTTGGTGCAACAACGTTTGGCCTACGTGTACTTGCTCAAGGGAGACCGGGACCAGGCAGTGAAGGCACTCACCGGCATCTTGGAGACCCCCGGTACTTTGAACCGGGATCAGGCGTTATTTGAGTTGGCCCGCCTGGAAGAGTCGCAAATGCGGCTTGAGGGGGCCGTGGCTCGCTATCAGGAGCTGATAAAGACCTATCCGAACTCTCCCTTCACCAGTGAAGCGACGATTCGGACCAAGATCAGGGATGTCAAGAAATCGCAGGAATCAACGCCTGCCTCGCCGCCGAAGGCCCCGGCCATTGCTGAGCCACAGAAGAGTCCTCCAGCTGCCCCCTCCACTGCAGGCAAGAAAAAAACCTAGACTCTCCGGTCTGTGGGTGTGCCGGCTCTCGGCTTGGTCCGTTCTACGGATCGGCGGGAAGGGGGGCGAATTTAGCAGGCTGCAGAAAAACTCTGTGGGCACGCCGGAGTTTCACTGGTCTGCACGTCTGGGATAAGTGGAGAACACCCCCGCAGGATAGCCGCGCGAGACAGGCTGGACGAATAAGACGTGGAAGGTTCGAGGTACGAAGTTCGAGATGTTCGGAACTTCGAACTCCAAACTTCGAACTACGGATCGCGCCTTTCTCAGATATCTCGCGCGGCATGGTCAATAGACAGGACGCTGGCGGACCTTTTCGGCACCCTGTTAGCGGCTGATAACGAGAAAGTCGCCTGGTCGAATAGTCGGGCCGGAGAGGTTATTCTTCGTTTTGAGCGTCTTGAGCGGGATGCGAAAGCGTTTCGACACTTTTCCCAGCGTATCTCCCATGCGGACTTTATACCAGTGAGAGGGCCCGGCGGTTACAAACTGAGCCTTTGCAGGAAGCTGTGGGAACTTGTAGGTCGGGATGCGGTCAAGCAGCTGTTCCACTTTCGCTTTCGTTCCCACTGGAACCTTCAGGTGGTAGGTCTCGTCGCCTGGGGGTGTGGCGTCTCGCCGCAGCTCAGGATTTAAGAGCCGAAGTTTTTCATAGGGAATGCCGGTGACATTGGCGATCGCGCGGAAATGGACGGGTCGTGTAATGATCGCTTCATCAAATTGATGGGGCTCGGCAGATTCCTGAGTGAAGCCGTATCGATCGGGGTTCCTCGCGATAATCGTGGCGGCCATAAATCGCGGCACGTATTCCTTCGTCTCGCGCCGAATCAATCGTGTCTTTGAAATCTCGGAAAAGCTTTCGGCCCGAGCCTTGTGGAGGGCTCGCATCACCTTGCCTTCTCCGGCATTGTAGGCAGCCACTGCGAGCGGCCAGGCACCGAAGAGGTCATAGAGATCGCGGAGATAGCGTGCCGCCGCAACCGTTGACTTGATGGGATCCCGACGTTCATCAACGTACCTGTCGATGCGGAGCCCATAGACCCTGGCCGTGCCCTTCATGAACTGCCAGGGGCCTGTGGCTTTGGCTCGCGAGTACGCGTAGGGGTTGAATCCACTTTCCACCAGTGAAAGGTAGACCAGATCGCTGGGGAGGTGAAATTCCGTGAAGATTGTCTCAACAAGTGGCCGATAGCGGCTGAGTCGGAAGAGCCACTGTTCGAAGCGACCGTGGATGGCCGTGTTGAAGTAGCGAATGTGGGCCTGGACCGAGGAGTCCATGACAATCGGAACATTGTAACTTGCATATTCTGCCTGATCTTTGGCATTTCGGGAAGGGTCTTGTGTCTGGGTTAGTTCAGCCGGAGGATTCAAGGCGTCTGAAAACCGCGCGGTCGCCGGTGAACTTCCCGCTGGGTTCAGCTGTAAGAGGTCTTCAGCCCTCGGAACACTGCTAGTCGTTGCTGTGGGGGGCGTGGTGGTCTCCGGTGGCGGGCCTTCGGTATCGACCGGGACCAGATTTGCGTCTGGGTCGTCTTCCGCCGCTGCGTTCTCTTCCACAAGAAGCGTAGACGGGTCAGCCGTAGCGGGTTCGGAAGGAGTTGCAGCGTGCACTACCATAATAGTAGTAGGGGAGAAGCTGAACCACATTCCGAGGAGGAGAGCCATCGGGAGGACAGCATGTCCTGACCTGAGTGGCCTCATCGAAGCGCGGTGGCAATCAGGATCGTGTGAGAAGTTTGTCATGTTCGGTGAGGCTAGACTATCGATGGACTGCGCTCGTGTCAAGGAATTGTAATGGGAATGACGCCCCTCCTTTGGTAGCACAGAGGCCAGGTGCTCCAGTATTCGCACAAAACTGTAAGCGGAAGTAATGCTGGCATCAAAAGGCCACAACAGTCTGAAAACATGCGTGTCTACGCGGTTCCTCGCCTTGACAGCTTTTGGGGGCAATGGTATCGTCCCATCTCCCCGCGTAAGATGTTTCATGTTTCATCCGGTAGGAGGATCAGTCGATGCTGAAACGGTATTTGCTGGCTCCCGGTCCGACTCCTGTGCCCCCTGAAGTGCTGCTGGCCATGGCGCGGCCCATGTTTCATCATCGTGCCCCCGAGTTCGATAAGGTGTTCGCGGAGGTCCGTGATGGACTCAAGTGGCTGTTCCAAACGAAAAATAACGTGCTCATGCTGGCGGCTTCCGGAACCGGAGGCATGGAAGGTTCTGTGTCTAACTTTCTCTCTCCCGGCGACAAGGCCCTCACCATTAACGGGGGGAAGTTTGGGGAACGATGGACCAAGCTCTGTAAGACGTTCGGCGCCGAGGTGACCGAAATCAAGGTGGAATGGGGGCGGGTCGTCGATCCCCAAGCGGTGGCCGATGCGCTGAAAAAAGATCCGGGAATCAAAGCGGTGTATGTGCAGGCAAGTGAAACCTCCACTGGTGTGGCGCACAACATCAAGGCTCTTGCTGAGATCGTGAAGCCATATGGCGAGACTATACTTGTGGTGGATGCCATTACCGCCCTCGGAGTGTTCGACATCAAGACCGATGAGTGGGGAATCGATGTCGTGATTACGGGGTCGCAAAAGGCGCTGATGCTCCCTCCGGGCCTTGCATTTGTGAGCGTAAGTGATAAAGCTTGGCAGTTGGCAGAGAAAGCGAAGAACACGGCGTTCTATTTCAATTTCAAGAAAGAGGACGAGAATCAGCAGAAGAATCAGACGGCCTATACCCCGGCCGTGTCTCTCATTGTCGGCTTGCAGGAAGTGCTGAAGATGATGAAGGCGGAGGGGCTTGAGGGGGTGTTCGGCCGCCAAGCCATACTCGCGAAAGCCATGCGTGAAGGGGTGCAGGGTGCCGGGCTGTCGCTGTTTCCAAAAGAGTCGCCCAGCGATGCCCTCACCGCTATTTCAGCGCCGGAAGGCGTTGACGGGCAGGCCATCTACAAGAACCTGCGTGTCCAATACGGCATGACGGCGGCCGGTGGGCAAGACCATTTGAAAGGGAAGATCTTCCGACTCTCTCACATGGGCTACATGGACCGCTTCGATATCATCATGGGGGTGGCAGCCGTTGAAATGGTACTCAAAGGGCTGGGGCATCCCGTAAAGCTTGGAAGTGGTGTCGCAAAGGCGCAAGAAATTCTCATGGCGTAGGGGTTACGCCTCGAAATTCTTACGATAGGGCAGTCACAATGGGCATGAAAATTCTCATCAGCGATAGTTTGTCGAAGCAGGGCGTGGAGCTGTTGGAAAAGGCTGGATTCACTGTGGTCGTGAAATCCAAGATGCCGAAGGAAGAGTTGTTCAAGGAGATCAAGGACGCCGATGGGCTGATCGTGCGGTCCGGGACGAAGGTGACGGCCGAGTTGATCGCAGCAGCCGAGCGCCTGAAAGTCGTGGGGCGGGCCGGGTCAGGGTTGGACAATGTCGATACCCCGGCGGCCACCCGTCGGGGCATCGTGGTCATGAATACACCGGGCGGTAATACGGTCACCACTGCTGAGCACACCATGTCGCTGATTTGTGCCATGAGCCGGCGCATTCCCCAAGCCACCGCGTCCGTGAAGGCCGGCAAGTGGGAAAAAGACAAATTCATGGGTGTCGAACTCTACAACAAGGTCCTCGGCATCGTCGGCGTGGGGCAAATCGGCAGCCATCTCACGAAGCTGGCGCAGGGGATCGGCATGAGTGTGGTTGCCTATGATCCCTATTTGGCCGAAGAGCGCGCGCAGAAGATGGGCGTTACCCTGATGTCGCTGGATGAACTCTTTAAGCGTGCCGATATCATCTCTGTCCACACGCCGTTGACGACTGAGACCAAGGGCCTCATCAATGCGCAAGTAATCTCGACGATGAAGCCGGGGGTGATGATTGTAAATTGCGCCCGAGGCGGGATCATTCATGAGGGTGATCTGTTTGAAGCGTTGAAAATCAAGCGCGTGGCAGCCGCCGCGTTCGACGTGTTTGAGGAAGAGCCGGTGAAGGCGGATCATCCGTTGTTGACGCTGGATAATTTTATCTGTACGCCGCACATCGGGGCCCAGACGACCGAAGCGCAGGAGAACGTGGCCGTCGGGATCGCGGAGCAGATCGTCGATTATTTCACCAAAGGTATTGCCCGTGGGGCGGTCAATATTCCTTCGGTCTCTCCGGAATTACTACCGAGGCTCCAGCCCTTCCTGTCTTTAGCCGAGCAGCTTGGGAAGTTGCAAACGCAGCTGTGCGAAGGCGGGCTTGAACGCGTGACCGTCGAATACAGCGGAGAGGTTGCAAGTCTGTCGATCGCGCCGCTCACGATCGCCGTGTTGAAGGGATTGTTGAACCCGATTATGGAAGCTCCTGTGAACTACGTGAACGCGCCGATCGTCGCGAAGGAACGTGGGATTGAAGTGAAGGAAGTGAAGAGCTCCGATGCGGGCGATTTCACCAGCTTGATTCGTGTGCGAGTAGAGGCTGGTAAGAAATCGTACCAGGTGGCCGGCACGCTCTATCACAAGAAAGATCCGCGCGTCGTGGAGATTGATCAGTTCAATGTTGAGGTTGTGCCGGAGGGACACATGCTCCTGATCCTCAACATCGATCGCCCAGGGGTTATCGGGATGGTGGGGAAGGTGCTCGGCGACAACCAGATCAACATCGTCCGGATGCAATGCGCGCTTGAGAAGCGGGGAGGGAACGCGCTGCTCATCATTGGATCCGACGCAGTCTTCCCGAACACGGTGCTTGAGACGATCAAATCCAGCAAAGACATTCTCTCAGTCAAAGTCGCGGCTCTGTCCTAACCCCGCGCGCCATCAATCAGGTCAGCCATGGTCTCCGCTCCTCCGAAGCCCCGCCTTTCTGCGGGGCAGGTCCCATCGTTCCGCGAGCGCTCGCTCGTCCCCGTGGGCATGGCGACGATTCTTCCTCACGCGGCGAAGAAGGTCCGTCGCCTTGAAGAACAGTTGCTCGCTCAAGTCAACCGTTGGGGCTACGATGAGATCATTCTTCCCACGTTCGAGTATCTCGACGTCTTGGCTCCGGGGCTTGAACCGGAACTGATCGAGCACTGCTATCAATTCGTCGATCGTACGACGGGGCGGACGTTACTTCTCCGTCCGGATGCCACAGCGCAGATAGCCAGGACGGTCGCAATGGGGCTTACGGGCGCGACGGTGCCGTTGCGTCTCTCCTATCGAACGTCCGTCTTCCGCTACGAGCAGGAACACGCTGGGCGCGGGCGAGAAATCTTTCAGGTCGGAGCTGAGCTCATTGGCCTGGACGATGTCACGAGCGACAGCGAAGTCATCGGTTTGATGATCGAGTGTCTCCGCACGATCGGTCTTCAGTTCTTTAAAGTGTCTCTTGGACATGTGGGCTTTATTAAGGGGCTCCTGATGCGATCCGGGCTGTCGGCGCATGGGCAGAAGTTGGCTGAGCAGGCGACTGCGCGAAAAGATCTGCCGAGACTCGAAGCGATCCTTGCCAACGAGCATATCTCCAAAACAGCGGCGCGCGCCATTCGGGAAGCGCCTGAGCTGTACGGTCAAGAGGAAGTGCTGGCACGCGGCCAGGTCCTCGCGGCCGGCGATCCGGCATTGGCCGCTCCGCTCGAACGGCTTGCCCAGGTGTATCAGCTGCTTTGTGCGGCAGGCCACCGGGAGTCGCTGCTTCTGGATCTCGGGGAATTCCGCGGGTTCGACTATTATGATGGTGTCGTTTTTGACGTGTTTGCCGAAGGGATGGGGGCGGAGTTGGGCGGCGGCGGACGATACGATCACTTGATCGGTCGATTTGGCCGGCCACTGCCCTCAACTGGTTTTGGTTTGGACGTCGATCGGCTCTTCCGCACCGTGGAGTTTCCTGAGGAAGGATCGGTATCGGCGCGAATCGACTATCTTGTGGCTGCGCCACGCCGGGCCACTCATTTGTTGACGGCGGTCGCGGCGCAGTTGCGTCGGACTCGCTCCCGAGTGGTGCAGCAGACGATGAAGGGGAGCGACGCGGCGCTCTTGTCTGCCGCAGTGACGGCGGGGTTGGCCCAGCAGGCAGCGGCCGTGGTGGTGGTGGGTGCGCCAGGGATGGATCATGATGACGTGCTGGTGGTCGAGTCCCTCGCTGCTCACGGACATGGCCTTCGAACCGGCAATCTGAGTCGCCTTTCAAAGAAGGTGGGGCTTGCCGATCTGGTGGCCGCGGCTCGTCGGTCTCGGCGGCAGGTAAAGGAACGGTCATGAAATCCATGTCAGCCGTCGATCTGTCCCAGCCAAAATTGCCCCCTCAGAATGTGGAGGCCGAGCAATCGGTTCTCGGCGCAGTCCTCCTCGACAATAGCGCGATGGCCAAGGCGATGGAATTGCTGGTCGAAGAGAACTTCTACCGCACGTCGCATCGGAAGATCTATCGTGCGATGCTGGAATTGTCGGAAGTCGGAGAAGTGATCGATCAGATTACGTTGACGGAACGGTTGAAGGCGCAGGGGGAAATTGAAGCCATCGGGGGAGCAGCCTATTTAGCAGAGCTCTTGCAGAGCGTGGCCAGCTCCGCCAATATTCGCTACCACTGCAAGATCGTGCGCGACAAGGCACTGCTGCGAGAGCTGATCCATACCTCCACGGAAGTCCTCACGCGCGGGTACGAAGGCACCTCATCAGTCGATGACCTGCTCGATTTCGCGGAGCGGTCGGTGTTCAGCATCGTCCAGGGGAAACTGGATCGGTCGTTCACCCCCATTAATTCCATCATTAAGGAGAGTCTCGACCTCGTCGATAAGCTGTCAAAGCGAAAAGAACATATCACAGGTGTTCCCACCGGCTTTTACGACCTCGACGACATCACAGCTGGGCTCCAACCCTCTGAGCTCGTGGTGATCGCGGGGCGGCCCAGCATGGGGAAGACGAGCCTGGCGCTGGGGATGGCGGTACATGCCGCCATCCACGCAGGCACCGTCGTCGGAATTTTTAGCTTGGAAATGTCAAAGCCGCAGATCGTATTGCGCATGCTCAGTTCAGAAGCGCGAGTCGATTCGCATGGCCTCCGAACCGGCAAGCTTCAGAAAGAGGATTGGTGGCGTCTTGCGGAAGCGGCAGGCCGCCTTGAACAAGCGCCGATCTATATCGATGATACCGGCGGTATCACCGTGCAGCAGATGCGAGGTAAGGCGCGTCGGTTAAAAGCCGAACGGGGGCTGGATCTATTGATTGTCGACTATCTCCAGCTGATGCAGGGGCGGAGCGATTCGGAATCCCGTCAGCAGGAGATCTCCGATATTTCTCGCTCGCTGAAATCTTTGGCCAAGGAACTCAATGTGCCGGTCGTCGCGTTGTCGCAGCTCAGCCGTGCGGTGGAAGCCCGGAAGCCACCGATTCCCATGCTGGCCGACCTCCGCGAGAGCGGCGCGATCGAGCAGGATGCCGACGTCGTCATGTTCATTTACCGTGAGGACGTGTATGACCAGAATTCCGAACGGAAGGGCATTGCCGATATTCTCGTGAGTAAACATCGCAACGGCCCGATCGGGAGAAAGGAACTCTTCTTCCACGACCGCTTCGCGAAGTTCGAGAGCCTTGACAATCGCGAAGTCGTTTGACCCTGTGTCACCCCACTCGTATAATATTTGTGACCACCACAATCTCATCCGAATCCACCACGAGGATCGTGCGAGTGTCCACGACACAAGTTATTCCGAGCCGAACGGCAAACAGTAGAGGCTTCACGCCGCTTTCTAGGAGCCTGTCCGGCATTGACCTTTCTACTGCGGCGGACCATCCGCAGCCATCTGCGTCTTTCTCGGCCCGAAAAAATCCTCAATATATTCTGGCGAGTACACTTCCGGTTTTTCCAGGACTACGGCCTCGCATCTGGCCGTACCTCCTTCGCCTCGTCACGAACGGCAATGTCGGACAGGCTTCTGGCGTAATGTGTTTGCTGATCTCCTTGATGGTGGTGGCCTGCGCCGCCGCGCCTCAGACGCCTGAAAGGATGCTTACCTCTGCTGCCACGTCGAAGGCTACGCCATCGATTCATCCCCCCGATGCCGCCGCGTCCTATCATTTCATGCTGGGGTACCAAGCCGAAATTGCGCAGAACATGGATCGTGCGATTGAGGAATATCAAGCCGCGCTGAAGACGGATCCGACGTCCCAGTCTGTGAAAGCCCGGCTGGCAGGTCTCTATTTTTCGCTGGGCGATATGCCCAATGCCGTAGTCTATGCGGACCAAGCGGCAGAGGGGCCGAGCCAAGACGGTCAGCTGCTCACGCAGCTGGCAGGTATTTTAGCCAGTGCGGGGCAAGGGGAGCGTGCGGTGAAATTGTTGGATCGCGTGATTGATCTCGATCCGACTGCCGGCGATCCCTATTTTACAAAGGGTCTATTGCTTCTGAACCTGAAGCGGCAGCCTGAGGCGGAACAGGCTATTCGATCTGGCTTAGCGCTGGCTCCCGAATCTGCCGTGGGCCATTATCACCTGGGGCGCATGCTCCTCGATGCGGGGAAAGGGGATGAGGCGGCGGCAAGTTTGGAGCGGGCAATTGCGGTCAATGCTTCGTTTGAACCAGCCTATCTTGCGCTCGCCTCGATCTATGAATTGCGGCAGGACCAAGATCGCGCGGTCGCCGTGCTACGGAAATATCTCCAGAGTGTGAACCCGCGAAAC
>VBOL01000073.1 GCA_005887945.1 Nitrospirota bacterium
GGTGAACATATGGCGGAGCGGATCAAGTTCGAAATCGGATCCGCCTATCCCTTTGAGGAACGCAAGACTATGATGATCAAGGGGCGCGACTTGATTTCCGGCATTCCCCGCACGTTAGTGGTGGATGACGCAGAAATCCGAGAAGCGCTGCAGGAACCCATCGGAACAATCGTCAACGCAATTAAAGTGGCACTGGAGAATACCCCGCCCGAGTTGGCGGGCGACATTATCGATCGTGGTGTCGTACTCACGGGCGGGGGATCTTTGCTGAAGGGCATGGATACGCGCTTTCGAGAGGAGACGAATCTGCCGATCATCACCGTGGATGATCCGCTGACTTCCGTAGTCTTGGGGGTCGGGAAAATCCTCGATGAGTTGGATCTGCTCGCCAAGGTGTCGGTGATGTCCCAGGCTAATACCTACCGATAAGGTTCCATCCCTAACTCCCTTATGTGGATGGCTCACTCTCGTTCTCCCTACGGTGCTAGACGCCTGGCGCTTGCCTGTTTTGCCCTTCTGCTGGTGGCTCTTTTTCTGCTTCCCGCTCAAATCCAAGGACTCTTGCAGTATCTGGATGGGCCAGTTGGACACGTCGTGCGTGTTCCGCTCGAAGCCATTGCGTCCATCGATGCTGGCATTGCTGATCGCTGGGAACAGCACGTGGCGTTGCAAGGGGTCCGAGAAGAGAACCAGCAACTACGGAAAGAAATTGAGTGGCTGCGCGGTCAACATAGCCAGCTGCGTGAGTCCGCCGCCGCGACAGAACGATTGACGGCTCTGCTGCATTTTAAGGAGCAGGCGCTCCCCACGATGATAGCCGCTCAAGTCATCGGGCGTGATGCCACGAACCGATATCGTGCCATCATTCTCAATAAGGGCGAGAGTGACGGGATCAAGCCGGACATGGGAGTGGTCACGCCTGCTGGTGTCGTCGGGCGCGTTGTGAAAACGACAGGCGTGACCTCGGTGGTGCTCTTGATGACGGATCCGACCAACGCTATCGCTGGTCTCATTCAGCGGACGAGAGACGAAGGCATTGTGGAAGGGACTCAACAAGGGCTGGCCCAGCTGAAGTATATTCCATTGTTGTCGACGCTTCGAGACGGTGATCGGGTCGTGACCTCGGGCCTTGTCGGAGGTTTTCCCCGAGGGCTTGTGATCGGCACGATTACGAGCATCGATAAACAGGAAGGCGCCCTCTTCCAGTCTGCCGAACTCATGCCGGAAGTCGATGTCGGTCGTGTGGAGGAAGTGTTGGTGATTCAGACGTCGTATGGACGGTCCACGAAGGCCGGGGCGGGAGCAGATCTGATCGGGAAGCCATCACCATGAAATACCTTTTCTATCTGATTCTCGTGCTGCTGCTCGTCCCCCTGCAGACGACGCTCCTGCCACATCTGAGCGTGTGGAATATTAAGCCGGATTTGGGGCTTGTGGCTGCCGCGCTTGTTGGGTTGTTTGCTGGTGAACTGGAAGGCCTTCTTGTGGGGCTTGCGATCGGATGGGTCCTGAGTCTGTTCTCAGCCGGCGAACTTTGGCTAAGTCTCATGACGAACGGGGGCGTTGGGCTCTTGGCAGGATTCCTGGGGCGGCAGGTGTCGCAGGTGACGTCGATCTCACTGGGTGTGGGGCTGCTGTTGGTGTCTTTTGCGAGCGGGCTGTTTGCCGCGATGAATTTCAAGCAGCTCGACGTGTCCCAGATGTGGTGGATGGTCGAGTCGATCGTCCTTCCGCAGGCTTGTTTTGACGGGGCGGTGGGGGCAGGGCTCTATTGGTTGCTCTCCCAACGGTTTCATGTCACCCGCCTGAGGACCGAATAGCAGGTCTGTGATGGGCGTGGCGGAATGTTGATTGTGACGCATGGCAACAGCTGGTCTACACGATTCTGAACTTGGGGAACTCCAACGCCGATTGATTATTCTTCGCGTCGGCTTGTTGCTCGTCGTGGCTTTGCTGGGACTGCAGCTCTGGTACTTGCAGATTCGTGAGGGGCCCTACTACCGCGATCTCTCCGAGAACAATCGGACACGCTCCGTCATCATGGAGCCGGCTCGAGGACTTATCTACGATCGCAATGGGGTCTTGTTGGCGAATAATGTCCCCAGCTTCACGCTCTACGTCTCGCTGGAGGAGGTCAAAGATCGCGACCTGCTCATCGATCAGCTCAGCAATCTCCTGGGGCTAGATGCTGCCCTCGTCAGGAACAAGCTCACAGCTCGCGGTAATAAGCAACTGCCGCGCAAGGTGAAGGATCGCTTAACCCTTCGAGAAGCGACGTTGGTTGAGTCTCACCGTCTGGACTTGCCTGGAGTGATGGTGCAAGTCGAATCCCAGCGGAACTATCCTGGCGGAGTGACGGCCTCACATCTGTTGGGCTATGTCGGGGAAGTGTCGCCCGAACAGTTAGAGAAACCTGAATTTGCCGACCTGCACCAGGGTAGCATCGTCGGGCAATATGGCGTAGAGAAATTTTTCGATCGGCTCGTGCGTGGTCAGGCCGGGCAGAAAAGCATAGAAGTCGATGCGGTAGGTCATGAGAAACGAACCGTGGTTGTGGAGCAACCCCATGCTGGGGACAATTTGTACCTCACGATTGATGTGCGGCTGCAAAAAGTGGCCGAAAACCTGTTGGGGGAGGAATCGGGTGCGATTGTCGCGCTTGATCCGAGGACAGGTGACGTGCTTGCCATGGCCAGCCGACCTGGCTTCGATCCGAACATCCTCTCGCGGGAGCTCACACCGAAACAATGGGCTGAGATCGTGCAAGACGAGGGGCGCCCCTTGAACAATCGGGCCTCGCAAGGACAGTACCCACCCGGTTCGATCTTCAAAGTGATGATGGCCGCTGCAGCGTTGGAAACCAAGACGGTTACGCCGTCGACATCCATCTACTGCAATGGAGGATATCAGTTCGGTCGCCGCGTGTATCATGACTGGAAAGCCGGGGGGCATGGTGCGGTGGATCTCCGGCACGCTCTCGTGCAATCTTGTGATGTCTATTTCTACACCGTTGGGCAGCGGATGGGGATCGAGACGATAGCCTCCTTTGCCCATCAGTTTGGGTTGGGAGAGGAGACGGGGATTGAGCTGCCGTCTGAACGGGTTGGGATCGTGCCTTCCGAGGCCTGGAAACAGAAGGCCAAGAATGAGGCGTGGCTGCCAGGCGAAACGGTCTCGGCATCAATCGGACAGGGCTATGTTAGTGTGACCCCGCTGCAGATGGCGAGCTTGATCGGCACCGTTGCAAACGACGGCGTCACGTTCCGCCCACGCTTGGTCCAGGCAGTGATGGATCGAGCGACCGGGGAACTCCAGCAAAGGACTGCGGTTCCCAAGCGCACGTTGAAGCTGAGGCCTGAGATCTTACCGTTGATTAAGGAGGCGCTAGCCGGGGTGGTCAAAGAGGGGACGGGCACGCGGGCGCAGTCGGCGCTGGTGACGATCGCCGGGAAGACCGGTACGGCCCAGACGATGGCCTTGCGTACCGGTCCAAAGAAAGATATTCCGAAGAAGTTCCGCGATCATGCCTGGTTTGTTGCCTTCGCGCCGGTTGAAGCGCCCACCATCGCCGTTGCGGTGCTGGCTGAACATATGGGCCACGGGGGTTCTGCCTCGGCGCCCCTCGCCAAAGAGCTGATCGAGACCTATGTGAAATTGGATCTCCCTGCTCCTTCCGGTGTGACAGATGGTGCCGTTGCGCGGGAAGAGGATGCCAGAGGAAGGGACCGAGATGATCGACCGGGTGATTAATAGCCGTGGCTTCGACAATTTCGATTTCCGTTATATCGGACTGATCTTTGTCATCCTGGGGATCGGCGTCTTGTCGATTTATAGCGTGACGCATGACCAAGGGGTCGCGTTCCCGTTTTATGCCAAGCAGATCGTGTGGATTGTGCTCGGCACGGTTGCGTTTCTAGTCATGTGGCTCTCGGACTATCATCGGATCGCGCGGTTAGCGTATCCTGCCTATGCGATTATCTTAATCTTACTAGTCGTCGTGCTGTTTGAAGGCAAGAGCAGCCGAGGGGCGCAACGATGGATTCCGATGGGACCATTTGCGTTCCAGCCATCGGAATTCGCAAAGCTGATCCTCATTCTGACCCTGGCGCACTACTATTCGGAGACGCCGAGGGTGGGCTGGCTCCAACGAGTGGTGCTCCCGGGGCTGTTGGTACTGCCAGGGCTGCTCTTGATCCTGAAGCAACCGGATCTCGGGAGCGGATTGAGCTTCTTGGCGGTCTATGCCGCGATGTTGCTGATGGTGGGCATGCGGTCGAAGGCGTTGGGTGTTATCCTCCTGTTTTCACTGATGCTGTTCCCCTTCGCCTGGGAGATGATGTGGGGGTCATTGCATGATTATCAGCGGCAGCGCATTATGTCGTTTGTCGATCCGGTCTACGATCCTGGAGGCAAGGGATACCATGCTCTCCAATCGCGGATTGCCATCGGGGCTGGAGAGTTGACAGGGAAGGGGCTCTACGGAGGGACGCAAAGCCAATTGAAGTTTTTGCCCGAGGGGCATACTGACTTTGTCTTTTCGGTGTTTGCGGAGGAATGGGGATTTCTCGGAGTGCTGGCTCTCTTGCTGTTGTTTGTCGGGTTGATCTGGCTGTCGTTGGAAATTGTGGCGCGCGCGAAGGATCAGCTCGGAGCGCTGCTGGCGGTCGGCATCATCTGCATGTTGTGTTTTTGCGTCGTGATCAATATCGGCATGACGGCGGGCATGTTCCCCATCGTGGGAATTCCCCTCCCGCTCATGAGTTACGGCGGCAGTGCGACGATTATGACGATGGCGTCGCTCGGCCTGCTCTTGAATGTCAAACGCCGTCGATTGAGTTTCTTTTAGTGAGAGGGTGATCGCACGGTCCCGAATGAATCGGGATCGAGGCAAGAGGTTATATTGAGGTTATATTTTATGGTCCGAACCGTCGGGTCGACGAGCTGTCGAGTGGAGATTGGAACCTGGGGATTCCCCGCGTTCGTCCTGCACATCGGTGCGACGGTTCTACTGAATGGAAGGAGTCGGTATGGGA
>VBOL01000338.1 GCA_005887945.1 Nitrospirota bacterium
CCTTCAGCGACTTTGAATCCTTCAAGCTTCATGGCATGACAGATTTCGAGCTTTTTCCAAATCAGATTATTCAGGATCGTCTCCGACGCGAGTAGCTTCATATCCGACACTGCGTCATTCAGCGAGACCTTCGCCGATACCCGCGCCTTATCTTTTGGCACCTCGCTCACGACGGCAAAACCAAGGAGCTCACCGTCAGCCTGGACCAAGAAGGCTGTCCCAATCGCGATGAGAGCGAACAGCATCAGCAGGAGGGACAGACGCGAAGTCATCGCGTACCTCCTCTGCATATTCAATTCCTCGCGTGAACCTACAGAATCTGGACGGTCCATGCGAGATCTCGACTGGACGGTGGAAGAGTTTGCCCTGTAGCTCAGGACACTCGTACCGATCGGCTTGACCAATCTCGGCTGTGATGTCGTCGCCGGTGCCAGCCAGAGCATCATAAACCCCAGAACAAGAACGAGACAGCCGACAAGGGTTAGAACCCGCAGGCACATTGGCCTTTCCCCGGTCGTGAACGGCTGGCAAATTGAGTATGCCAACCGATATGGGTCATTTCAAGATCCTGCCTCTCCGAACATGATAGACTGACTCGACTCTAGCAGGCTGCGGAAAAACTCTGTGGACACGCCGGAATTTCACTGGCCCGCATGTCTAGGACAACAGGAGTGCATCACGCTGGATGCTAAAAAAGGCTGACCAGCAATGCCGCAGCGAGCGAAGAGGCGAAGGTGTACGCTTCGGTACGTTCAACTTCTGAGCGAAGCGAGAACGCCTCGTGGGAAAAGGCGTGTCTCGGCGCGCCGGGGTCGGGCGGGTGAGAAGAGCGACTTTTTCAGCATCTTGCTACATGTATGCGGCCCCTCAGGTGAAGGAGCACAGTCGTGCCACATGATTTCATGCCGGGGCTCGCCGGCATCCCCGCAGCCAAATCCGCGATTAGCGATGTGGACGGGCAGCGCGGTGTGCTGGAATATCGGGGCATCCGCGTCGAAGAACTTTGCCTGCGATCCTCCTATCTCGAAACCTCGTATCTGTTGTTATTTGGACACCTTCCCACTCAACCGCAGCTCGCGCGATGGAATGAGGACATCGGCCATCACCGTCGTATCAAGTTTAAGATTGTCGATTTATTGAAATGCCTTCCGGAGCAGGGGCACCCCATGGACGCCTTGCAAGCTGCGGTCGCCGCTTTGGGCATGTTTTATCCAGGTCGGAATGTCCAGGACGTCGAAAATAATTATTGGTCTGCCGTCCGTCTCGTTGCCAAACTGCCCACGATCGTCGCGGCCTGGGCGCGTCTGCGGTATGGGAACGATTGCATTCCACCGCGCGACGATCTCGGGTTTCCAGAAAACTTCCTCTACATGCTGACTGAGACGGAGCCGCTTCCTTTGTGGGGCAACATTTTCGACGACTGCCTGGTCCTCCATGCCGAGCACACGATGAATGCCTCAACCTTCACCGGCATGGTCACCGCATCGACGCTGGCTGATCCCTATACGGTCGTGGCGTCCTCAATCGGAGCCCTGAAGGGCCCGCTGCATGGGGGGGCCAACGAGGAAGTCGTGCAGATGCTGAAGGAAATTGGTGAGCCAACGCGGGTCCGATCGTACCTTGAAGAACAGGTCCGCGCAAAACAGAAGCTGATGGGCTTCGGTCACCGCGTGTACAAGGTCAAAGATCCCCGTGCGACAATCCTACAAGGTCTGTGCGAGCGACTCTTCAAGGAGTGTGGCAGTTCACCGTTGTATGAGGTTGCCGTAGAGGTCGAGCGGGTTGCAGAAGAGCTGCTAAAGGGAAAGAGGATTTATCCCAACGTCGACTTCTACTCCGGAATTGTTTATGACAAGATGGGCATCGAGACCGATTTGTTCACACCGTTATTCGCGATGGCGCGGGTGTCGGGGTGGCTGGCCCACTGGTTGGAGCAGCTTCGCGAGAACAAACTGTTCCGTCCTGACCAAATCTATTCCGGTGAGCATAACCGGCAGTACGTGCCCATCGAGCAACGCTAAGTCCTCTCCTGCCCACCACTTCCAAAGGTGGCCTACCCCCCCTTGACTCTGCGGCAGTTGTAATTATCTTTCAGGTCATACGGAACAATTGGCGCGCGCCGTGAACAGACGTTCTGAGATAGCAAACAACAATGAGAAGGAGGTCTAGTATGACAATCGTACGGTGGGATCCGTTTCGTGAACTCGAAGACATGTCGGATCGGTTGAATCGGATGTTTAGCCGCCCCGCTCTGCCTCGGACGAATGGCAAGGAGACGATGGTCGTTGCCGACTGGGTGCCATCCGTGGACGTCAGCGAAACGGAGGGGGGGTACCAGATCAAGGCAGAGATCCCAGGAAGAGACCGGCAAAAAGTACCATCGGGTAGAGCGCTCCTATGGCCGCTTCGTCCGGAGCTTCACATTGCCCGATCTGGTTGATGAGGAGAAAGTGAAGGCGGAATTCAAGGATGGTGTTCTGAATCTCCAGCTGCCCAAGTCCGAGATGGCAAAGCCGAAAGCGATCGAAGTCAAGGTCGGCTAATCGATAACCGCCGCATCCAGTCTGAACAGAGGCCCGCTACGGCGGGCCTCTCCTTGTTGGCAGGCTGTGGAAAACATCTTTGGGTGCGAAAGAATGGCGGTGGTCGTACGTGTGGCACAACAGAGTAAATTCCTGCAGGATAATCGTGCAAGACAGGCGGGATGGGCGAGGGTTCGAGGTTCGAAGTTCGAGGTTTTTGGAACTTCGAACCCCGAACGTCGAACTTCGGAGCGCGCCTCTCTCGTATTTCT
>VBOL01000075.1 GCA_005887945.1 Nitrospirota bacterium
CCCGGCAGATGCGCGTGCTCATGAAATGCTTGCTGGATGCGCATGCCGCCGAGGCGCAGGAAGTGTTGCCGGTCCCGCTTCGTGCCCGCTATCGATTGCTGCCCATTCAGCAAGCCATTCAGGACGTGCATTTCCCTCAGCCAGGGACGGATGGGGGACAGCTCGATCGAGGCCTCACGCCGGCGCATCGGCGCTTGGCGTTTGAAGAGCTGTTTGTGCTCCAACTCGCGTTGGCGTCGCGGCAACGAGTCATGAAGGAAGAGGTCAAGCAGGTGTCGTTCAATCCGAAGACGCCGCTTCTGGGCAAGCTGGATCGGTCGCTGCCTTTTCAGTTGACCGCGGCGCAAGAACGGGTGATTCGCGAGATTCTGTCGGACATGACGTCGCGCAAACCGATGAACCGTCTGGTGCAGGGCGATGTCGGTTCCGGGAAAACCATCGTGGCGGTGCAGGCGATGGTGCTGGCCTGTGGATCGGGCTACCAGGCGGCACTGATGGCACCGACGGAAATTCTCGCCGAGCAGCACTATCGGACGATGAAGGGGCTGTTGGAACCGCTCGGGCTTTCCGTGGTGCTCGTGAGCGGTGGTGGACGTGCGGCAGCGCGTCAAACAGTTCGCGGGCAGGTGGCCTCCGGGACCGCGCAGGTCGTGATTGGGACCCATGCGGTCATTCAGCAAGGCGTCACTTTCGCGAAACTTGGACTGGCAGTGGTGGATGAGCAACATCGATTCGGCGTCCTCCAACGGAAGACACTCATCGAGAAGGGGTATAAGCCCGATGTGCTGGTGCTGACCGCGACACCGATTCCACGGACGCTGGCCATGACGGTGTATGGAGATCTGGATGTCTCGGTGATCGACCAGATGCCGCCGGGGCGAAAGCCGGTGCGGACGTTTCTCTTGAGCGACAGCCAGCGGGGGCGGGCCTATCAGATTCTGCGCGATGAACTGCGGAGCGGCCGGCAGGCCTACGTGGTGTATCCGCTCGTCGAGGAATCGGAGAAGACCGACCTGCAGGCGGCCATGCAAGGTGCAGAGCAGTTGCAAGCGGACGAGTTGGCCGAGTTTCACGTCGGACTTGTGCACGGCCGGATGAAGTCGGAAGAGAAAGAACAGATCATGGCGGCCTATAAGAAGGGGGAGATCCAAGTTCTGGTCTCGACGACGGTGGTGGAAGTCGGAGTCGATGTGCCCAATGCCACGGTCATGATGATTGAGCATGCCGAGCGGTTCGGGATGGCGCAGTTGCACCAATTGCGCGGACGCGTCGGGCGAAGCGGACACCAGTCCTATTGTCTGCTGATGGCCTCAGGCGTATGGAGGGGCAAGGGGGTAACGGGACAAAGGGGTAATCGTACCCCTCTACCCCCCTACCCCTCTACCCCTACGCCGTATCCGCCATCGGCGGCCCGGGAGCGGCTGGACGCGCTCGTACGATCGACCGATGGGTTTGTGATTGCCGAGGAAGATCTCCGCATTCGCGGGCCCGGCGAGTTTTTTGGGTTCCGGCAGTGGGGCATGCCGGAGTTTCGCGTCGCGAATCTGGTGCGCGATGGCGATTTGCTCCAGCAGGCGCGGCAGGAGGCCTTTGCGCTGTTGAAGCAAGACCCACAGCTGAAGGCGCCGGTGCACCGTGTCTTGCGAGAGACGATGTTGCGGCGGTGGGAAGCGAAGTTGGATTTGGGGTCGGTCAGTTAGGATTCGCGGGTCCTGTCGTCGACCAGCCAACCGTCCTCGCACCCTGCCCGGTGTAGGGGGGAGGGGTGGCCCGTTAGTCTCCTTTGCTCGCGCAACGCGCGGCCTCCGAAGGATGAGGAGGGAGCGGCCAGGAGCCCTCTTTGCTCGTAGAACGCGCACGATGAAGGGACTGGAATGGCACCCATACTGTTCCCTTGCTCCCGGAGCGCGCGCCCTCCGAAGGGCCTCGCTCGACGGCCGCAGGGGGACCAGTACGGGTGCCATTCCAAGAGAAAAAGGCCAGCGAGCTTGGAAGGATCATTTAGATGGGTGAGGGGCACTCGATGCGCGCAGTCGGAGACCAATCGGGCCACCCTTTAACAGTAAGGGAAAAGCTAAGGCGGCTGGGCTGGTAGACGCCACCCACGTTGTTGAATTGACCAATCCCAAAGAGTGGGGGAAGTAAGAGAAAATGGGCTTGTTGCAGCGATTGAAACATGACTTGAAGGTGGGGTTGGCGACGTTGCGCCATGGTACGGCGCAGGCGGCGATCCGTGCGTTGGAAGAAACGGAACTGCTGCGGATCCGGCTCGAAATCCGCAAGCTCGACCAGCAATTGGACGAGCTGTATCGGGATGTCGGCGAGCGAGGGGTTAATCTTCGCGATGGAGGCGAACCGGTTGAGCGGGTTCTGTACGACGCTGAAGTCGGTCGACTCGTCAAAGAGATCCAAGAACTCAAAGACGCACGCGAGAAGCTTGAATCGGAAATGACGGAGATTCGGACCGACGTATGAACGACTCGTCACGTACGATGCGTCTCGCCGGCGTAGATCTCGGCACGCTCACCTGCCGGTTGCTGATTGCCGATCTGCAACCTTGTGGACGGCTGATAGAAGTACGATCTGAGCGACGAATCCTTCGGCTGGGGGAGGGAGTTGATCAGACCAAGCAGCTGAGCGTTGCAGCAACGGATCGGGTGCTGCAGTGCCTTAGAGAGTGGCGGGAGGTGATCGATGCCTCTGATGTCGATGCTACTGCAGCCGTTGCGACGAGCGCAGTGCGTGATGCAGCGAACCGTGATGAGTTTCTCGATCGTGTGAAGCGCGAAGCGGGCTTCGAGGTCGAACTGATCTCAGGAGAAGAAGAAGCCAGGCGAACAATGCTGGGCATCCGCTCCGGCTTGCCCCATGGCGTGACCGACGTGCTGGCCTTCGACATCGGCGGCGGCAGCACCGAGTTCATCATAGACAGGTTTGGCGAGAATCCAGTCGTGCGCTTGATTGATATTGGGGTCGTACGGCTCTGTGAACGGCTCCATCATCATGATCCGCCGACCGAAGAAGAAGTGCACCAGACGCAAGAGTGGGTCGCGCGAGAAACGAAAGCAGCCGTTGCCGACATGGGCAACTATCACACGGCGACCTTTGTCGGTAAAGCAGGAACCATCACAAATCTAGCGGCCATGGCCCAGAAACTTCCAACCTACGAGCCAGCCAGAATTCATAACTACAGATTGCAGTTTGACACCATTCAAGAACTCGAACAGACAATTATCAGCCACAAGGATGCCGACCGCATCGGCCTGCCCGGTCTAGAAAAAGGCCGTGAAGAAGTCATCGCCGCCCGCGCCATCATCATCCGGACGGTGATGGAGACATTAGGAGTGACCGACTGTCTGGTCAGCGACCTCGGCCTCCGCGAGAGCGTGCTGATTGATCTGGCGACGCGGACCACAGAGCCATGAACAGCAGCACGGGACTGCAAAGCTGCGTAAAAGATACGAGTCTGGGTCCTGATGCATGCATGATCGCTACACCTGGCTCCAACTTCTTAGCCCCATCGCATGAGGAGAACCGTGAGATGGACAAGACCCGGCTCATTCTAACGCGGGCGATCGCTGGCGTGAAGGATTTTTACATTAGTTTTGAATTCGAAGAAGAAAATAGATGGCATGAATACAGCGCATTATTGTAATCACGGACTTGAAAAGATTTGTAAGGCATACATCCTTGCCCAATCAACGTCAATGTGGGAATATCTGCCCGAGAATAAAGCTTTAGTCCAGGTTAATAAGATTGCAAAAAATTTAGGACATAATTTGAAGGTGCTAATAAACTGTCTGCAATCGAGAAATGTCTTACCGGTGTCTTCGCGAAACCAGAAATCAAGCAAGAATAAAGGTCATCGTGCTGTTTCATACTCCGAGGACGAATTGGTAGAGATTTTGGCGGCAACGTACATTGAAGCACGTTATCCGATTCCTGAATCTGCACAGATACACCGGCGATATCCGCTTTCGAAAAGCCCCAAGATGTTTTCTTGTCCGATCAGAGAGACGGCCCCAATCAAGTATGCGCGGAAGACTGCTTTGGCTGTGCTCAGCAAAATCACGTCCGACTTTTCGGTAACAATCCCACAAGACAAAAAGTGTGTGTCCAGTCGCATTCCTGATGACAGGTGGAAGAAATTCCAAAATGTTTTCTCTAAGTGAAACGCAATGGGATTTAGCAACCTATGGGCCGATCCACATTTTATTTTTAACCGTTTCTTCTCACGGGAGAAATAAACACAGACATTCTGCTTTTCCGAACTGAGCGATCCCACCTGGTGCATTGACCGAGCGTTCAGTTCGACCCTTCTTCCTTATCCTCTCCTAAGCAGGGCGAACAGACTGTCCTTCACTGCGCGCGTCCAACGAGGGCCTTCTGATTCCTCAACTTCCTCCAGAGGGAGCGGGCAGACTGTTCTTTACTGCGCGCATCGAGCGACCACCGCTTTATCGTGGGGGCTCTGCGAGCAAGAAGAACGGTCTGCCTGCTCCTTCGCATCAATTCCTAGGCCGCGCGTTGCGCGAGCACAAAGGGCAGTCTGGTTGCCCTGCCCCTACTTTTGCGAGTACCACCGATAGCCTTTGTTCTCCGAGAAGCTGGCTTTCAGAGCCCCGCCTGGTTTTTCGAGTAACAAAACTTTGAAGTCGAGGAGGCCGAACCAGGCAGGATCTACCACGTCGTGGTAGTGGCAGCCGTGGAGTTTCGGGAGCATGTCGCTTAGCGCCTGTTGCAATTCCTTCTCCGTGTAGGCTCGCACGATGAACGGCTTGTTCATGGCCTGGCAGAACCGCTGAATGGTATAGGCCGCGCCGGTGCAGAGCACTTTGGTGTCCGGTTTGATGGCGAGGAATTGGGGCAGCGAGAGATAGCGCTCTTGAAAGCCTAGCCAGCGGGTAGCCTGGCGCAGGTGGCTGTACTGGACTTCGTATTCCGTGTGGCCTGGGAGCTTGACCGGTGCCGGCCAGCCTTCTTCGACCCCAAATTCAGTCAGAAACGCCCTGCCGCCCGGCTTCAACACCCGCCACAGTTCTGCCACGAAGCGAAAGGGGCCGAGGTTGAAGATCACGTCCTCCGGCAGGTCCGCACCCAGCGGCAGCCGTACGCGTCTGATCCAATCCAACGCTTCCTGATGCTGCGGCCTGTCGCCTGTCCCATCGAGGAGTTCTTTCCTGGTCAACTTGACCGGCGTCATGTCCGCCATGTTTTCGTTATCGATGACGAGGTCGATGGAGTTGTCTTTGAAGGGAAGCCATTCGCCGTTGGCGCGGGTGCCGATGCCGCCCCAGCCTCCGGCCTTGGCGCGGGTGACTTGCAGCCTGAGGAAGGGCTGTGTGATGTCGAGCGAGATGTATCGGATGGTCTGCTTTTCAAACGGCAAGAGTTCCTTGCCCAACTCACGGACGAGGTATCCAAGTCCGCCCCCCACTTCCACAATGACGTGTGGGTTGGGTGTAAACCAGCCCAACTTCCGCAATTGCCGCATGAGCAGCCGGCCATAGGTCAAGCCGTTGAGCGTGTCGTTCGGCTCACGGAAGAGATGCGAGACGGTGGTTTCGATCAGGTCGAAGTGGCCGTCGTCTTCACCGCTGTCGGTCAGTCCGTGCTGATGAAAGTTCTCAAGATGCTCTTCTCCCTCGAACCCTTCCTGTCCTGACCAGCCTTCCCGAATTTGTTGGAGGAGCAGATCCCACTTGGCCTTGTGACGGTGGCCGCCCGGAGGCTCTGTGCCGTAGTAACAGAGGGAGTAGGTGGGCAGGGTCCAATGTTCCAAGTGCCACTGTCCTGGCTGTCCGTCCGGTCCGCAGACTCGCGCCCCGTATTTTTCCAGCAGCGCTCCGACTGCCGTGTGACCATTCATCGCCTGTAACATCTCCAGGCCGGTGCGGTTCAGTCGCACGATTGGTAAGTTGTCATCGAGGGGGGCGAACCACCATTCGTCTTGGTTGTGCTGATAGGCGACGAGATCGGGGATGTGCCAGGCCAGGAGACTGAGTATCTCTCCTGTGAGGCTGAGCGGTTCATGAGCGGCGACAGCTGGTTTCATGATCGATGTGACCTGTTAGCCCGGATTATTCTCCTTCGCCGAATACCTTGTAGCTTGCTGCGGGGAGCCTCATACATCGTCACTCTACCATTTCGGTCAATGGGGGATGTAGTGTCAACCTGGTAAGATTCCCTGGTTCCTGCCCCTTGACGTTGTGGCCTGTTTGTAGGATTCTCCCATCCATTGAAGCGTCAAGCACTATTGGTATCGTGCCGAGTTGTGTTCGAAGGCCTTCGGAGCAATGACCCGGATGACGATTCCTAGTCACGGAGGCAGATTCGCGGCCATCCGGTGACCCTGAGCAATGTCAATGAAGCCTAGCCAGGATTATTCATGAATGCCGTTGGGAGGCGTTCGAGCCCGAAGCCCGCCGGGGCTTCTCGCAAGTAAGGCCGACGGAGGCGTACATGCAGTCCGTCGAGGAGGCCGAACGAGAAAAGCCTTACCGGGCGAGAGGATCGGACGACGTAGCAGGTATTCATGAATGGTCCGGGCTAGGCCATGTTTGTTGCTCCGCCTGTGTCTGAGCCGAAATCGTTCCAATTTGCGCTCACGGTGATGGACAGGGCGTGGCCGGGCGGGGTGAGAAAGGCGACTTTTTTGCCATCCTGTGAGAGGGTGTAGAGGTGTGAGTTGCAAGATCCTATAGGTTATGCTAGATGGAGACCGCGTCAGACATCCAATGAATGAGAGAGGAGAAAATCGATGGCGAAGAACAAGAAGCGGCCAGCGAAGAAGAAAGCTGCGAAGGCAAAGGCCAAAGCCAAAGCCAAAGCCAAAGCCAAAGCAAAGACCGCAGTGAAGAAGGCAGGCAAGAAACCGGCTACAAGGAAAGCTGCCAAGAAGACTGCCAGGAAGGTAGCCAAGAAACCGGCTGCAAGGAAAGTTGCCAAGAAAATTACCAAGAAGACTGCCAAGAAGCGCGCTGCAGCGACACCCAAGGCGGTTCAGAAGAAGCCGGTGGTGACGACGGTTCCACCAGTTTCGTCCAAACCATCGGCACCAGCTCTCGACAAGAAATCCGTGAAGCCGTTCGTGGATGAGGAGCCCCAGAAGCCCGTGTTATCGCAGCCGATGGGGTCGCTGATGCCGAAAGATTCCGATCTTGACGAAGAGCTGGGCGAGGAGGAAGTGGATATCACTGTTGAGGCCGATGAAGACGTGGAAGAAGAGCTCACACTGGACGGGGAAGATGAAGACGCCGATTTTCCTGAAAAACGAGAAGGCCTGTTAGACGACGCAGACGATTACCACACCCACTGATACACGCATGGGATGCCTATTCTGAACGACTCGGTCGAGTCGTCCGGCTAGATGACGCTGTGAGTCTGTCCCAGTATCATGGCGTCCGTTCCGCATGTATATCATTCTCCCGCTTAACCCCATCATTCACGAAGGCTTCTACTGCAACCGCCGAAACGCCGCTGCGACAAGCCTGACGGCGGGCGGGCTCGGCTCTGGAGCCTGCATCGCCCACTCTTACAAGGGGGGCTGGCCCCCTTGTAGAATCCCCACGAAGGGACACATCCCCTTCGGAACTCCCAGGCGAGGTGTTGCCCCGCCTCACGGCTCCGCGCGCCCGTCTCGCTTGCCGTCTCGGCGGTTTTGTCAAGAACCCTCGTGAATAATGTGGGTTATTACTCTGCGATGAATTTCCAATGAGCCATTTTTTGTTCGTGGCCGGGGCCTTGCGAGAACGCACCTCGGAGGAAAGTGCCGAGCTGCAACTCGGGCACGGTCTTTGGGGACTCTGCACTGGGCTGATCCGTACGAATCTGCAAACATATCTTGATGTGGAGTCCCGTGGGCTTGTGTATGTGCTAAAGGTCGGGCTCTGTGCCGAGTTTCAGATCGTGTCGCCTGTGTTGGACTTCTCCGCGTTGGATGCGTTCCTCAGTGACGAACTGAGAAGTGAGGCCAGATTTGGCTTTGTGCGAACCGACGGGGTGCGTCGGTTGGCCTGCTCGTCCGCTGCGAGTCAGGCGTTGTTGCTCAACGTGTTGCAGATTGCCGATCAGGCCGAACTCACTCGACGCTTGAGATTGGGCATGCATCGGTTGACGCAAGCGGAGTATGACGCGATCATGCGGGGAGTCACGGCTTAGCAGGCTGCTCAAAAAGGCCGTCCTCTTCGTTTGAGGTTAGTCTGGTTCAAACAAACGAGACAGACCAAACAAACCAGATGAACCATCCTGCTAGATCCGTTGGCCTGTCATGAGCTGGTATGCCTCATCGATTGTATCGACTTCCTTCACCGTCACATTGAGCTGAAATCCCAGTTCGTTCAGATTCCACCGCGCGTCATGAATCTGCCCGCGTGGAACCAACACGGTGCGATAGCCTTCTCGCGCGGCGGCACGAATCTTATCCGGGATGCTGCCCACCGGGCCGATCTGTCCTTCCGGTTCAATGGTTCCGGTCAGGGCAATGCCCCGCTGAATATGCTCCCCCTTGAACATGGCGATGAATCCCACGGCCATAGCCGCGCCGGCGCTTGGTCCGTCGCTGCCTGTAGGTTGATAGGTTACCCCTTGGACAGAGACTGTCCCGTTATGCTGGACCGAGGGTGTGCGTTCGACGGCATAGGCAAAGGCCTGAGCCATGGCGCCTAAGTGATCATTTCCCAGTCGTACGCCGGCGAGGAGCCATTGTAGTTGAACGGGATTCGGTTCCGGTTTCTTGTCCCACCACATCATCAGGATTTCAAACACGCCGAGATTGTTCTGGCGAATGGCCGCCAGGACCGGGAGTTCGATGACACTGTCCGCCGAGACCGAGACCGGGATTCCAGAAAGGAGGGTGCCAATCAATGTGCAGGTAACGGCAAGATGGCGTGACATCGTGGGGCTCCCAAGCAGGATGCTGAACAGGCGTTTGTTTCTCTCGTTTATGTGGTCTCTCTCGTTTGTTTGAACCAGACTAACCTCAAACGAAGAGGACGACCTTTTTGAGTATCCTTATGAAGATTGTATGGGTCGGTGATACGTCGCTCGCGAAAGTGTAGCAAATCCGGATGGGCAGTACAGCAAATTGGCGGTCCTTGCCTTGCGTTGGGCCGTGGCATTCCGTATAACAGGCTGCGGAAAAGCCATTTCAGCCCACCGGAATTTCGAGGGCATGCACGTCTAGAACAAGCCGGTCTGTCTGGTTGATCTGGTTTGTTTTGTTTATCTGTTTCATCTGGTTTATCCGGTTAGTCTGCTTCATCCAAATAAACAAGACAAACCAAACAAACCAATTAAACGAGACAGACCAGACAGACCGAACAGACCAAATGAACAAGACAGGCTGGCGGACTTTTTCAGCATCCTGATAAGGGCCTGCATGATGAATCGGATGTGTGCCTGGATCATGGTAGGAGGGCTGGCTATTCTCTGGCTGCCGCCAGGTGCCGCTGCCTCGAACTGTCAGATTGAGACGCCTGCTTCAGGGCCGGGAGTGGCGTTGACGCTTCATCTGAGCACCGATTGCACGGAACAAGAGCGAGAGGCGCGAGCGGTGGATGCGGCGCAGTTGCTGCAGGCATTCAGGGAAGGGAAGGGGATCGATCTCTCAGGGGTGGTCATTCGCGGCGACCTGTCTTTGGATACGTTGCCTGTGGGTTCGTTGCCGCCCGAGCTTGAAGGGATGAAGGAGTTGCAGGGACGCGAGGTACGCGTGATTCCCGGCTCCATGACGATCGTCAATTCGGTGGTGCGCGGAGCGATCAGGCACGGATCAACACAAGGGCTGCTGGTGGTGAAGGGGCCTGCGACGTTCAGCGGGACCAGGTTTGAACAGCTGGTGGATCTCTCACGGGCCGTGTTCATTCAGCCGGTGACGTTGTCAAGCGCGGTGTTCTTGCGGGAGAGCTATTTTGTGCAGGGCCGGTTTCTGCGCCATGTGTTTGCTGAGAAAACGGCGTTTGGCCCGCATACGAGATTTCACCGATCTGTGTTCCAGGGGTCGGTCACATTCCAGCAGTCGGGGTTCAACGGGCTGGCGGAGTTTTTGGAGGTGGTCTTCGAGAAGGATGTCAATCTGTCGCGCACCTCTTTCAAGTTGGGCACCGGTTTTTCCGGGAGCCGCTTTAAAGGCCTGGCGGATTTCTCTGAAGCATCGTTTGACCGTGAAGCGTTTTTTACCTTTACCATCTTCGAGGGGGACGCGTACTTTCGCCGGACCACTTTCCGATCGACGGCGGATTTTTCCGATGCGTCGTTCAAGGGCCGAGACGACTTTTCCAAAGTCATTTTCGAAAAGAGTCCACAGTTTACCGGCGTAGCTAGATCAGCGCCCGTACAGGCATCCCTGAGGCTCGAAAATCAGACAATACAGTATGCGATCATCCTTTCCCTTTTGGTGTTCAGCGCCCTGCTGATTGCCTATCTGATTCGATTGCGATGACGGGACGGCCTCAATCCCTCCTACCACTACTAATAGATGGAGACTTGCTCTGCCTCCCCCAAGTCTGGTATAAGTCGACCTGTGGACAACCACCTCGACGCCATCGAACAAACCGAATTGCCCTATCAGGTTCGCATCGAGAACTTTGAAGGGCCCCTCGATCTCTTGCTCCATCTCATTAAGAAGAGCGAGATCAACATCTACGACATTCCCATCCACCTGATTGCTCAGCAATACCTCACCTATATTGAGGCGATGGAAGACCTGAATCTGACTGTCGCGGGGGAATTTCTCGTGATGGCGGCAACCTTGCTCCAGATCAAATCCAAGATGCTGCTTCCTGCCGATGAGACGGCCGTTGATGAGGAAGATGGGCCTGATCCTCGTGAGGAATTGGTGCGGCGGCTGCTCGAGTACAAGCAGTTCAAAGACGCTGCCCGTCAGTTGGACGAACATGAGCGGGTGTGGCGGGAGATTTACAGTCGTGGACAGAGCCCGGCGGTCGAATTGGAATCGGATGAGAAGCTGCTGGACAACGTCGGCCTGTTCGATTTAGTGGATGTGTTGCAGGGAATCCTCGATCGCAATCCCGGCAAGACACTCATGGAGATTTTGCCCGACAACTTGACGGTTCGGGACCGGATGAATGCGATTTTGGAATTGTTGGAGGGGCAGGAGTCGGTGAATTTTGTCGAGCTCTTTGAGCCGTCCTGCCATCGTCTTGTCATCATTGTCACATTTTTGGCGCTGCTGGAACTCATGCGGCTTCGAACGGTTCGGGTATTCCAGACAGAACATTTTGGGCCGATTCTCGTGTCGCGCGCCTTCTCACTCGTACCAGACCCGGCAGAATTGGATGATGCTGAATGGAGGGGAGCATGAGCACAACTGTGGAACAAGAGACAGACGACAGCGCTCCTGCAGAGACAGCGTCGGTTATTGAGGGCAACGGGGCGCCAGACGATGTGGCAAAGGAAGCCGGCGTCGAGGCGATGAACAGCCAGGCGGAGGCCATCGACGCGCGGGAACTCAAAGCCATTCTCGAAGCCGTCTTGTTCGTGTCGCCCGAACCGGTGCCGGTCGCTCGGCTGATGTCTATCTTGGGGACGGTCTCAAAAGCCGAAGTGGTTCAGGCGCTGGGGATTCTCACGCACGATTTAGATCAGGATGGGCGAGGAATTCAGCTTGTGCAGATCGCAGGAGGGTATCGGCTGGTGACGAAGCAGGAGTATGGGCCCTGGCTGAAACGGATGGATAAAGCCAAGGCAGCACAAAAGCTCTCTCGTTCCGCGCTCGAATCCCTCGCCATTATTGCCTACAAGCAGCCGCTCGTGCGTTCCGAGATCGAAGAGATTCGTGGCGTCGAAACGTCAGGTGTCCTGCGGACGTTGTGTGAGCGCAAGTTGGTGCGAATTGTCGGGCGAAAAGACGTGCCTGGTCGGCCTATCATGTATGGGACGACCAAGTTCTTCCTCGAGCATTTCGGATTACACGATTTGTGCCAGCTCCCGCCGTTGCGTGAATTTAAAGAACTCGGTGACTCCGAACAGGCCCTCTTGCCGATCGAAGATGAGTCACTGGAGGTAGTTGAGACCTCCGAGACGCCCTCCTCCGAAGAATTCGCCGTTACGAGTGATATTGCGGAAGGTGAGGCCGTGGGGGTCTTCGATGCAGAGACCAACGGAGCGCTCGTCGAAGAACCGGTCGAACAGTCCTAACAGGATGCTGAAAAAGGCCCCCAACTTCGTTCTCGGTTCGTCACAATCCTCAACGTACCCCTGAGGGTACGCCTCCGGTTATGACTCGCCTGCGGCCTTGTTGGATGGCCTTTTTGAGCATCCTGAGCGCGGAAACGGGGTCAGTGCTTGACCCGGCACCTCGACAAGAACAATCTTCCGTCAGTGTTCGCGTCGGTGTTGCTTCGGCCACAACCGTTACAGAAGCCGGAGTGGTGCAACGTCAAGCAACGACCCCATCTCTTTCATTTCTTGAATTGCGCGCGTCCAACGAGGGCCTTCCAATTCTCGATACCTTTCTATAGGGGAATGGCCGAGGCTGCCCTTTACTGCGCGCATCGGACGAGCACCGTTTCATCGTGCGCGTTCTGCGAGCAAGAAGGGCACCTGGCCGCTCCTCCCTCATCCTTCTGAGGCCGCGCGTTGCGCGAGCACCAAAGGCTGCCCATTGCGCCATCTTTTCCCCATATCCTCCCTGAAACGGGGCCCTTCGCTGCTCTTCACTGCGCGCGTCGAGGGAGCACTGTTTCATCGTGCGGCCTCCGCGAGCAAGAAGAGTGGCGAGGACCCCGTTGACTCTCTTTCCGCCGCTTTGCTAGACTTCACCATCCAATTCTAAGTCATTGAAAGACCCCTCGTTTCTTCTAACGGGGCTGCTTTAGCAACAGGATGCACCACAATATGATCAAAGCCTGGCTGTTCGATGAGATGTTTCGGTGTGATCGAACGCATCTGACTATCGAAGGAACCCAGGGAGAATGGGGTGCCGGCGATTCGATTGCCGCAGAAGAAGAACTTCCAGCACCGCCGGCGAATGTGGTCGCGAAATCGGGGAATGGTCGGGTCACCATTAGCTGGGATCCCGTTCCCGATGCCATGTACTACAATCTCTATTTCCAAACCACCAAGGGCGTGATGATCAAGTTCTCCGATCTCACGCGTCCGATTGCCGGCAACGACGATTTTAAAGCCGTCATTGGGGTGAAAAAAGATAAAGGTACCTGTTTGGAAGGCGTCCAGAGTCCGTTTGTCCATGACGATCTGGCCAACGGGACCTGCTACCACTACGTCGTCACCGTGGTGACGCAGAAGGGGGAGAGTCTCGAGTCTCAAGAGGTCATGGCGATTCCCTCGCCCTATCTGTTGGCCATGAGCATCGGTCGGGAAGGTGTGGACGATGGGGAGTTCAGCTCGCCCACGGGGATCACGCTCGATAAGGATGGCAATATCTACGTTGCCGATACTGATAACCATTCGATCCAGAAGCTGGATAAGTCCGGGAAGTTTGTCGCGCGATGGGGCGGCGAACCCTCTTCGGAGGAAGGGAGCTTCTACTATCCGCGTGGAATGGCAGTCGGGCCGAATGATGTGGTCTATATCGCAGACAGCGGCAACAACCGCATTCAGAAATTCGATCTCGACGGCAATGTGATGCAGGCCTGGGGGAAGTTTGGGTTTGC
>VBOL01000076.1 GCA_005887945.1 Nitrospirota bacterium
CTTTCACCGCCGGATTGCCAAGATGGCGGTGCATCGCCCCCTGGATGACCGGCAAATCGTCTTCATGCACGACCTCGTCGGCTTGAATGTAGAACGCCCAATCTCCGGTACAGTGTAACAACGCAATGTTGGTCTGTTGGGCGTAGATCAGTCCATCTTTTCTCAGCGTCTCATCCCAAACCGACTCCACGATTTTTATTTTTGGATCGCCGATCGAGCGAATCAGCTCAAGCGTGCCATCGTCGCACCGCCCGACATTCACGATGAACTCATCAACCACCGGCAAAATAGAACGGATCGACTCCACGACCGGATAGTCGTACTTCACCACGTTCCGCACAAATGTAAATCCGCTGACCTTCATATGAAGAATTGTCTCATTTTACGATGTGAGGATTGTCCCATTGTTTGAGTCCGACAAATCACCCGATCTCACAATGGTTTAATGAATCAATTCCCTTTCGAGAGCTCCCAGAATTTCGCATACTTGATGAAGGTGTAGTAGGCATAGAGTCCGGAGAGAATCAAACCCTGCATGCCGTCGAGAAAGCCGGTCCGCTGCACATACATCTTGAGAAACGCGCCGAGCGGATGGCTGATCAGTTGGTGGGAAGAAAATCTCCTGCCTTGCTCCAGCATGCGACGGGCCATCAGGTCGGAGTAGCGATCCTGCTTCGCCACGTAGTGATCGATGTCTCGAAACGGATACTGCAGGGCGGGGCTCTTGAGAAACCCAACTGTCCCGTCACAATCAAAACTCTCATGGACAAGTTCGTCTCGATAGCGAAACCGTCCCTTTCGAAACAACTGCGGTTGCCGATAATCGGGATACCAGCCACAATGTTTAATCCACCGGCCTAAAAAGTAGTTCTTTCGAGGGACAAAGTAGGCATCCGCGTCCGGTTCGCTGCCAAGCACCAGTCTAATTT
>VBOL01000077.1 GCA_005887945.1 Nitrospirota bacterium
GCTCACCGCCACAACATCTGCTCGATCCTTAGGACCACCAATCAACACCACCGCGCCACATCCTTCTTGCTGCAGCCGATCTGCGACTTCGGCAAAGGACGCAGCGGGCCACCGCTTGGTCGGCCAGCGGGCAGAGACATTCAGCGCCACCCAACTCGTTCCAGGCGTCACACCGGATTGGCTTAACAGCCGATCGACTTCCTCATAATCGGTTTGCGGAATGCGGAAACGGAACTCCGGCGCACCGGACTCCACAGCCCCCACAGCCTTGGCTACAAGCAAGTACCGATCGACCGCATGCATCTCCAATTGAGGAACCGGTACGCGTCTCGAATAGAACCAGGGACTCCCCTCTCGCCCATTGGCAAATCCCACAAGCAGAGGAGACCCGCTGAGCGACCCGATGGCGGCGCTCCGAAAGAGCCCTTGAAGGTCCACGACGAGATCAAAACGCTCTGCACGAAGGGAGGACACCTGGGAAAGCCACCCCTTGAGCGTCGATTCCACCGGCCATACTCGATCTACCCCGTCGATGCGCTCGACGAGACCAGCCCATGCGCTTAACCAGCCAGGTTAGTCGAGCCTTGGGATAGGCTCGTCGAATTGCCGCACAGGTCGGCATCGCATGTACGATGTCGCCCAGTGAACTCGGCTTGATAAACAAGATGTGGCGATAGTCTTCCATAAATCAGGTGCTTAGACTGAAGGCTGAAGGTTATGAATTTTCTCGCAAGGCACGAATCAAGCCATTCAAAACCTTCTCGGTTTCTATGACCTTGGGTTCAAGCAGGGATGAATCCTCGGTGCGCAAGAAGCCCAGACGCTTCGCCAAATTTAATTGATAGTGTAGTTCCCTCAATGACCCGAAGGCGATATTGAAATCTGAGGTAATCTGCCGCGCTGTCACGAGCACACCCCTCTACAATGTTAGAAGGAACTGAAACTGCTGCCCGCCGTATTTGAGAAGTCAGTCCAAACAACTCTTCTTTTGGAAACCCTCCGGTTGTCCGATACACCAACATGGCTACTTCATCAGCCAACTCAAATGCCCTAAGTTTTGTATGATCACGCATGATCAACGCCTTGGCTGAGACCGAGGTTTCAGAACTTCGAACCTTCAGCCTTCAAACCTTCAGCCTATTTACCTATGTCCTCACGTCCTTCAGAATCCAGTCAACTGCCTCAGCCATGGACTTTGCCACGGTATCCGGCATGGCCTGTTCAACCTTGAGCCTATCCAACGACTGCGCGTCGACCAGCGCTGGTGTGAGGAGAATAGCCTTGGCACCCACCCTGTGTGCCAATTGTATGTCGCGCGCGTGATCGCCGATCAAATAGGAACGTCGGAGATCCAGTTGCAACTCCGATACAGCCCGTTCCACCATCCCGGCATTCGGTTTGCGACAGCGGCAGCCATCGTCAGGATGGTGCGGGCAGAAATAGATCGCATCCAGCGCCGCATCCTCCTGTTCCAAAAGACCTTGCAGGCGGGCATGGATCGCTTCCAGATCTTTGAGGGTAATAATCCCACGGCCAACACCGGATTGGTTGGTCACGACCACTAATTTCGCCCCGGCCCCTTTCAAACGCGCTAGGGCTGGCCCCACCCCCGCCAACAACTTAAGCTTTGCGGCGACCTTCAGATAGCCTGGGTCGTAGTTCAATGTTCCATCCCGATCCAGAAACACGGTGACACCATCGAGAACGTTTGTTTGGTTGATTTGGTTGATCTCGTTTGTCTGGTTGGTTTGGTTGGAACCAGATACACCAGATGAACCAGTCAAACCAGATAACTGCTTCGTTGCTGCTTCATAGACTTGATCCACCGAGACCCTTGTCATGCACCGATGATCGATAGGACATTCACGCAACAGGCAGGGAGCGCAATCGACCGGCTGCCGCACAATGGCATGGGGGCTCCCAAAGGGCGACGTGGTACGCCAATCGGTCGGCCCGAAGATCGCAACGACCGGCACCTGGAACGCGGAAGCGATGTGCATAGGGCCGGTATCATTCGTGAGGAGCATGGCGCAACGTTTCACCGCCGCCATCAATTCACGGATCGTCGTCGCCCCGGACAAGACCAGGGATCGGGATGTGAGACGCGCAGCAATCTCATGGCCCAAACCCTCTTCTCCCTTGGCCCCCAAAATCACCACGCTGACTTGCTGTTCACGAGATTCACGAATCGTGCAGCAGAGTCGTTCCGTGACCTCGGCAAACCGTTCGGGCAACCAGCGTTTGGCCCCGCCGTAGGTCGAACCGGGGTTGATTCCGACGATGACATTCGTGGTGCTCAATCCGCCCTGCGCAAATCGCCCCGCCATCGCCTGTTCCTCCTCAGGAAAAACGAAGAGTTCCGGTGTTGGGGGATCGCCCGTGAGGCCCAGCGGCTTCAACAGATCCCAATAATAGCGGACTTGATGGACGAGCGTACGGCGATCCGGCGCAGCGACTGGATCGGACAATAGCAGACTTCGCCCATCTGTCGCATACCCATAGCGCCGCGACACACCGGCCAGGAACGTCAGGACGGCCGCCTCGAACGCATTCTGAAACAATACCGCCAGATCGAAGCCTTGCCGCCGCAACTGCCCAGCCAGCACCCACTTACCGGAGAGCCCCGCATGACGCCCCTCGGTATCGTAGGTCAGCACGCGCGTCAATGCCGGATGGCCCGCGAACAAATCGGCCACAGCCGGTTTGACCAACAGCGCAATCTGAGCGTCGGGGAACAGTTTCCGCAATCCACGGAGCGCAGGCTCGCACATCACCGCATCGCCAAGCCAGTTGGGTCCACGCACAAGAATTCTTTTGATGGTGTCTCTACCCACAAGCCTCCGCCGGAATACTGTCCGGTTGACTCAACACGAGTCGCTTAAGCCGATCTTCCCCCGCTATCACGTACGTGCTCAGTCGGACCGCCCACCAACTATCGGTGAGTTGGAGCAGCGCGGCCAACTTGCAGGCATCTTTTTCCGTCGTCACGACCAGCTCAGCCTGGAGTTCTGTCGCTCTGGCTCGCAGTCGCTCGACATCCTGACTCGTATAGGCATGGTGATCGGCATAGGCCACTTCATCCAGAATCCTGATCCCTATTCGCTCGACGAGGGAGCGAAACGATCCGGCATGTCCCACGCCGCTACAGAGCAGCGCTGTTTTTCCCTTGGACCAGGAGAGCGGCTGCGACGCTCCGGTCACCGCCGACACGAGACTCTCCGGACAAAAGACCACCTGAATCGGGTCCGGCATCGTACCGAGCGTTGCCTGCAGCCTGCGACATACCTGTGTCACTTGAGCCGGCACGTCCGCTCTCGTGACCACGATCGCGGTCGCGCGCGCCGCCGCCTGCAGCGGTTCCCGGAGCCTACCGGCCGGCACCAAGGCCGCGAGTCCCTCCGCATCCGTGGCATCTACCAGCAAGAGATTCACGTCGCGATAGAGCCCCAGGTGCTGAAATCCATCGTCGAGTACCAGGCAATCGATCGGAAATCGATCCAAGACCCAGTCACCGAGCTCATAGCGATCGGCGCCAACCGCAACAATTGCCTTCGGACAACGCTGCGCCATCAAGAATGGCTCATCGCCTGCCTCGTTCGGGCCGACCAGCAGGCGCTCGCCATTCGACACCAACAGATACGGATCAGTACTTGTCCTTCGATAGCCCCGACTGAGAATCGCCACCCGTTTCCCTTGAGCAAGGAGCCAATCGGCAAGCACAATGACCATCGGCGTTTTTCCTGTCCCCCCCAGCGTGAGATTCCCGACACTCAGCACGGGAACCGGCAATCTCCGCTGAGCGAACCAGCCCCAGTAGTACAGGAGCGCGCGCAGCCGCGCAACGACCCCATACGGGATGGCAGCCCATATCAGCCACCATCTGACCTTTGTCCCAGGATTCAACACTTTTTTATTATCGTCCAGCCATGAGGGGAAGCGACCGGTCCGCGAGAGGAGACCCGCTGATGCCTTGCTGCGGCGTCAGCAGCCTGTCGATGGCCTCCAGCGTTTGTTGCAAGGCTCCCTGATTCTGTTCGACCACCTGACGAGCCGACCGGCCCATTCGCCCCCGTTCCTCGTCATCAGAAAAGAGGGTCAATACTTGTCTGGTGAGGTCCTCCGCCTGGAGAACCCGACGGCCACCTCCCGCCTGAATCAAAAGGTCTGCAATCTCCGCACAATGGTCGGTGTAGGGACCGAACAACACCGGCTTCGCCCACTGAGCCGGCTCCAGCAAATTGTGTCCACCAATCGGGACAAGTGTGCCTCCGACGAATGCCACCACAGCTTCCCGGTAGATCGCAGACAATTCGCCACGCGAATCGAGCACCACCACACGGGGGCCGGTACACCGCGGCGCACCGGCCTGCCCGATGGTACTGCGTCGCTGCACAGCGAACCCGCGCGCTCGAATCATCGCCTCCACCGATTCCACTCGTTCAATGTGTCTAGGAGCCAGCAGCAAGACCGCTGAGGGACACTGTGTCATGAGTGCCCGATAGCATCCCACGAGGGTCTCTTCTTCACCGGGATGGGTACTACCTGCCACAAACAGCTGTTCCGTGTCCTGAAGCTCAAGATGAGCCCTTGTTGTCCCACCCTCCGTGACGGCTGGTATCGGCTGGTCGAACTTGATATTCCCTGTCCGCCTGACTCGCGAGGCCTCTGCTCCCAGCGCGATGATACGGTCAACGTCCCGATCCGACTGCATCAGGCAGAGACTGAGCGGCTGCAACATCGTCCGGTAGAAGGATCGTACGGGCGCCCACTGCTGCCGTGCAAAAGACCTGGTCGAGAGCCGACCGTTCACGAGGGCAGTCGGCACTCCGCGCCGACGCAGGTACCACAAGAGATTCGGCCAGAGTTCGGTCTCAACGAAAAGATAGAGGCAGGGTTGCAGTCGTTCGATGAAGCGGGAGACGACCCAGGGGAAATCGAGCGGCGCATAGCAGTGGTCTGCCACACCGGCCAAACGGTGCTCCACGGCTTCCCGTCCAGTCTCGGTCACCGTCGAGACCACCAGGCGATACGCAGGATGACGACGATGCAGCTCGTTGACGAGCGGTGTCACCGCCACCACTTCACCGAGAGAGACAGCGTGGATCCAGATCACTGCTCTGTCTGGTCGGTCTGGGCTGTCAAGTCTATCTGGTTCGTTTGGTCTATCTGGTTGGTCCGGTCGACAAGATGGACCTGATAGACTGGACAGACTATTTTCTAGTCCCAGCCGTTGAAGCAATCCGCGACGGCACCGTCGCTTGGCCAGCAGAACCGCCACGATGACCGGCGAAACGACCAGCATCACAATATTGTAGAAGAGACGCCACATGGCTTTGCGCCTTAGGCGAGAGGCGTGAAGCGTGAAACGACGCGCCTAGGAACCTGTCCGACAATGACCTTTCGTCTGCGGCGAACGGCAATGTCGGACAGGCTCTCAACCCCCTTACCTCCAACGCTTAACACCTCACGTTTCACCTTTAACGGCCTCTTCCGCCTGATCCGTCAGTCGATTCAGGACCGTCTCAAGCTCCAGGCATGCATCCTCCAACGCCTGTTCATCAGAATTTCGCGGAACCCAGATGGGGGCGCCCCACAGATAGAGGCCTCGAGACCATGGGTATGGGACCATGAACCGATCCCAGCTCGCGAAGAGTTTTTTTTTGAGGAGCTAAAGGCCAGCGGCACAATCGGAAGCCCGGTTGCTTTCGCCAGCTGAACCACCCCGAGTTTCGCCACCTGGCGAGGCCCCTTGGGTCCATCGGGAGTCACCACAAGATCAGCACCGGATCGCCCCAAGCGGATCAGCTCCCGCAAGGCAAACGCCCCACCCCTGGTGCTCGATCCACGGACCGCCCGATGCCCGAATCGAGAGATGATGCGCGCGATGATCTCACCATCCTGATGCTGGCTGATCAACACGTTGGCCCCTGTTCCACGATAGCCTGTAGGGACCATGAGCTGCTGCGCGTGCCAAAATGCGAGGATGATATGCCGGCCTTGACGATACAAGGCATCCACCTGCTCGTGGCCCTGCGAATCCATCCGCATCGACCGCCCCAGCCCTCGAATCACCGAGGCCCCGATCGGAGGAAGGACAGAGAGCTTCAGCCACTTCTCGACTCGGTTCATGGCGGGGTTACGCATCGGGCACATCCTGGAACTGCATCGCATGGAGCCGTTGATACTGTCCCCCGCGGCGGAGCAGCTCGTCGTGCGTCCCCACCTCGACGATCGAGCCCCGGGCCAGCACCATGATCCGATCGGCCTGTTGAATCGTGGTCAACCGATGGGCAATGACGACGGTCGTTCGATTCTTCATCAAATTGGCGAGGGCCAGCTGGACGACCCGTTCGGACTCGGTGTCCAACGCCGACGTCGCTTCATCGAGAATGAGCAAGGGAGGGTCGCGTAAGATTGCGCGGGCAATGGCCACGCGCTGCCGCTCCCCGCCGGAGAGCTTCACCCCTTTCTCACCCACGACCGTCTGGTACCCCTGCGGAAGGCGCTCGACAAAGTCATGGGCATAGGCCAGTCGCGCCGCCTGGATAATGTCTTCGTCGGTCGTGCCCTCCCGTCCAAAGGCGATGTTGTTGCGAATGCTGTCGTCAAACAAGACCACATCTTGCGACACCATGCCAATCTGCGATCGGAGCGAGCGGAGGGTGTACGACTGAATATCGACCCCGTCGATGAGAATGCGACCGGCCGTCGGTTCGTAAAAGCGTGGGATAAGATTGACCAGAGTCGTTTTTCCACTGCCACTGCTGCCCACGAGGGCCACCATTTCTCCGGCGCGAATCGTCAGGTTGATATCGTTGAGCGCCGGCACCGCCTGGCTCTCATAATGAAACGTCACATCGTCAAACGTCACCGACTGTGCAATCCGCGGCAACTCCAACCGGCCCCGTTCCGCATCCTGCTCGGTCTTGAGGTCCAAGACGCCAAAGACCCGTTCCGCCGCAGCCAGCGCCTGTTGAATCGAATTATTGGAACCGGACAATCGGCGAATCGGCGTATAGGCCATGAACATCGCTGTCAGAAATGAGAAAAACGCCCCCGGCGTCATCGAGCCGTTGATCACGAGGAAACCGCCATACCAAATAATCGCCGCGACCCCTACGACACCGATCACTTCCATATGCGACGACCCGAGGGAGGAGACTTGAATCGCCTTCATCGTCGTACTTAGGAACGAGCGGTTGCTCTGTTGAAATCGCGCCGCTTCCGACTCTTCGCGTCCATAGGCCTTCACCATGCGAATGCCGGATAACGTCTCCTGAAGTGTGGAGGCCATATCCCCCATCCGCTCCTGGCCGCTTGCCCCCAACGCCCGCAACCGCTTCCCCATCCGCACCATCGTGAATACGGCCAAGGGAATGACGATCACCGAGAGACCGGCCAGCCGCCAATCCTGATAGAAGATCACCCCCATCATGGCCAGGAACGTGAGTCCCTGCTGAAAAATATCTTTCAGCACTCCCGCCACCGCGTTGGCCATCAACGTGACGTCGTTCACCACACGAGACACCAACCGCCCCGACGTATTCACATCGTGATAGGGAACGGGCAGCCGAATGAGTTTCCCGAACAACTCCTGTCGAATGTCGGTGATCACCTGATTCCCGACATAGTTCATGAGATAGTTTTGCCCGTAGTTGAAGACGCTCTTGAGCACCGCCACGGCGAAGAGCGCGAGCGGGAGCACCAGCAAGAGGCTTTCGTTCTTGTTGATGAAAATCTCGTCGAGGACCGGCTTGACGAGCCAGGCGTAGGCGCCGGAGAAGGCCGCCACCAGCCCCGAGCAGACGAACGCCGCACTCAACCGAACCCGATAGGGCTTCAGGTAGCGGACCAATCGTATCAAACGATCTAAAGTCGACATTCAGACAATGCCACCTGCGCAGCTCGACTGGAGGCGCCGGGTTCCCCCAATGATTGCCGCACTTGTCGCAGCCCTTCTTTCATATCATTATATGCCGACGGATCGCGCAAAAGGTGAAGGACTTCCTGACACAACCGCTCGGCCGTCGCCTCATCCTGAATCAGTTCCGGCACGACCGATCGGCCGGCCACCAAATTGACAAGCCCGATCCATTTCACATTGATCAGCCAACGCGCCAGCCGATACGTCAACGGCGACGTCTTGTACAGCAACACCATGGGAGTCCCCACCACCGCCGCCTGCAAGGTCGCAGTCCCCGACGCAATGAACAACACTTCGGACAGGGCCATCACCTCACTGGCCTGATCGTGCACCACTCGGACCGGCACAGGGCTGTGCTGCAGCAGGGCCTGGATCAGATTATCGTCAATTGAGGAGGCCTGCGCCAGGATAAATTGTGTTCCCGGTTCGGCCACGACCAGTTGAGCAGCCGCCTTGAGGAGCACCGGCAAGAGCATTTCGACTTCGCTCACTCGACTCCCAGGCAACAATCCAACGACGCGGGAGGACTCGTCCAAGCCGAATTCCCCGCGAAGCTTCGCACGATCATAATGCGGCGCCACCGTATCAAGCAATGGATGGCCGACGAACGTGCAACGAACTCCTGCCTGGCGATACAGTTCCGACTCGAATGGGAGGATGACGACGACATGATCGACCCGGCGCTGAATCCACTTCATGCGCCCCGGCCGCCAGGCCCACACTTGTGGGGCAATGTAGTAGAGCACACGTCGACCGGCGGCTTTGGCAACCCGGGCAAAATGAAAGTTCAGCCCCGGATTATCGATCAACACGACAAGATCCCAGGCCTCTGCCTTTAGCACCTGCCGGATGGCGCGCACGCGCTGGACCATGACTCGGATAGCGGATAACCCGATCAATCCCATCACATCCAGCTGCGGGACACCCGGCACAAGGCTCACCTTTGCGGCACGCATTGCAGGTCCACCAATGCCGACCAGCTGGGCCGTCGGGTCGAGCGCCGTGATCGCTTTGGCTAAATGAGCCCCGTGGAGATCACCCGAGGCTTCGCCTGTTACGATCAGTATTCGCATGGCTTTGAGGATAGGGTATGGGGGTAGCGGGATAATGGGGTAGAGAAGTAAGAGCCTGACCTTCTACGCCGTTACCCCCCCTTACCCCTTTTTATCCCGGTACCCCCTATCCCATTACCCCCGTATCCCGACTACCTCCTTCTTCATGGCGAGCTGCAAAAGCCGTAATGGCCTCCAAGACCTGATGCGCCACATCCACTGCCGCCGCGCCATCCTCACCCGACACCACCGGCCTCGTGCCCGTGCCGGCTGCGTGAAGAAACGATTCAAGTTGGAGCTTCAACGGTTCTTCGTCTCCACCCTGCAGCTGCTCGACCTCGACAGTCGGCCGCTCCCCGGCCTTAGCGGTGCGTCGGCAAATCATCCCTTGCCGTGTCTGGAAATCGATCGACAGATAGTTATCTCGTTGGAAGAGGCGCAACCGGCGCATCTTATTCGTCGACACGCGGCTGGAGGTCAGGTTGGCCACGCAGCCGCTCCAGAACTGAATGCGGGCGTTGGCGATATCGATCGAGGAGGACAACACCGCCACCCCCGCGGCGCGCACCTCTTCAACGCGACCGGGATTCAAGGACAGCACAAGATCCAAATCGTGAATCATCAGGTCCAACACCACATCCACGTCCGTCCCCCGTTCACTGAAACTGCTGAGACGGTGACATTCGATGAACACAGGCCTCCCGATATGGGGGCGCATCAATGACATCACCGGATTGAACCGCTCGCTGTGGCCAACCTGTACACAACAGCCCCGCTGTTTGGCCAGCTGCACCAACTCCTGTGCCTCTCCGGGCGTGACGGCAAGCGGCTTTTCGACCAACACATGTTTGCCCGCCTGCAGACAGGCTTTTGCGATGGCATAGTGGCCTGACGTGGGCACCGCCACACTGACGACATCGACGTGCGGCAACAATTCATCAGCCGTACGAAAGACGCGCACCCCATGCCGATCTGCGACCGTCTGCGCACGCTCGACCGACTGATCCGCCACACCGACGAGTCGCACTCCAGGCAAGGAGGCATAGAGGCGCGCATGGTGCTGCCCGAGATGTCCGACACCGATGACTCCTGCCCTAAACGGTGTCATACTGCGAGGTTCATTTCCCGCTTGGTTCGAGTTTCGAGATCCCGACAATGGCAATACGGGCAGACCGGGCCTTGTCCAACATGATCTCGCGATCCAACAGGATGGTCCGCCCGGCTTCGATCGCCAACACGGAGGCCTTGACCGATGCCATCACCTCGATGGTCCGAGGTCCCACGGTTGGGAGATCGAACCGTAAGTCCTGCTGCGGCTTCGATCGCTTGACTACTACCGCGCCCTCCTTGGCCAAATCGCCGCCGCGCTTGATGGCTCCGTCCGTGCCTTCGACCGCCTCGACGGCCACGATTTCATGCGCCACTTCCCACCCGTAGCGGATGTCCTCCCACTCTTTCTCCGATGGGGTCCGAGCGGTCAACGCCCCTTCTTCCACGAGAATCCCCTCAAGCCCGAAGGTTGCATCACAGATCACAATGCCTTCCCGTTCAATCTCCGCGGCAATTTCACGCAGAATGTCATCATCTCGCCACAGAGCCACCCGCGCGAAGAGGGCCAGAGCCCGGAGGTCCGGACGGACAGTCGTGAAGACATGCGTCTTCTTGACGCCGCCAAGCATGACGGCTCTTTCAACGCCATCGGCCTTGAAGGCGTTGATCAATTTGTTGAGCTGACCAATCTTGATCCAGTGGATGCGGTCGACATGCTGTTCGAGTTCCGGCTCTGCTTCGCCGATATGCGCAACCGCCGAGACATAGTACCCCAGCTTTCTAGCATTGTCCGCAAAGATGATGGGGAAGCGACCATTACCGGCAATGAGCCCAATCCGTTCGCCATCGATGACGTGAGGTTGTGATGCCACGTTGCTTACTCCTCATCCTCTTGATCTCTGCCGACCGACCGGCAGATGCCGCGCTTCGTGCCCTCCAGGAACCCCAGGACGGTCATGACATCTGGTTGTTCTCCGAATTCAGCCTTGGCGAGCCTGGCCGCTTCGGCGATTCGGTGCCCCGAGCGGAAGAGCATATCGTACGCCCGTTTCAGTACCGAGATCCGATCGGGAGAAAACCCTTGGCGGCGCAACCCCACCGAGTTAAGGCCATACATCCGCGCACGATAGCCACCCGCAGCCCGCATGAACGGCGGGAGGTCTTGCACGATGCCGCAACAGCCGCCGACCATGGAGTACGACCCGACCCGCACATGTTGATGGATACCGGTCAGTCCCCCGATGATGGCATGGTCGCCGATGGTGATGTGGCCGGCTAAACTCGCGGCATTGGCCAGGATGAGATGGCTTCCGAGATGACAATCATGGGCGACGTGCACATAGGCCATCAAGAAGTTCTTGGAACCGATGGTGGTCTTCCCACCGCCTTGTATCGTCGCGCGGTTGACTGTGACATACTCGCGAAGGATATTGTCATGGCCGATGATGACCTTGGTCGGTTCCCCCTTATATCCGAGGTGCTGAGGCGGTCCGCCGATCGAGGCAAAGGGATGCAACTCATTCCGCTCACCAATCTCCGTCCATCCGTCGACCGACACATGAGATAACAATCTGGTTCCCTTTCCGATCGTGACATGCTCACCGACCAGGCAAAACGGCCCGACCTCCACATCATCGGCAAGACTAGCCTTGGGATGAACAATCGCAGTTGAATGAATCTGCACTCTTAACCTCCAGTGAGACGCAAATTGTGAATCGTTATTCGTTCACCGCACGTGTGGGCGCCGACCACATTTCATTTCGTCTCACACTTCACGTCTTTTTCCTCGGTCACCATGGCGGTCACTTCGGCCTCACAGACGAGCTCCTCCTCGACAAAAGCCTTGCCTTGCATCTTCCAGAACGGCGCCCGTTTCTTGACAACGTCGATCTCAAACCGCAACCGATCACCGGGCACGACCGGTTTTCGAAACCTCGCGCCATCGATACCGGTCAGATAGACCACCGGACGCGTGGCGTGCCCCATCGACTTAAACGCCAGAACCGCACCAACTTGAGCCATGGCTTCGAGAATCAACACCCCCGGCATGACCGGGCGTCCGGGGAAATGTCCTTGAAAGAAGGGTTCATTGATCGTCACGTTCTTGATCCCTACGATCCGCCGGTCGGGGTCCAACTCCTGCACGCGATCGACCAGGAGAAAGGGATACCGGTGCGGCAAGAGGGACTGAATTTCTGCTTGTTCCATCACGGACATCGGCGGAACCTCCTCATAAGCAAGACTTCAGTTGCGTGCATTCTGAAGTTATGTCGACACTAAGAATGCTCCCTCCAAGCTCGCTCGGTATTTCTTCAGGGATAGGGGCTGATTGATCTTCCACTGTAAGTGTCATCCCAATCCCACACTTCACTTTCGAGGGTAGCCTGGTTAATCCTCCATTGCGCGCGTCGAACGAGCACATGCTTATCGTGCGCGTTCCGCGAGCAGGAGGACGACCAGGCTGCCCCTCCCACACTTCTAAGGCCGCGCGTTGCGCGAGCACAGAAGATCATCAGGCTCCATCCCCTCCTCTGCTATTTATTCTGTCGATCAAACTCCTTCACCACCTGATCGGTCAGGTCCAACGCAGGCTGATGATAGAGCACGATCTTCATCATCGTCTCGTTCCCCTTGTCGATGATCGCGACGAACCCGTTCTTTTCTCCCACGGCTTGCGCGGCCGCTTGCACTTTTTTCGAGTATTCCGCCACCATTTCACGCTGCTTCTGCTGAATCTCGCGATTGAAGTCGGCCAGGCGACGTTGATAGGCCTCCAACTTGGCCTGAAACTGACCTTGCTTCTCTTGCTTCGCGCTGTCGGTCAACTTCCCGTCTTGAATCATCTGTTGCAATTCCTTCAGTTCTTGATCGTCGGCATTGATGATCTTTTGCCTGGTCATGGAGTAGGCCTTGAGCTCTTCTAACGCCCGCTTGCCGGCCTTCGACAGCTCGATCACCACTTGTTGGTTCATCACCGCAACCTTGAAGGTTTCATCCGACAACACCGGCGACACCATCGCCAACCACAATGCCACTGCGCTGATCAGACTAGTCACTCTCGTTCGTTCCATCGAATCCTCCTCCGCTCTTCACGAGTACCACATCCTACGCATGCACCTACCCCGCATGAATAATGCGGGCTAAGGATATTCACGATTAAATTCATCAATGACCTGCCCTGTAATATCGAGGCCTTCTTCGCTATACAGGGTGGGGCCGCCTTTCCCCTTATCCATGACGACCTGTAATCCGAGACGCTTCGATACTTTCCCCACGATGAGTCCCACCTTCTCACGGAACCCTTCGAGCACGTCTTTCTGCTTTTCCTGAACCTCACGGTTCAGGTCGCCCGCTTTCTGCTGATACTCCGCCACTCGACGTCGAAACTGCTCTTCGCGCTCCCGTTTCGCAGTTGCGCTCAACACACTGGCCTGCCTCCCAAAATCTTCTTCCATGCGACGGAGCTCTTTCTCATCCATCTCAATCAGCGCCTGGCGATTCTTGGAGAATACGCTCAAGGAATCCTTGGCCTTCTTGCCGCTGTTCGTCTCGTTGAGGACACGGGCCGGATCGACGACTCCTATCTTCCCTTCGACTTTAGCCCCGCCTGCAGCACAGCCGGAGACAGCGAGGAGCGCCATCACCAGACCTCCTGTGCAGAACACCTTCCGCATGACGACACCAACATGGATCACACCGCTACCCCTTACTCGTGGTCAAAGACTTGCTCCATTAGAACAGAGAACCGATGGTAAACTCGAAGACCCCTTTGCGTTCTCCTGGATGGGGATCCAGGTTTATCCCATACGCGGCACGGAGGGGGCCAAAGGGTGAAATCCATCGCCCTTCTAATCCGGCCGTTGGCCGCAACTTAAATGAGAGAGGTTCATTGTCGTCAAAACCTTTCCCGTAGTCAAAGAAGATCACCCCGTTCAATTTGGCTTCAGCGGAAATCGTAAAGATAAAATCGTTATTGAAGATCAACTGTTTGTTAGCGCCGAGTAGGGTATGGGCGGCAGTCACCGGTCCCGCACGCCCGAACACGAACCCGCGCATCGTATTGATGCCGCCGACAAAGTATCGTTCGGTCAATGGAATGGGTTTCCCCTCGAGGCCGACTGCGGCGCCATAGCGAACGCGGATCGCAATCCGCGTATCGAAAGGCAGCGGTGTATATTTCATAACATCCAGAGTATATTTATAGAAGTTATTGCTCCCGCCCAGGTAGGGCGTCCCCAAGTCGAAGCCCGCAGAAGTTCGCCAACCGCTGCGGGGATCCGTATAGTAGTCTCTCGTGTCGCGAATCATCGAGGTCCGGAACCCGGTCGTCGACTGAGTCCCAAGTTGACGACACACAAGAGGAGATTGATTCGGGCAAAGGCCTGGCTGTGGATTTTTGTAATTCAACTCCTCCGCGACCAGGCTCACGGTCCCGGAGGCATACTCAGAGAGATATCGACCTAACGTCACGCTGGCACCGGTTTTCGTCTCATAATAGGTGTAGTAGTTCGTCGCAGTGCGGTAGACGTCCAGCTGCATTGAGGTCAAGGAGTCGTTCAAATAGGGGTTACGAAACGTGATCAACCCTATTGTCCGCTGCTGACCCAACTGACCGCGAATTCGTCCCATCCAGCCATTCCCACCGAGGTTTCCCTCCGTAATATCGGCGATTGCGACCAACTTGTCCAACGTGCTGAATCCGCCGCCGACGCTGAACTGGCCGGTCGGCTTTTCTTTCACGCGAACATTCAGATCGACCTTATCCACATCCACCTGCGCCGGAAGAATTTCCACCGTCTCGAAAAAGTTCAAGTTATTGAGACGCTGAAAGCTCCGCTTCAATGAGGGGGTATCGATGACATCCTGTTCATCGACACGGATCTCACGACGAATCACATTGTCTTTGGTCTTCTCGTTCCCATGGATATTGATCTGACGGATCCGCATCATCTCCCCTTCCTTGATGGTCAGAATGATGGTTGCGGTCCGGTCCTCCATGTTCGGAATCACATTGGGCGAGACCTCGGCAAACGAATAGCCCTTGCTCCCATAGAGATCGTTCAACCGCGTAATCTCGTCACGAAGTTTCTGACGCTGAAAAATCTCCCCTTCCTTAATCTTGAGCCCCTGGCGAAGTTCCGGATCTTCGAACACCGTATTCCCGCGGAATCCGATTTCGCCGATGGTGAACGGCTCCCCTTCCGTCACCGCGTACGTCACGACGAACCATTTCTTATCGTCACTGAGATCCACAGTCGGCAATCCGACTCGGGCGTTTAAATAGCCTTTGTTCAGCAAGATCTCTTTGATCCGCTCGACGTCGTTGTTCATTTCCTCCTGCTTCAAGACGCCGGCATCCGAGATCCACGACGGCAACTTCAGCTGTGTGATCAGACCGTACCAGGGAATCCATTCCCGCGTCGCCATCACATTGAACATTTCGTTTTTCGTCACTGCGTGCAGGCCGTCAAAATTGACCGTTTTGACACGCGCCTTGTCCCCTTCTTTCACGAAAAACGTCAGGCGCTTCCGATCCTCGTCCAAGGTCTGCACGACCGGGATCACCCGGCAATTGAAGTAGCCGTTCCCTTGGTAGGCCAGGCGAATCTTCTCCGCACTCTCTTTGGCCTGCGGCTGATCGAGAAAGGCTTGGCTCTTGATCGTGATCTTCTCTTTGAGCTTATCGTCGCTGAGCTCTTTGTTCCCATCGAACACGATCTCGGTGATAAACGGTTTCTCGCGGACCAAAAAGGCCAGGGCCACCCCGCCCGCTCCTGATTCCGTCTCCACCTGCACGTCTTCGAAGAACCCGGTTTCGTAGAGAATTTTGATTTGTCCGCGGACATTCTCAGGAGTGTAGGGATCGCCGGGCTTCAACGTCAATCGGCCAGCAATCGCCGGCAATTCGATCCTCTTGTTCCCTCGAATCTCAATCGCAGTCACTTTGACTCCGTCCTGCTCCGCAACGACCGCACGCACCGGCAGCAGGCCGCAAGCCAGGGTGACGAGGACCATGACGAAGAACCAGCGAGGCCCGGCTGAACAGCAAGTTCCCCTCACCGGATCTGAGTTCCATAAGAAGAAGAGGAAGATAATACCAGCATCATGGGTGACCGTAACTTTGGCCGTGATCGTACACCCTGCGCCTCTAGCCTCATCACACACGACGCATCCGGGGCGCGTGTGATGAGATCGGTAGAGGAGGTTCCTGACGTGAGAGGCCTAGGCGGTCAACGCAAACGTATCCCTCACGGCAACATGTGTGCAAAACTTCCGAATTATATTGGGCAAGTATTTGAATGTAAAGCTGATAGACCACATTCTTCGCGCAGGGTCCTCACAAACTGGTGGGGTGGAGCGCGTCAGGCGCGATACGGAGTTCGAAGTTCTGGGTTCGAAGTTCCGAAAACCATGAACTTCGGACCTCGAACCCTCGGTCGTCTCGCCCATCTTGCTTGAGCAAGGCATCTGCACGCGTGGCAGACACGTCATAAATCATCATGTGGACGACGACTCGGTTCGCGATCGTCTCACGCCGCTACTCCCCGCATTATTCATGAAGCTTCTGCTGCAAG
>VBOL01000340.1 GCA_005887945.1 Nitrospirota bacterium
TACCCATTTCTATACTGCAACTATGAAGTTACCGGACAAATTCCTACTGTTTCCCCTGTTGACCCTGCTTGGCTCGATAGCCTTGATCGGCGTCGGCTGCGGTGGCAAGACGATTCAGTATCCCGAAGATCACGAACGGTACCTCCGTATCGATCGGGCGGTGGAATCGCTTCGCCAAGCGTATGTGAAGAAAGATTCGTCGGATTTGGCCTCGCTCATGATACCGATTGACCAGCTTGAGCGGCTGCGGGAAGAGGCCCAGGGCGATTTCGAGACATTTAGTGCCATCACGTTGGACTTCGCGGTCGAGCGCATTATGATCGAAGGGGACAACATCGATGTGTTCGTGCATTGGCAGGGGCTGTGGAAAAAAGATGCGGACGATCCGGGTCTCCGTCAGCGAGGGCATACGCGATTGCAGTGGGTCGGAACACAGTCGATTCTTTTGCGCGGGGTTCAGGGCGATGCTCCCTTCGGTATGAAAGCTCGGCAGGCCACGACCGACTCCACACGTTCTCCCAAGAAGAAGTAATCCATGCCATCTCGTCGATCCCGTGCTCCGGTACAGGCTGATTTCCTGGTCATTGGGAGCGGTGTGGCCGGTCTTCGCGCGGCGTTGGAGTTGAGCCGTGTCGGACGTGTCATGGTGCTGACGAAAGGGCATCCGCTTCAGAGCAGTTCGATCCATGCACAGGGCGGGGTGGCGGTGGCGATGAGTGAAGAAGACGACGTGGCCATCCATTTAACCGACACGCTCAAAGCGGGGCATGGGCTCTGCCGGAAAGAAGCAGTGCGGGTCCTCGTGGAAGAAGGACCTGAGCGGATTCAAGAATTGATCGTGTGGGGCGCCAAGTTCGACAAAGTCGGTGGCAAGTTTGCGTTCGCTCGGGAGGCTGCCCACAGCCGGAGCCGCATTCTGCGCGCACGGGGGGATGCGACGGGGAACGAGATGGTGCGAGTGTTGATTGCCGAGGTGAATCGGCAGGAGCGTATTCGGCGATTGGATCATCACTTTACCGTGGATCTAGTAGTTGACGCCGGACGTTGCTGCGGGGCCGTTGTGCTGAATGAAGGGTCTGGTCGCCAGTTCGTACTGCCGACTCGCGCGGTTGTGCTGACCACCGGCGGGGCCGGGCAGATCTATGCGCGGACGACCAATCCCCCGAACGCCACCGGTGATGGAATGGCCATGGCGCTGCGCGCGGGCGCGGTGCTTCAAGATATGGAGTTTGTTCAATTCCATCCCACTGCACTGTATTTGCCGTCGAGTCCGCCGTTCTTGCTGTCGGAAGCGATGCGAGGGGAGGGCGCGCAGTTGCGCAACAATAAGGGAGCCCTGTTCATGCAGCGGTACCACCCCATGGGGGCGTTAGCGCCGAGAGACATCGTGTCGCGGGCAATCCTGGCGGAGATGGCGGCGACGAAAGCGCGTCATGTCTATCATGACGTCACCCATTTGGGTGCGGAGTTCGTGAAAAGGCGATTCCCGACAATTTATGCGACCTGCCTTCGCTATGACATCGATATCACGGAAGAATGGATCCCTGTGTCTCCAAGCGCGCATTATATGATGGGCGGGGTCTGGACTGATCTGAACGGTGCGACAACCGTTTCAGGGCTCTTTGCCGCCGGGGAGGTGGCCTGTAGCGGTGTGCATGGAGCGAATCGTCTGGCGAGTAATTCCTTGCTCGAAGGATTGGTGTTTGGCGTGCGTGCGGCATCGGCGGCCGTGGCTTTTGCCGACAGACACGAGCTCCCCGCACTGTCGTCTCAGGAGGCCACGCTCCGAATGGGCCAATTCGGTACACTGGAGGATGCGGAAAAGTTGCGAAGTTCACTTCGGCGAACGATGTGGGGACAAGTCGGCGTCATTCGTTCGGGCGAGTCACTCATCCGGGCCTGTGCGCAACTGTCACGGTGGGCCCAACTCGTGACCCAGCCGTTTGCAAGCCGAGCAGCGCTGGAAGTGAAAAACATGGTGCAGGTGGCGCAATGCGTCGCGGAAGCAGCGCTGTGGCGAGAGAATAGCGTCGGAGCCCATTACCGGTCAGATTTTCCAGAGGCCAAGCGGGTCGGTTGGCAACAACACAGTCGCCTATCGAGCGGGGATGTAGTTAGTGGGAAGACATCTCAGAAATCACGGGGGTTGCTGTTGTCTCTGCGGGGGAGTATCGGCTGATCGGACGTTCTGTGATGACGCCATCGCGGACAAGGAACGTGCGGTAGTATCGGAGAACCTTCCGTACGTATTGCCTGGTTTCATCGAACGGGGGAAGTGCCTGATAGTAGTCGACCGCATTCTCTCCGGCATTGTAGGCCGCCAGGGCCAGCGGTAAGTTCCCATGGAAGCGGTCGAGCAGCTGGCGTAAGTATTTGGTCCCTCCGCCCACATTATCATCTGGATCATACATATCCCGCACATCCAGACGCACAGCGGTCTGTGGCATCAGTTGCATCAGGCCGATAGCGCCAGCGCGAGAAACCGCCCGTGGATCAAAGTCCGATTCAGCTTTGATGACGGCTCGGATCAATGCGGGATGGAGCTGGTGTTGCGAAGAGTGCCGACGAATGACTGGTTCGAGTTCTCGCTCGGACAAGGGGGCGTGGAGTCGGCTGGATTCGACCTCAATTTTTCGATAGCGCGAGTCTGACGGGACGTTGGTGAGGGAGATCGAACCGTCGCGCCCGACGAACTGATAAATCTCTGCCTTGGTTGTTGGCACGGAGAAGGCCAGCGTGCCGGTTCCCGCGATCACTGTCGTGGTGAGCCCAATAGCCGCGTGCCGCCGGAGGGATGTCATTATTCGAGAAAAGGTGTTGTGCATGGTTGCAACGATACCAGTCTGCCACTGGGTGTCAAGAAACTGCAGATCTTGTGCCAGGAGGCTGGTCATAAATAGTGTGGAAAAACAACGGAGCTTCTGAGGGTGTGACACCGCTAGGGTTCCAAAAAACGCGCTCGGTTGGCCACAAAATACGTATGTAGCTGGTGGGTGAGAAGTCCCGGTGTTCCATTCCCAACCGGATGCCCGTCCACCATGGTGACCGGCATCACTTCCATACTCGTGTTGGTGAGAAAACACTCGTCCGCCGTATGGATCGCCTCGATCCCGAAATGTCCTTCGTCAACCGGGATCTGTGCTTTTCGAGCGAGGCTGATCACAATGTCGCGTGTGATACCGTCCAGCAGGCCGCATGCAAGCGCTGGGGTGCAGAGCCGGCCTGCTCGGACGAAGAAGAGATTGCTGACAGTGCATTCCGTCAGATGCGATTCCCAATTGAGCAGGATGCTGTCGAAGGCGCCGGCCGCAGTCGCTTCCCGTTTTGCCAGGATATTGTTCAAAAAGTTTGTGGTCTTGATCTTGGGCGAGAGCGCGCTGGGCAGATTCCGTCTCGTTTGGGCGACGATCAGGTTCACGCCGATACGATATTGTTCGGGTGAGGGAGGGTGAAGCGGTTTGGTCATGATCACCACGGTGGGGGTTGGGCACAGGGCCGGATCGAGACCGATGTCGCCGGCTCCTCGGGAGATGGTGATGCGAAGGTACGCGTCGGTGCGTTCGTGCCCGACGTCATTCCGCGTCATAGCTTCGTGGAGGAGCGCCGGCCACCTGTGCTCCGGAATTGGGATAGTCAGGCCGATCGCGTCCGCAGACCGGCGAAGCCGAGCAAGATGCAGGTCCCGCATGAAGATCTGGCTCCCGTAGGAGCGAATCGTTTCATAGACGCCATCACCGTAGAGAAAACCATGATCGAAGACGGAGACGACGGCCTCCTCTTCTTTCACGAACCGATCATCGAGGTATATCCACATCGTTATGTCTGTTGGAGTGCGCTGAAGAAAGCCTGGGCCTTCTGGAGCGTTTCCTCGTATTCCTTGGCCGGATCGGAGTCGGCGACAATCCCAGCACCGACTTGCAAGTATCCTTTCCCCCCACACCATACCAAAGTTCGAATCACGATATTGAGATCGAGGTCGCCGTTCCAGCCGATGTACCCAAATGATCCGGTGTAGGGGCCACGGCGTACCGGCTCCAGTTCCTCAATAATTTCCATGCAGCGGATCTTTGGTACCCCCGTGATGGTGCCCCCAGGAAATAGCGCCTGAATCAGATCGAAGGGCGTGGCGTCTGGCTTCAAGGCACCACTGATATTGGACACGATGTGGCTGACGTGGGAGTACTGCTCAATCGCCATGAATTCATCAACCTGCACGCTGCCGAATTGGCAGACGCGGCCCAGGTCGTTCCGTTCGAGATCGACGAGCATAAGATGTTCCGCCCGCTCCTTTTCATTCGCGAGTAATTCGCCGATGAGGCGTTGATCGTCATGAGCGTCGAGCCCGCGCGGTCTGGTTCCGGCAATCGGGCGGGTGTCCGCCTGCCGGTCGTGCAGGCGGACTAACCGTTCGGGCGAGGAGCTGATCAACGTGACATCGTCGAAGTGCATGAGCCCTGAGAAAGGCGAGGGGTTCACGGCTTGGAGACGTCGATAGAGTTCCTGCTCGTAGGGCTGTCGATCCGCGCCATCAGCATAGGCGCTGGGAGGTTGCAGGGTGAATCGATGCGACAGGTTGGCTTGGTAGATGTCTCCTGCAGCAATGTACTCCTGGCAGCGCCGGACTCGATCGAGGTAGGCATCCCGCGTTTGGCTCGGATGAAAGTCCATCTGATCGAGGGGGGGAAGATTCTTGAGGGGAGCGCGCCTTCCGCTCAACCTGGTCTCCCACTCGGCCAGCCGGCCTAAGCCCTCGCGATAGAGCTTCTCTCGTGGCTCTCCCAAAAACCGTTCCATGGGCGGGCAAAAGATAATCTGTAGACAATCGGTTTGATGATCGACGGCGGTGATGATGTCATACAGACCGAATTGCAGATGGGGCAGCAGCAGATCGTCCTTGGCAATGGATGGAAGCGTTTCAAAGTCGCGCACGAGGTCGTAGCTGAGGTAGCCGACGGCTCCGCTCCAAAAAGCGGGCAGGCCTGGAGGAGCCTCGATCTGGGGGCC
>VBOL01000074.1 GCA_005887945.1 Nitrospirota bacterium
AAAAAGGCCGCCCTCTTCCGTACGTCGCTCGTAAGTCGTGCGCGAGACAGGCGAGACGTGCATGACAGGCGCGACTCGCACAGATGAATCTTCCGACCACTCTCACTTTTCTCACAAGCCTCGCGAGTCTCGCGCGAATAACGAGATACACTTCACGGGTGTCGAGAACCCCGTATGGGAAAAGTCGCGTCCCTGGCAAGGAGGTTGTCTTGGCAGCCTTAGGACGGTCGGGTGAGAAGAGTGACTTTCCCAACAGCCTGCTAGAAGACAAGCGGATCTCGAAAAGAAACATGCAAGACAGTCTGGGAAGTTGAGGTCCTCGGCTCAGACGGGAATGTCACGGAAGTCCACATCGACGCAGCCTCTGGCGCCGTGATCGAGACGGAGGCGAAGAAAGACGAGAAGAAGAAAGAAGGCAGGAAAGGAAAGTAATCACGTCATGCCCAAGGAGCTGAAACTCACAAGCCGCGATTTGCTGGTCGGTCCCGATCGGGCGCCGGCCCGCGCGATGTTGAAAGCCGTTGGATTCACCGACGAGGACTTGTCTCGCCCGATCATCGGCGTCGCCAACACCTGGATTGAAGTCATGCCCTGCAACTTCCACCTGCGCCGATTGTCTGAACGGGTGAAAGCCGGCATTCGAGCCGCAGGCGGCACCCCCATCGAGTACAACACCATCGCGGTGTCGGATGGCATTTCGATGGGGACCGAGGGGATGAAGGCTTCGTTGATTAGTCGAGAAGTGATTGCCGATTCGATCGAGCTCGTGGCTCGTGGACACTTGTTTGACGGCGTGGTGGCATTGTCAGGCTGCGACAAAACGATTCCCGGCACCGTGATGGCCCTCGCTCGCCTGAACCTGCCGTCCATGATGCTCTACGGCGGCTCGATCATGCCCGGCCAGTTCCAAGGCCACGACGTGACCATTCAAGACGTGTTCGAAGCAGTCGGGAAACATGCGTCCGGCACAATGACTAATGCCGAACTCAAAGATCTCGAAGACCATGCCTGCCCAGGCCCTGGCGCCTGTGGGGGCCAGTTCACGGCTAACACTATGGCGATCGCCTTCGAGTTTCTCGGCATCTCGCCGATGGGACGGAACGGGGTGCCGGCCATGGATCAGCGGAAGGACGACGTGGCCTTCGAGTGCGGGAAAATGGTCATGGATCTGCTGAAGCGAGACCTGCGGCCCCGCCAAATCATCACGCGGAAATCGTTGGAAAATGCCATTGCCGCGGTCGCGACGACCGGCGGCTCGACGAATGCGGTGCTGCATCTGCTCGCCATTGCGCGCGAAGCAAACATCAAACTGAGCATCGACGACTTCGACAAGATCAATCGGAAGGTGCCGTTGCTCGCCGACCTGAAGCCAGGTGGACGATTTAACGCCTCGGATCTCTATGCGGCTGGAGGGACCACGTTGGTCGCCAAACGGCTGCTCGCTGCCGGTATCTTGCACGCCGGCCAACCAACCGTGACCGGCCGGACGATCGGGGAAGAGGCCAAGGACGCCAAGGAAACATCCGGCCAACAAGTTCTCAGGCCCCTATCTAATCCGATCAAGCAGACCGGCGGGCTGGTGATTTTAAGGGGGAATCTTGCTCCGGAGGGCTGCGTCGTGAAGGTGGCCGGCCACTCGATCATGACGTTCCGTGGCCCAGCAAAGGTGTACGAACGGGAAGAGGATGCCTTTGTCGCCGTGCAATCCGGTCAAATCAAAGCGGGCGATGTCGTGGTGATTCGGTATGAGGGTCCGTCCGGCGGACCCGGCATGAGAGAAATGCTTGGCGTGACCGCGGCTATCGTTGGTGCAGGCCTGGGCGACTCCGTCGCGCTGCTTACCGACGGCCGCTTCTCCGGCGCCACCCATGGACTGATGGCCGGCCATGTCGCCCCGGAAGCTATCAAGGGTGGCCCGATCGGCGCCGTGAAGAACGGCGACATGATTGTCTTCGATGTCGCCAAACGGACGCTGAGCGTGGAACTCTCGCAGAAAGAGATCAAGGCCCGGCTCAAGAAGGTCAAACAACCACTGCCACGCTACATCTCTGGCGTGATGGGCAAGTACGCACGGCACGTCTCGTCGGCCTCGGAAGGGGCAATTACGACATAGGGAAAGACGGGAATGTGGTGACTGGCGGTGTAACTCGCTCTGGTACTCGCCCTCTGTCCGGCCTGATTGTCTCGAGGGACAGGAGAAATACTCGTGATGAGGTGGCGGGTGAATCGAGGATGTGATCGAGCAAAGAACTTCTCTCTACCTATCTCCCCTTCATTCGCCCACGCATCTCCGACATCATGCTGTCGAGGTCGGCATCCGCTTTCGCACGATCGCTGATCAATCGTTGATACCTTGTTGCAGCAATCTGGCCAGCTGCTCGATCTTCGGCAACACCTCGGGTGGCACGGCTCCCAACAGTCCTGCGCCTTGCGGCCCAGCTGGCTGGATAGCTGCCGGCTGCGCAACTCCTCAATCTGAGCAGCACAGGATGGACACTCCAGCGGCAAGGACTAGCACGACTACTTTCATGGAACGCCTCCACAGACTATCACATGCCCGCCGACTGGCTACGAATGAGGGAAGCACTTCTGCAGGCACGCTGGACAGAGCCCGCCATTGAACTGCAGGCCGGAGTGTTCCGTAATAAACGTGTCCAGGTCGTACCATTCTCCCGACACGTCCGGCACCCGCTTACACCAGGCGCAGAGATTGCTGACCCCAGGCGCACGCGCCACAGCCTGCCGCAGTTCGCTTCGGATGCTTTCGAGGCCGCGGTCCGGCTGTTCCAGCGCTTGCGCATCGTGAAAGACTATCACCGACCCGATGACGACACCCGCATCATCGATGACCGGCGCGGTACTGCCTGCAACCGGTCGTGTTGTGCCGTCTTTCGCACGTAACGTCACACGGTCGAACCGGACGATCCGGCACTCCATCATGGCCTGCATCGCCGGATTTTCTATAACCTGCGCCGGTCCGTCCTCTTCGAACGAGAGCATGGTTGTCAATTCAGCCCCCATCGTATCTTGCTGGAGCCAGCCAGTCAGCGCCTGAGCTGCCTGACTCATATAGGTCAAGCGCCCGCCGCGGTTGGTCGTGATCATGGCATCACTCATACACCGCACGGTCGTCGCCAACCACCGCAAGCTTTCTTTAAGGTGGCGGTCGATCTGTGCCCGGTGCAGCGCCAGTTCGATGGTGGGCCGCAGCTCGTTCGGATGGAAGGGCTTGAGCATGTAGCCGGCCGGCGACGTGGTTTTTGCCCGCTCGAGTGTCGCGTCGTCCGCGTAAGACGTCAGATAGATCACCGGCACATCGAACTGCCGGTTGATTTGCCGCACCGTCTCCACCCCGTCCATCTGCCCCTTCAGCACAATATCCACGAGGATCAAGTCCGGATCGATCTCCTTGGTCTTGCGGATCGCCTCCTCTCCCGAGGTCGCCGTCGTCGGCACGTCATACCCCAGGCGGGTCAGACTTTGCTGGATATCCCGCGCGACAATGGTTTCATCTTCCACAACAAGGATTTTTGCTGGTACCATGGCTTCACATCCTTTCTTGGTAGTGCAACTGGTGAAACGCGATTCGCCATGCCGTCCCCGGGCCGCTTTGCAGTTCGATCGCGCCTTCCAGTTTTTCTACGAGCAAGTTGACGAGTTCCAACCCCAGCGAGCCCGGGTTGCATTGCCCGCCGCCTTTCGAAATGCCAACCCCATCGTCCCTCACTTGCAACAGATAGGCGCCCGCGTTGTGCGCCTGCAGCTCGATCTGGATGCGCCCTTCCTTCCCCACCGCAAACGCATGTTTAAGAGAATTCGACAGGAGTTCCTCGACAATCATCCCGCACGTCATAGCCGTATCGGTGTCGAGCGTGAGATCCTCCACCAGCATATCCAGCACAATGGCTTTGGAATCGACCCCATAGGACCGGGACACGTGGCTCGACAGCGTACTAAGGTAGTTCGACGTTCTGATGCACGACAGTTTCGTGCAACAGTGCGATCGAGGTAATGCGGGTTTGACACTCCCTGAATAGCTGGACGACCTGCGGGTCTTTGATCGAAGCCGCCTGGAGATTCAGTAAGCTGGAAATCATTTGCAGATTGTTTTTTACCCGATGATGGACCTCGCGCAACAGACTCTCTTTTTCTTTGACCGCCTTACGGAGCCGGTCCTCCATATCCTTCCCCTCAGTGAGATCAATACAGCTGCCGATGTAGCCGGCGAACTCGCCGTTCGGGAGGAAGCGCGGCACGCCGCGATCGAGAAGCCAGCCATACTGCCCATCCGCTTTGCGCAGGCGGTGTTCCATCTGGAAGGACTCGCGCCGATCGAAGGCCTCTGTATACGTCTTCAGACACCGGTCGAAGTCCTCCGGATGCACGCCGTCCGCCCAGCCGCTCCCCAGTTCCTGCTCCTTCGTCCGGCCGGTATAGGTGAACCAGACCTGATTGAAATAGTTGCACAACTTGTCGAGGCCCGACATCCAGATCAGGACCGGAGCCGTGTCCGCCATCGTATGGAACCGTTGCTCGCTTTCCCGCATCACCTCCTCCGCCCGCTTGCGCTCGGTGATATTCAGTAGCGCCGTCCGCCAATGGGTGATGCTCCCTAGCTTATCGTGCACCGCAAGGCTCTCGAAATAGACCCAGCGCGGAGCGCCGGTTTCTTCCCGGAGACGCACCTCACAGATTTGTCGCGTGCCTATCTTCAAAACATCCTGAGAATGCCGGCGGAAGGTGCCCTGATCCTCCCATGCAATGAAGGGTGCGAATGGTCGTCCGATCAGCTCCTTCCGGTTGATGCCGAGCAGCGTCCCGGCCCTTAGATTGGCCTCCACAATCGTGCCGCGCGTATCCAGCGTGAGATGGCCGGCCGGGGAAAAATCATAGAGATCCACATAGCTATCGCGTGCTGCTTCGAGTTCCACCTGGGTCCGGCGCAGCTCCTCATTTTGCATCTCCAGCTCGATCTGATGAACCTGCAACTCGTACACCAACTGTTGCACGTCCTTGACAGGCATGGCCGCGACATCGCGCTTGGTCGCCCGGAGCCGCGCTTCCGCCCGCCGACGGATTTTTGCTGTACCATGACTTCACATCCCTTCTTAGTGATGCAATTGGTGGAACTCGATTCGCCATGCTTCCATGCGCGCCTCGATCTGCTGCTCGATGCCTGCATGGACGAGGCACAGGCTATGCTCATCCTGTACTCGCCGTATGCAGAGGATAGCGGTCACCCAGATCACGACCACGGCGAAGAACCGGTTACAGAGCACGATCCAAGCGGGGACCAAGGACGGAGCCCATAGAAGATTGATCAAGGTCAGGAGAGAGACGATGGTGGCGGTCAGCAGGATCGTTCGAGACCGGGGAATCCACGAGGAGCCGAGCATCGGCACAGCAATGCCCATGGACAGCCGCCAATCAACGTCGCGGATTCCGCCGATCAGGGCTGCCGTCATCCCAGAGGTTCGGAAACTGGACCGCCCGGTATTCATGGGACTGGCCCCTCTGTTCACCTTTGTTCACCTTCCTTTATTATTCTCCTCACCTTATGATTCAGCAAGGATTATGCCTTTTCGCGTCATGCTGTATTCATCCGCACGATGCGCAGAGATTGTCCACCCCTGAACAGATGTGGACGTGGAACCCTACATCCGGGGCGACGACGAACGAGGCCGCCTCGGTTTCTCTCAACCGGTGGTCCATTTCAGTTCACTGAATGGTGGATGAATGACGGCGGTTGAGTAGTGCTTGTCACTACGAGACTCGTTGGGCACGTAGAGGTCGCAGCGCGAGCGACGACTGGGTCACCGGTCCCCTACAGCGTCGTTCAAGCTTGAACGACGTATGTGAAAACATGAGTACAGAGGAACCATGGAGGCAGGACGGGATCACGACGCGAGCAGGGGAGCGTTCGTCGAGCGACAGCGGAATGCGCAGAACGAAAAAACTTACCGACGATCCATTTTGCCACGCATGTCCTTGATCATGTCCTCCAGGTCGGCTTCCGCCTTCACACGATCGCTGATCAATTGATCAAGGTTATACGGACGACTCGGAACCGGCTGGGCCACATCCGACTTCATCGACGGCTTGAGCGATAGATCAGACTGAGGAGGCTGGGCTGGTTTGGCTTGGGACTGAACTGACTGGGTCAGCGGTTGGTCGGTTGCGGGCTGCATGTGTCCGGTGGGCAGTGGCGTCCCTTGTCCAGCTCGTACCCCTACGCCTTGTTCCCGCAACCATTGTGTGGCAACGCTCGACTTGAGCGAGAAGCTGATGCTCATGATCGGAAGGCCATCCGAGGCCACGCGAGCAATCGCCGTATTGACCCCGATCATCCGCCCTTCTCCATCCAAGAGTGGCCCACCCGAATTCCCACGGTTCAATCCGGTCTCCGTCTGAAACACTTGCTTGCCTTTCACGCTGTTAAAGTTATCGACTTCGGCGCTGATCACCCCAGTAGTCAATGTCCACAATCCACCTTGTTCCGGATGACCAATGGCCACCACTCGATCCCCGATCCTGGCCCGCCCAGATACACTCACATCGACGACAGGCAGCGCTTCGGTAACGCCATCAAGTCTCAACAAGGCAAGATCCAATGGCTGTGAATAGGCCACGACCTTGGCGCGGACCATACGGGAGAGATCGCTCTTTGACTCTCCCGTGACTCGGGCCGGCTTGAGAAATACGGACAGACGGGCGAAGGGTTTCCCGGTCTGCTCTTCGAGCACAACGTGGGCATTAGTGAGAACTAATCCGTCCGACTGAATAATCGAACCGGTTCCTCCACTCCCCTTCCTGCCGCCTTCCGCACACCCCATCACCATCACAACGGCTGGAGAGGCTTGTTCATAAATCTCACGAGGCGATAATTCCTTGCTGGTGGCCACAGTGCTCCATATCAAGGAGAGCACGAACAGGGCCCCCCACGTCATCGGCCTCATCATGGCCTCCTTCTTCTGGTGCTGTGCCAACCGGCACGTACACTAGGCTTCGACATGTGTGTTCATTATATGCCGGAACGCAGGAAAAGATTGGGCGTTGACGGGAGCGGGATAGACATGGGAAACGGGTGTGCTACCTAAACAGGCCTAGTAGGCGCGGAAAAACCAGTTCGGCACAGCAGAAATTCGGTGGCCTGCACGTCTGGGACAAGTAGAGAACGCTCCCGCAGGATAGCCGAGCGAGACTGGCGGGACGGGCGAGACGAGGTCGGAATCCAATCTATCCCCGTCGCGCCTTTCTCGCATGTTTCGGGCTTCACGCGCCACAGTCTGTAGCGCTGGCGGACTGTTTCAGCATCCTGCTAGGCGCGCCGATAGAAGTCCGCGATCATCTCAACGACGTAGGACTGCTGCGCCTCCGTCAATTCTGCATAGATTGGAATAGACATCACCTCTTCGGCCGCCTGTTCTGACAGAGAAAAGGACCCCTTCTGATGCCCTAAATCGCGATAACAATTTTGGAGATGCATCGGAAGCGGATAATACACTTCCGTGCCAACCCCTTTCTCTTTGAGGAAGGTGCGCAACTCGTCGCGCTTCGGCGCTCGCACGGTGAACTGGTTATAGACGTGAAAATTGCCAGGCATCGTTGGTGGAAGCACGAGGCGATCCGCATGCTTCGTCCGGGCAAACAACTGCCGATAACGTTCGGCATTCCGCCGTCGCCCCTCGGTCCACTGGTCAAGATATTTCAGTTTGATCTGTAGTACGGCAGCCTGGAGCGCATCCAACCGGCTATTGATCCCTACCGCCTCGTGGAGATAGCGGACCTGGCTCCCGTGAACACGGAGCATGGCCATGGAATCGGCAAGGGCTTTGTCATTGGTTGTGATGAGCCCCCCATCTCCAAAACCGCCCAAATTCTTGGTGGGGAAAAAACTAAAGCACCCGGTGTCTCCTAGCACCCCGGCGCGCTTCCCCTGCTGTGCCGCCCCAATGGCTTGGCAAGCATCCTCGATCACCTTCATGTGCTTTCGTCCGGCAATCTCGGTGATCGCAGCCATGTCCGCACATTGCCCGAAGAGGTGAACGGGAATGATGGCTTTCGTGCGAGGGGTGATCGCTTGTTCAATGAGATTGGGATCGATGTTGAACGTGTCCGGTTGAATGTCCACAAACACCGGTTTCGCGCCCAATCGTGAAATCACGCCTGCCGTGGCAAAAAACGTGAACGGAATGGTGATGACCTCATCGCCGGCCTTCACTCCCATGGCCATGAGGGAGAGCACCAGCGCATCACTCCCGGAGGCGCAACCGATCGCATAGCGAGACCCGATGTACCGGGCAACGGATTCCTCGAACGCCACGACGCGCGGACCCAGGATAAATCCCTGCTCGTCACATACAGTGTGTATCTCCGCCATGATCTCCGCACGGAGGGGCTGGAACTGAGCTTTCAGATCAAGTAATGGCACATTCATCGAAATTGCTCTCCAGTATGAATCTCAACACGCGAACGACGCACAGAGCAGTCGTGATACTCCCTTCAATACCTGGCTCCTTGGCAGAATACAAGTGGAGAATCAGAAACGCTGGTTGGCTATCTTAACGAAAATCTCGCCGATGAAAAATAAGGCTGGCCGTGAAGAGGAGCACTGTCGTGTACGTCGCTCCGTAGGCGACAATCAGCATCAGGTCCGCACCGCTTACTTCCAGGTGGTGAACGACATGTCCCTTCAAGTTGAAACGCTCGAGGTTGGGCAAGAGATAATAGATCCCGTCCAAGATTCCACGGCTGAGATCATCCATCTTTGCCCCGAAGGTTTTCAGATCAGCCGTGAGGTGTCCGATCACATACATCGCCAGCGTGAAGATAGCACTCAGGGTGGCACTGGTAAACGTGGAAAACAGCAGGGCTACCGCAGTGATCACCATGAACTCGACGAA
>VBOL01000079.1 GCA_005887945.1 Nitrospirota bacterium
GGATCGACAGGTTGACCGCATCCGTGCGCCACAACGCATACTTTCCAGGGATGAGCAGGCCCGGTCGTCAGCCGAGGCGTTGCGAGTAGTCGTCTACAGACGCCTCCACATCCGAAACGCCCAAGGCGAGATGTAATCTCTTCATGGCTCTCCTCTCAAGGCCGCGCACGGAGGAGTTCAGCAATGTTAGATTGCAAGACCAGACCCACTATCTGTTCGCTAATGCCTTGGCCATCCACGGCCTCTCTGAAGGACACCCCGCACGTCGCCGAGTTGGAAAAGGTGACACCATTTCTTTCACGCGTGGCCGCCGAACCCAACGATCGTTAAGATTTCCAAGTCAGACCCGAATTCGCAGACTTTCGCCCTTCTTACTACTCACGAGCAAAGACTAACGCTCCGTTTGCCGGGATCCGGATGCGCGCCGTATATATAGGGGTATTGTTTGCCGGCAGAGTCATCGGCAAATACCGAGCCGCCATTGCCAACCACCCAGGGTTTGGGAAATGGTCATACAGGTCGCTATTAAAGACTTCCTGCCAGCGGCCAGGCCACGGCAGATCCACCGGATAGCCGTCGAGTGTGGTCTCGTTGAGACTAGCCACGACCAACAGATCTCGACCTTCGCCCTCCAGCCAGCGGTGCACCACGATGATTCGATCATAGTTGTGTACCTGCGGAACTCGTATCCCCTCGCCGCATAATGCAGGGTACCGCCGACGCAAATGGATGAGATCCTGCGTGAAGCGGAGAAAATCTCGCATCGAGCGATCAACCGAGAGGCCGTCCCACCAGATCATGAATTGCGACTAGAAACGGATATCATCATGCCATGGCTTATCCTCCAGGATTTCTTGGCCCATGAAGAGCATCGGAATGCCGGGGGCCGTCAGCAGGAGCGTCGTGGCGACACGACTACGACTCCGCGCATACCATGATCGCTGGTTCCATGGGTCGGCCAGCGCGGGAACGCGTGGCGCGTTCGGTCGATTGTGTTCATAGTCCCAGCGGACCACATCGTGATTCTCAAGACGGTGAACCACCATCCAGGAAGCGGAAAACGCCGGAGGCGGATATAACGCGTCACGCACTCGTCCAGGTGAACCGTGCTGCCCGCACCACCAGCAGCCTCCGACACACGGCGCGCAGGGCATCACGCAGACCGTCTCCGAGGGCCGAATCGAAACCAAGTCCGTCGGGCACGCCCGTGACCGGGAATGCCCGATCCCAGGCCCAGTATTCAGCGATCTGTATCGCCTGCGGCTTCGCGTAGCGAACCGTGCTCGTCAGATCGCGGCAGAACACGTCGCCCCCGTGATAATGCATCACGGTCACCTCATCGTACCGAATACCGTCGATCCGATATTCGTTCAGGAAGAATAGCGCATTGTCAATGAGGAATTGTCGCACTCCATCTTGGGCGTAGTCGAAGACTTTGCCGCCGGTCCATCCCTGGTCGGTGAAATACAGGCTGCGACGATCATCTGTGTTGGATTGCCGATCATACGCTGACATCGCACCATCCCCCATTCACTTTGCCATCGCGACTCGATACAATCACTATCGATGCGTCCGCTCGTCTGCTACAGCGCCACCAGTCTTGATGGTTACATTGCCGGATCGGCCGGAGAGATTGACTGGCCCTTCACCGAGCCGGGTGATCAGAAACAAGAACCGCCGCGGGAGGACTTTTTCAACAGCCTGCTAGGAGGATGATATGTTCGGTCCAATCACACTCCCCTTCGGAGCCAAAATGCTGTTCAACACAGTCAAGCTCAAGCCCGGAGTCACGTTCGAGGATGTTGAATTGGCCGTCGGTGAACTCTGCAGCTTCGTCAAAGGAACCTACGGAGGTGACAAAGGCGGATTCCTCGCCGGACAAGTGTTCAAGTACTCCGGCTTCGTGTCGAACGAGGGATCCCTCACTGAATCCAGAACGGCCGACGACCATTATGTCATCGTTACCTATTGGCGATCGTTCGAAGAGCACGAACGATCCCATGCGGACGAAGTCTTCAACAAAAAGTTCGCCGTACTAGCGACCATGTGTTCCGACACCAAAGAACTGGGGTATGACATGCTCTGGCAAGGCGCGGCAGGGAGCTGATAACAAAGACGACCATCACCCCGCAGACTATCTGATCGGAAACTGATAGAGCGCACCCGCTGCGCGCGTCGACGAGTTCTTCAATGTTTGGTTGCAAGACCCAACCCCTTATCCACTCTTTGGACGGCACCCACCTCACCGTGATCCACAAACAGAAGGTCAACCCCCCTCCGCTTCAGCCCGCATTATTCATGACGGTTCGTCGCGAAATCGCACAGTCGCCAAGCGAGACAGGCGCGCGGAGCCACGAAGGAGAGAGGCATACTTGAAACAGTATGTTGACCGACTGAGCGGCGAGCCCGCCTGCCTGGACGCCGTGCCAACTTCGTCCAGGTGCGTCGCCACCGCGCTTGCGAGGTCGAGCGCCCTTTGCATGATCGTGGCGCGAAGAGAGAATACCGCATTGGATTCTAACTTCCGCCTCCGCGATTGCAGCAGAAACGTTCATGAATAGTGCGGGCTAACACCTCGTCAAGTGCGTCCACGAGAAGTCAGCGAACGGCACCGGACATTCCGCCTGACATTCGACTTATAGATTCCATCTTCTCACGGTCATCACTGTATTCCCGTTCATGTATAATAGGGTGTCCCTACCCTCGGTTCTACGCATCTGATATGGCCGCAAAATACATCCAGAGAGGAGGAACACCATGAGCACGGCAACGGTGGAAATCCCTATTCACCAGCAGGTCAAAGCTTTTGTAGGCGCGCCCCGGAAGATGCTGATCGGCGGTAGATGGCTCGAAGCCGCGTCCGGGAAGACCTTTCCGACCTACAACCCAGCCACGGGCGAAGTTCTGGCCCAAGTGGCCGAAGGCAACAGCGCGGAAGTTGACAGGGCGGTCACCGCTGCACGGAAAGCCTTCGAGGGCGGCCCGTGGCACACGCTTACAGCCTCGGAGCGCGGACGACTTATCTGGAAGCTCGCCGACCTTGTCGAATCTCACCTGGAAGAATTCGCCCAACTGGAGTCGCTCGACAACGGGAAGCCGATCGGCGTGGCCCGAGTGGCGGATGTGCCGCTGGCCGTGGACCTCTTCCGGTACATGGCGGGGTGGGCGACCAAAATCGAAGGCAACACGATCCCCATCTCGGTGCCCTACACGCCCGGCGCCCGGTATCATGCCTACACGCTCCGCGAGCCGGTCGGCGTGGTGGGGCAAATTATCCCTTGGAACTTTCCGCTGCTCATGGCGGCCTGGAAACTCGGCCCAGCATTGGCCGCAGGCTGCACCATCGTCCTGAAGCCTGCCGAGCAGACACCGCTGTCCGCCTTGCGACTCGGCGAGCTAATCTGCGAAGCAGGATTCCCGGACGGGGTGGTCAACATCGTGCCCGGGTACGGGGAGACCGCTGGCACGGCGCTGGCGGCGCACCCGGACGTGGACAAGGTGGCCTTCACCGGCTCCACCGAAGTGGGGAAGCTCATCCTTGGGGCGGCATCGAGGAACCTCAAAAAAGTGTCGCTGGAGCTTGGAGGGAAGTCCCCCAACATCGTGTGCACGGACGCCGATCTGGAGGCGAGTATCCCTGGGGTCGCGAGCGCAATCTTTTTCAACCAAGGCCAGTGCTGCTGCGCAGGCTCCAGGCTCTTCGTCGAGGAGGGTATCTTCGACAAGGTGGTGGCGGGCGTGGCTGAGGACGCGAAGAAGATCAAGGTCGGGCCGGGCATGGATCTCGTCACCCAAATGGGTCCGCTAGTGTCGGACGAGCAGCAACGGCGGGTGCTCGGCTATTTGGAGTCGGGCCTGTCCGAGGGCGCCAAGGCGGTGGTCGGCGGGCACAAGCTGGGCGACAAGGGCTACTTTGTGGAACCGACCGTGCTGGTCGACACTACGCAGAAGATGAAGATTATGCAGGAGGAAATCTTCGGGCCGGTTGTATGCGCAGTGCCGTTT
>VBOL01000080.1 GCA_005887945.1 Nitrospirota bacterium
TGAGGAATACACAACTGAAAATTAATCTCTCTTAATCGTAGGAACAGGGTGGCGACGAATCATGGGAGATTTTCGTGATTTCGCGTCTGGCACGCTTACTGCTGCAGGGATAGAATATGAGCATGCGGGTGCCTGCAATCACATTCTTCATTCAACCGTGTCAAGGAGGTTCACCATGTCAGACCAGGGACGTCAGGTAGCGAAGGTCGCAACGTTGATGGCAGGTGGGGCGGTGATTGGCGCGGGGATTGGATTACTCTTCGCGCCGCAAACGGGGGGAGAAACCCGGCGTGATGTCAGTCGCTATGCGAAAAAGGCCCAATTGCAAGCGACTCGATGGAGTCGGACGGTCCAATCCGGCGTGAAAGAAGTGATGGATTGCAGTAAGGCTCTTATCCGCAAGGATGATCAGAAACCGAGGATCGAAGCGGCGTAGTTGGATCGACTCGCTCAACGATCAGACCTGTGGAGCAAACAGCTTGTTACCAGGCCGTTTGCGCCTACGATGCTGACCTTGACCGACCTAGATCCCGATGCTAGAGTCCCGCCACTGCGGCCCCTGCTGCCGGAGTGGCGAAATTGGCAGACGCAAGGGACTTAAAATCCCTCGGGCTCACAAGGCTCATGCCGGTTCGATCCCGGCCTCCGGCACCAGAAACAAGGGGTTGGGTTTGATGCGTGCCTTCCTCATATTTGGAGCACCTCTCCAAGAACAACCCCGCCGCAGCAACGGCTCCGAGCCACACAGCGCCAACATAGCGAACACACGGTGCGTCCGACTGCTTTGCCTTCCCTCCGAGCGATTTGATCGAGCGACCGACAGTGTTGTTGATTCCACCAGGAGAGGTTGACGCCGAGCTAGCCCGCATTATTCATGAAGGTGCGTCACAGCCGCGTATCCGCGCTTGCAGCAGAAGCTTCATGAATAATTCGGGCTAGGCCCGAATGAGAAGATGGTCGATTAGAGCAGGTTCTTTGATGTGCATGGCTGCGGGGGCATCGATAAATCGTTTCAGCCTCATCCGATCATTTGGGCTTACCTGGATCACTTCCACTGCGATCCAGTGCCCATGAACCCTTCTGACTTCCGCCAGCCGGATGTCTATAAAGGCCTCCTCGCCTTCCAACCATAGGTGGACTTTCACAAAATCCCCTGCTCTCATGTGATCAGGGGTGGTGAGCTTACACCCATCCTTTAAGTGCACCCGTCCGCTTCAAGCTGCCCGCTTACGTTCGCGAGCACGCAGTCAATAGTAAACTTCGGACTATCCCACCAGGTCTGTTGTTTCCCCTGAGCCATAATGTTACGCGCAGGGTACTGTGGGAAAGGGGTGATTGGCTATTCCTCAAGAGGTGGGGAGGCTTACCCGAAATGGTGGTGTACGGGTAACTGTCTGTATCTCCTGCACCTAGCCACGACCTATGGAAACGTTGTTCCCTTCAATCAGCTCATCAGAGACATCCGTTGATTTGCCGCTGTGAGCGATGCTCCACCGAACATCTCCAGCAATCCACCAATGCTCGTTCCCGCTGAGGGCCCACTTCTTCAATTAAACAGTGGGTGCATTCGAGAGGCATATCGAGACTTCGCCCACATTATTCATGAGCGCTTCTGCTACAATCGCTGATCCGCTACTACGACGAGCCTTCGGCCAGCGGGCTCGCCCCTCGGACCCTCACCGTACTGCACGAGTACGCATCGGGTCCTCAGGGTTCCGCGCGCCGGTCTCGCGACGCGGCTCAGTGATTTCGCAACGAACCGTCATGAATAATGCGGGCTAGCTCTCTCTGCAAGAGTCCAGATTCGATGTGACCCGTTGGTTTCTCTTGTTTGGTTGAACGAGACCAACCAGATGAACAAAACAAACTACATCAACGGGATGAACCAGATAAACACGGCAGACCACGAACTAGGAGGATACTATGATAGGTCGGTCACCCTCTCGGCGATTCCTGGTGCTTGGGACCATTTTGGCGGGATGCGGCGTTGCTGCCGGCGCCTTTGGTGCCCATGCGCTCAAGGAAATTATGGATACGCCTATGCTCCAAGTGTTCGAAACCGCAACAAGGTATGTGATGTATCATGCCTTTGGACTTTGTATCGTTTCCTGGGCAATTGACCGTTACCCCGGACAAGGCCTCGAAAAATCCGGATGGCTCTTTATTCTCGGGATTCTTCTCTTTTCTGGCAGTCTGTACGTGGTGTCTCTTGCGGGCATCCGGTGGATGGGGGCTGTGACCCCGATCGGTGGGCTGGCGTTCTTGGCAGGCTGGATACTCTTAGGTTGGGGAGTCTGGCGGGATGCGCTCCCTCGCACCATGAGCCGTACTCCCTAGCAGTGACACGTGAAGCGGGAGAGAGGCGAGAAGGGCGCGATCCGAAGTTCGAAGTTCGGGGTTCGAAGTTCCGAAAACTTTGATCTTCGGACCTCGAACCCTTGCTCGTCCCACCAGTCCCGCGCGGCGGGCGATCCTGCTAAGGCGTACAGCTGGACGTTCTCTTTCCGCTGATCGACCCCCAGCCTCCTTGGGAATTCACGAAGGTTCCTTCGAGGCGTTGGCCTTCTTTGCTGAACTGCAGACTATCTTCTTGGACCCGCCCATCGATTTCCCACCGTAAATAGACGTTCTCGCCCAACACGATCGTTTCCACGAGTCCCGGCAGAGTGGCCTGCGGATATCCTGCTGGTGGAAAGAGTAACGAAAGCTTCTGCTCTTGATGGTGCCGTTGATGGTTATGAACAATCCATTGCCAGGTCCCGCACAGCCGGGCCTGTCCGCGGAGCCCACGCACCCGATCCTTCCAGTTCCGTATCCGATCCCACTCCTGGTAGCCAGCCTGCATGGCGTCCACTTCCAGGCGAGTAGCTCGCTCCAAGACCGTTACCAACAGGGTCGATGCAGATTCTCCCTGATTTCCCTTGCCCAATTCTGGGGATGCAACCACCTCGGAGAGTTGATTCAGTGAGTCATGCCAGGGCGCTTTTCCCTGTTGATCGAGCCATGCCCTGGTTTGCAGAGATCCGAATAGTCGTTCGGTCACGGCTGCGAGTTGCTGATCTCTCACAGCCTGCCTGACGGTGGAGGCGAGGTGCCAGGCGGCCAGATTGCCCATCAAGCGATGAACCGCCGCCATCAGGTCCGGAACCAGGAGTTCTTTCGCGAGCTTGGCCGGCAAGGGGTTGGCCCCCAATGTCCGGGCCACATCGCCCATCTGGAGCGCGGGACCGATTGCCGACACAAACAGATCGCTGGCTCCGTTGTCGGACTCTATCTTGGCCAGTTGATCAGAATGGGCACGAATGATTGATGGGAAATCTGGCGTGGAGCTCGGAAGGGATTCGTCTGCCTTGGCATTGAGCCCGGCCCCGAATACAGAGACGACCACCATCGCAAGGGCGAGACCGATTCTTGATTGGGCTGGTCGAATAAAGATGTGATTGCGCATCGCGCTACTCTACTGTGCTTCCGCCCACACCCTCAAGCGGGGACGTTGACACAATGCATTGGAAAAACTTGTTAGATCCCTTGGAAGCAGGTCTTGAGAAACACGGCAGTTGCCTCCCAAGCCTCTGCCGTCGCGTCGGCACGATAGCTGTCCACGCGTTGCTCATTACAAAACGCATGGGGGGCATTGGGGTAGGTCCTGATATCGACGCGCTTTTTATGCTCAGCCGCAGCAGCACGCAACCGGTTCACGTCCTGACTGGGCACCCACTGGTCCTGACCGGCCTGGTGATAGAGCACCGGACAGAACAGATCTTTGATCGCGGTTTCAGGCTGCATCACTCGGCCATAATAGACGACCGCTGCTCGAAGCCGTTTCCGTTGACAGGCGAATCGGAGCGCATACGATCCACCTATGCCGTAACCGACCACGCCGTGGATATTTTGTTTAATGTGGTCGCGCGTATTCAAGAATTCACAGCAGGAATTGATGTCTTGCAGGACGAGTGACTCGTTCAGCTTGCCCATGAGCGCATCCGCGACCTCCGCGTTGGCCGTCACCATGCCACCGAGTCGCCCGTACAAGTTCGGAATGATGACGCCGTAGCCTTCGCACGCCAGCCTGGCGCCGAGATCCTTGATTTGCGCGGTCAGCCCCCACGCTTCATGCAATAAGATGAGCCCGGGATAGAGCCCTTTTTCCTGAGGCCAAAACTGAATACAGTCTACCTGCACATGTTTCGACACGCGTGTCTGGATATAGGGATCGACGGCGGCATCCGTCAGCGTGGGAATGGCGACGCCACTCGGAAAGCGAGCTGTGCCGGTGCCGATTTGATCCAAGGTAAAGGGAGCGAGGGTCGATGTCATTGCGGCAATCTCTTCTCCATAAAGGCCTTGCGGGGTGCACCCTCTTCAGACAGGGCTGATACAACGTGCACGTACTATAGGGACCGGGCCGTCGGGCTGTCAATCTGGCTGCAAAGAGCCTGTCCGACAATCGCCATTCATCAAAAGGCGAAGGAGGGGCAGGCAGATGCGCGGCCGCAGGCCCCGAAAAACCGGAGGCGTATTCGCGTGAATACGATGAGGATTTTTCGAGGCTCGAGAACAAAGTAGATGTGTGCCATCGTTCGCCGCAGTAGAACGGTCAATGTCGGACAGGCTCCTAGGGTCGAGTTTTAGTTGACCCCGCGTGCGATGGCGACTACAGTTTTCTCACCTTCACGGTGTGCATGACGACTATGCCGCTTAGAATCGGTCTCATCGGTGCCGGCCGGCATGGCAGCCGGTATATCCACCATCTCCTGCATGATCTGCCAGGGGTAAGCCTTGCCGCTCTCTGCCGAAAACGGACTGGGGAGGGACTGCCGTCGCTCCCGACGTCAGAGATCCCTGTCTATGGGGACTATCGCGACTTGATCGCCGATCCGACGGTAGAGGCCGTCGTAGTGGTGACCTCTCCGTCGCTCTGTCCTGAGATCTGTTTTGAGACCGTGAAGGCGAAGAAGCCGATCCTCATTGAAAAGCCGCTAGCCCCGACAGGCCGCGAAGCGCGAGCGATGGTAAGGGCGGCAGAAGAGGCAGGCCTGTTGCTTATGACCGCACAGACCATGCGCTTTGACTCGACGATTCTTCTTTTGAAAGATCACTTGGCGGAGATCGGACGGCTGCGGTACGCTACCTTCACCAGCCGGATTGAAACAAAAGCCAGCGCTCAGGTTCGGTCACCGATACCCGGTCAGCGCGGGGCGCTCTTGGAATTTGGGGTTCACCTCTTGGATTTGGTGCCCTTTCTCACCGGCGAAGAGGTGGTCGCCGTCCGCTGCGAGTTGGACCAGCTTCCGAGCGTGGCACCGGACACGATGGCGATCGTGCAGGCCCAGACCGTGAGCGGCTTGCGATGCCTCCTGGACATCGCACGCGTCGTAGTGGGGAGGGTTGCGAGAACTGAGTGGGTGGGAACCCAGGGGCAAATCGCCGCTGATTGGTGTCATCAGCGAGTGAGCGGTGTCATCGGTGATACCGCTCCTCTGGAATGGGTCGTACAACCGCAGCAGACGATTCTCGCCACACTCCGCGCCTTCGTCCATGCCATCGAAACGAACACCCCGCCGCCTATCACCGGGCGTGATGGGTGTCGCGCCGTCGAGGTGGCAGACGCCTGCTACCGTTCGGCAGAACAAGGCGGGGCTACCGTCAGCGTCTCGTCGTTGCACGAGCAGACTGCCGCACCTGAGAGAGAGTGAGGTCGAGGCTACGGTTGGGTTGAGTGAAGCTCAGACCTTTTCTCGGCCTTAACCGGAGCCTAAGCCTTTCAGCATTGGTGGCAGGCAATGTTGGGCATGCGGCTAGGCATCGGCGACAATGTGTGTATCTGTTTCCTCCACCCCTTCGACTTGGTGAATCTTTGTGATCACCACATCCGAGAGGGCTCGTTCGTCCGTGACATTGATGAACAGAATAATATCCGGTCGTCCGAAGCAGGAGTGGGCTTGTTCGACGCCGGCGAGGCGCTTGAGTGCCTGTAGCACATCTTTAGTCCGCCCGGCTTTGACCTTGATTAGGATATAGGCTTTCGTTGCCATTGCGTCCTCCCTGTTGCAGTTATTGTGTGCCGCCAGGCATCTCCCGCCGTCGTTGCGCAAACACCTGGTACAGGTTTTGTCCCCGTTGCTCGAAGGCCGTACGTGCCTTCGCAACGAGTCCCACCAACGAATCAAAATCCGCCAGGCTGACGTTGAATTGGCGAAAGCCCGGCGCCAAACGCTCTCGCTGATCGATCGCCGTGGCGACCCACTGTTTGCAGAGTGCCTCAAGCACATCCGACGTCCAGCCTGCCGAACGGAATCGAGACGCGGCTTCGTCCGCACCGGTTCCCGTCTTTGCCTCCAATCCTTGACTCAGAAAAGCTTGCACGGCCGGATCACTGCTCTTCATAAACACCGACTGAAATTGGATGACCGACTTGATGATACGGTTCGCCTCGGGAGTGTCTTCGGGCGGAAGTACATCGGCATCTTGCAACATCGCGAGCACGGCCATCGACGCTCCAACTGGTCCAGATGGGGTGGCCGCCCGACCAGGGAATTGGGCCAAGATCGGATTGCCAGTCCCCATGATCAGGCCGGCGAGGAGACAACAAACAAGCATGGTGCCAGGCAACATGATGGGTGCAGCATATTCTAGCAGGCTCGATCGGAGACAGTGTGAGGGGACAGGCATAGGGAGGGATTATACAGAAGGGCAGGAGGGGCTGCCAGCGTTCGGACTGGTGTTATGACAACAAGGGAAATGGAACCATATTTCTGCCGTCTCCTGCGGTTTCGATTGCAACGATTCGATACGGTTCCTATAATCCACCAGCGCCGCGCCTTGCATCGGAGTCACCTATGCTCGCAAAAGTTCTAAGTGCTGCACTCGTCGGTATCGAGGCGCATCTGATCGACGTGGAAGTTGATATTGCCGGAGGGCTTCCACAATTCTCGGTCGTCGGTCTCCCCGATGCCACGGTGCGGGAGAGCCGCGACCGCGTCCGCTCCGCGCTCAAGAATACGGGCTTCCATTTCCCGGCAAAGAAAATCACCGTGAACCTCGCTCCCGCGGGAATCAAGAAGGAAGGGTCCGGGCTCGATCTGGCCATTGCCATTGGGATTCTCGTCGCGGAAGAAGTCATTCCATCCCAGAATGTACAAGGCCGCGTCTGTGTCGGTGAACTTTCGCTGGACGGACACATCAAGGCGATTACCGGTGCCTTATCCATTGGGATCGCCTGTCGGCCCGACTACAGTCTGCTCTTGCCGGCTGACAACAGCCAAGAAGCGGCCATGGTGCAGGGCGTGACGGCTTATCCACTTCACACGCTCCCCGAGGCCGTGGCATTTCTCAATGGCACGGTTTCGCTGAACCCTGCTCACGCAGACCGGGATCGGTTCTTTATCACGCGTCCGGTGGAGGATGACGACTATGGCGATGTCAAAGGACAAGACCATGCGAAACGCGCCCTGGAAATCGCCGCAGCTGGAGGCCACAATCTCTTGATGGTGGGACCGCCTGGATCAGGTAAGACCATGTTGGCCAAACGTCTCCCGACAATCCTGCCTCTCATGGAGCCGGAAGAAGCGATCGAAACGAGCCGCGTCCATAGCGTATCCGGACAGTTACCGGCTAATTATCCACTGCTGACGGTCCGTCCCTTTCGCGCTCCGCACCACAGTATTTCCGATGCCGGACTCATCGGAGGCGGAACAGTTCCCCGGCCTGGAGAAGTGTCCTTGGCGCACAATGGCGTGTTGTTCCTGGACGAGTCCCCGGAGTTTCGCCGTCCCGTCCTGGACGGATTGCGGCAGCCACTGGAAGACGGACATGTGACCCTGACCAGGGCCAGCGGCTCGCTCCGCTACCCTGCGCGATTCATGTTGATCGCCGCGATGAATCCCTGTCCCTGCGGATACTATGGGGATCGCACGCGTGAATGCGTCTGCACCCCGCACCAAATCCGCCGCTATCGAGCTAAATTGTCGGGGCCGCTCCAGGATCGACTCGACATTCACATCGAGGTTCCACCGGTCCCCGTGAGAGACTTGCACGATCACGCTCCCATGCCGGAAAGTTCCGCCACGATTCGATTACGCGTTCTGGCGGCGCGTGATCGGCAGCGCCACCGGTATCGTCAGGACGGGATTCACACGAATGCCCAGTTGAAGCCGCGGCTCCTGAAGCGGTATTGTGGCCTGGAGACGCCGGCTCAGGATCTGCTAGAACAAGCGTTGACCAAACTCGGATTGTCTGCTCGGGCCCATGGGCGCATTGTGCGTGTGGCGAGAACCATTGCCGATCTCGCGTGTTCTGATAAGGTTGGGCCGCTGCATGTGGCGGAAGCGATTCAATACCGCTGTCTCGACCGTCGGATGGAGTTTTGAGGATTCCCTATGGGGTCGACCGTGAAAGTCTTTCTTTGGTGGTTCATTGTCGGCGCTATCATGGCGCTGGCCGTGATCATGGTGCAAGGCGGCATTCGGGAAGTCATGCAAGCGCCGGGATCGGTGTGGGAACTCAAATTGGTCGAGCTGCTCACGACCATCATGGGAGGCGGACTGCTCGGCGGCTGCGTCGCATTGATACTGAATCGTATCAAAAAATCATAATGGATGATATGCACAGCGTAGTGAAATGAGGCATTACATGGACGTAGAAGTGGGTTCGAACCTGTACCGCAACACCGACGGCATGATTGAAATTGAGGGCGTCCCGCAGATTCAAGTGGCATTGAAACCGACGACGGGCGCCTTACTCGTGAACTTTGCGTTGTTCGACGCAGTCGGAAAAGTGACGGCGAAACTCGTCGATAGCACCCTGATGATCAACGAACGACGTGCCTACGAAGTGAATAAGACCCCGAAGAGTCTGCTGCTCACACATCCGGCTTCGGGAACCGTCGTCTTACAGCTGGACGTGAAGGCGCCCGACGTTGTGGCCTTCACGAAAGGGGAGTTCCATACGATCAAAGGCCACGTGATCCAGGTGACTTCCGTCGAATGGAAAATCGACAAGCTGCGTGCCAGCGGCACGACGCACGATCTAAAGGGCGGATCCGTCGTCCTCGGTTGAAACAGGGCGACGCGTCCTATCCCGCAACCGTCGGCACGATGACGATATGCTGATCTTTCAGTTCCACGGTCGCCGTATCTCCATCGCGCAATTCACCCTTGACCAATTGACGCGCCATCGGCGTTTCAATTTCCTGTTGAATCAATCGCTTCAACGGTCTCGCCCCATAGACCGGATCGTAGCCGCGTTCACCCAGATACCGTAAGGCTGCCGGCGCCACGGACAGAGAGATCCGTCGTTCTGTCAATCGTGCACGCAATCGCTCGAGTTGAATCTCCACGATCTTTGTGAGCTGATCTGTCTCCAAAGCATGGAATACCACGGTCTCGTCGACACGGTTCAAGAATTCCGGACGGAAGTGCTCGCGCAGTTCCGCCATCACGAGGGAACAGACCTCGTCATAGGAGGCGCACCGTTGCTGCGCCTCAAGAATCTGTGGGCTGCCGATGTTCGATGTCATGATCAAAACCGTGTTCTTGAAGTCGACGGTCCGGCCCTGAGAATCCGTCAATCGCCCGTCGTCCAACACTTGGAGTAAGATATTGAAGACATCGTGATGGGCTTTTTCGATCTCGTCAAATAGGATGACGGAGAACGGACGCCGCCGGACGGCTTCAGTCAATTGTCCACCTTCCTCGTAGCCGATATAGCCTGGCGGGGCCCCGATCAGACGGGCCACCGTGTGTTTCTCCATGTACTCGGACATATCGATCCGAATCAAGTTGGCGTCGTCATCGAAGAGCGTCGCGGCAAGAGTCCGCGCTAACTCGGTTTTTCCGACTCCGGTCGGACCAAGAAAGAGAAACGAACCAATGGGCCGATTCGGATCTTTGA
>VBOL01000341.1 GCA_005887945.1 Nitrospirota bacterium
AGGTGCGTCGCTACCGCGCATGCGAGGTCGATCGAGCGCCCTTTGCATGATCGTGGCGCGAAGAGAGAATACCACATTAGATTCTGACTTCCGTCTCCGCGATTGCAGCAGAAATATTCATGAATAATGCGGGTTAAGGCAAAGGATGCCAGCTTGTTGTTTGTGTAGATTAGACCCTCGTCGAGGGTTGAGAACAATCCCTCTAGTTGAGCTTCGTAACATTCATCGAGCAGCCGTCCCATATCAGGGCCTGGCTGGACTCCCAATTCCAGCAGATGGCGACCCATGACGAGCGGGGTGGGGGCCTAGTCTTCAACTTCCAGTCTACGCGCACGTTCCAGCATCCAGGTGCCGGTAGGAAATCCGTCAAAGGGTTTTGGCGGGCGGCCCGCGTGAGCGGCCCGCGCCACGCGCACCAGTCGGTCGATCCGTTTTACCTGACTAGCCAGTCGTCGAACCGCGCTGTCTGAGGCGTTCGCGTCATGCAGCGCACGAGGGCGGAGGTGGCAGAGCACAAGAGGAATCACCCCGTTGATGAGATCGTCTTGCTTCGTCAGTCGTTCGAGGAAGCGTCTCGTCGGGGCCTCTCCTTCCGGTTCGTGCCCGCGCGACGTGATGCGTCCATAGTCAGTTGTGGTCGTTGAAGGTTTACCGAAATCGTGACAGAGGATGCTGAGGCCTGCGATCAGATCGTCGTCTTGATTGCCTGTGCGTTCCATGGCAAACCAGTCCAAGCAGTGGAGCGTGTGAATCCAGACATCGCCTTCCGGGTGCCAGATGGGATCTTGTTCGCAGCCCTGCAGCGCCGCGAGCTCCGGGTAGAAGCGGAGCCAGCCGCAGTCGCTCAAGAACTGTAGACCCAGTGATGGCTTGACGCCTTGGAGCAAGAGCTTCTTCCACTCCTCCCATAGCCGTTCGCTCGGTTGCCCGTCTAGCGTCAGTGTCTTGCAGAGAGCAACCGTCTCCGGCGCGGCGGTCAACCTGAATCGTGCGGCCAGTTGCATGCCGCGCAGCACGCGCAAGGGGTCTTCGCGAAAGCGATCCGAGGCGTGGCGCAGCACATGGGCATCGAGATCGGCCCGGCCGTTGAAGGGATCACGGAGTTCCAATGTATCTGGGTCCCAGGCCATAGCGTTCATGGTGAAATCGCGCCGCGCCAGCGCCTCGTCGATGTCCATGTCGGGGTCGGACTGCCTCAGCAGTCCTTGGGCGGATTCGTTGTCGGTGAGCATGCGGGAGAGAATAGAAATATGAACGGGCGGGCCCTGCAGCTTGAACACGCCAAAGGCCTTTCCGACGAACTGCACGGAGAAGTGTTCTGTGAGCAGCGCATGGAGCTGGCCAGGCGGCAGCCCGGAAATTTCGAGGTCCAGATCGCGCGGTTGCCGACCAAGCATAAGGTCGCGTATGCAGCCGCCGACCAGCCACGTCCGGCCGCCGGCGCGGCGAATCAGCTGTTCAATTTGGCGCAGTGGCCCCGCGAGCGCAGGGTCCTCGATGCGAGAGCGAACGGGCATCTACAGCGCCGCCTCCCGCAGAAACTTCGCCGATTCTTCCGGTGCCACAGGATTGATGTAGAACCCTGTGCCCCATTCGAAGCCGGCCACTTGGGTCAGCTTCGGAATAATTTCGATGTGCCAGTGGTAGTAGTCGCCGGTCTTTTCGTGGAGGGGAGAACTATGGAGGATAAAGTTGTACGATGGCCGAGCGAGGACCTTGTCCATTCGTCGTAGCGCTTCCGAGAGAATCGGCGCCAGGAACTCGAATTGTATCTTCTGGCTCTCTTCGAAGTAGCCGGCGTGGCGTTTAGGAAGGATCCACATTTCAAAGGGAAAGCGTGGGGCAAACGGGGAGACGCAGAGGAACTCGGGGTTTTCCGCCACAATGCGATCGCCGTCTGAGAGGTCCTGCCGGAGAATATCGCAATAGATGCAGCGTTCTTTCTGCTCATAATGAGTCCGACAGCCCTCGATCTCTTCCAGGACGTTGGTGGGGATGATCGGCAGTGCGATGAGTTGTGAGTGGCTGTGTTCCAGTGTGGCGCCGGCTGACGCTCCGTGGTTCTTGAAAATCAGGATGTATCGGAATCGCACGTCTTTCTTCAGATCGATCATGCGATCGCGGTAGGCCCAGAGCACGTCCTCGATCCGTTTTGTCGACATGTCGGCCAGACTAACTTGGTGGTTCGGGGTCTCGATGATGACTTCATGTGCGCCGATTCCGTTCATTCGATCATAGAGGCCGAGGCCTTGGCGGTCGAGGTCGCCTTCGACCTGGAGCGCGGGGAACTTGTTCGGCACGACACGCACGGTCCAGTTCGGGTCGTTGGGCTCCACCGGCTGCAGCCGGTAGGCCATGATTTCTTTCGGCGTCAGTCGCTCTTGCCCTGGGCAAAAGGGGCAAAGGGCCGCGGCCAAAGGCCGGGCAGCTTGCACGGGAATAAAGTCGTGAGGCCGACCGCTACGTTCCGTCGTAATAATCACCCACCGACCGACAATCGGATCACGGCGTAAATCAGGCATGCGTTCCTCCGTTAAACGTGAAACGTGAATGGGGAAACGTAAAACGTGAGGTGCCAGATGTAAAAGGCAGTCCACTGTTTGGAGATGATTCCAAATCAACTCTCTTTCGTTTCACGTCCAACGTCTCACGCTCTTAGTCACACTCGCCACAGATTTGCTTCAAACTCCGCACCTGGCACAAGGAAGGTCGCAGGCTTGTGGTGCGGGTAGCGTGCGATTTCCAAGCGATGTTCAAGCATCAGAATGGTCATGCGGAGTTCCTGCCCAGGTGTGAGCTGTAAGTCCTTGAATGGCACAGCCAGTTCGACAATATTCCGATGACAGATCGATTGGTAGGGGCCGATCTCCTGCCAGGATCCGCTTGCCAGTTTCCGCGAGAGCAGAAACTGGTCTGGCCCTGACGGCGCGAGTGAAAACGACAGGTGATAGAGTTGTTCAGGCGTCTGCAGCTCCAACTCGACCGTCAGCCCTGTGCGCCGCATCTGCGATTGCTCGTACGGATCGAGCCGGAGATACAGCTGGTCAAGACTCCAGCCAAACTGGATATCGGTCAGCACCCCTTCGGCTTTCCACATCGCGCCAAGCGGCGGCTGAGTCTTGATCCTGCCTGCTCCGCGCCACTCAAAAAAGTCGGTTACGAGTCCATCGATGGAAGGGTTCAGCAAGGCGAGAGGCGCGGTCACGAGGTCTTCCTCAAGCAGGCCGCGGGGACTACAGATCGGCTGATTCAATAGGTCCGGCGGCGTCAGTCCCGCGATCATCCAGACGTTCCGAAGGTGGGTCCGAAAGAGCCGATCGAACTCCTCTTTGTAGTCAGTATCAAAGTCGTCCCCATACCACCAGAACCAATCGCTGCCTTCGGCGGCATAGAGTTCGTCCCAGGCAGCTTGCGCGCGATCCGAGGGGAGCGTGGCAGAAATTTCGGCGAGACGGGATCGCGTATGACTCACCAGGTCCCATCCCCGATTGTCTTCCTGGTGGCCGATCCAGATCTTGTAGTCCTGGTTAATCCAGGAACCCGAATGGAGGTGGCTGACCCGCCGAGTGGCTGGCGCGGCTTCGAGCGCTTCGGAGATCGTCGCGGTGGTGGTGCGAACCGTGTCGTTATCGAACGCGCCGGTCGAGCAGGCCTTGTAGAGGAGCGAGAGAAACTGTTCGCCCCCCTCGTGGTAGTGTTCCCATGGATTTTCCCCGTCGAGCACAATCGCGATGGTGACCTGTTCCTGCGGCGTGTCGTAAAAGATCTTGCGCAGCCGACGAAGAACATCCTCGGCGGCCATTTCAGGAGTGGTCTTGTGATAGACAAACCCAAAGGCATCGGAGATCTCCCGATCGCGAAACAGCATCGAGACGTCTTGGCCCTCCGACCCGACTCGGTAGGGCTGATACAGATCCCGGTGGCGCTGCCACGGTTGCTTGGCCGCCTCGAGCGAGCGAGCGAGGATGCCTTCGTCGGTCGCCAGCCAGCGCAGTCCGACCTTCGGCAACATCGGAATCAGTTCTGGACAGACGGAGCCCTCCGACGGCCAGAGGCCCACGGGAGCCCGCCCGAATGTGGTGGTATGAAACTCGACGGCGCGTTGCAGTTGCGTCTCTGCATCTTCGGGCGCATGGAACCGCGAGGGGAGCGGGAGGTCCGGTCTGGCGCGTCGAGTGAAGTCCGTATCGATGACGAGCGGCAGGATCGGATGAAAGAAGGGGGTCGTCGTGAGCTCAATCTGTTCCCGCTCCATCAGTCGTCGATAGAGCGGAACGATGTCCTGCACGGTGGCGAGTTGGAGGGCCAACACGTCCTGTTTTTCCTCTTCCGTGAAGCCCCGGTTTTTCGCTCGCAGCGCAGCCAGGCGTGGATAGCGACTGACCGTGCCGTAGCCGAACCAGGCGAGGTTGTGCCACATCTGCAAGTCCAGCAGATCCTGTGTGGAGAACTGCCGCGCAACCCGCTCCAAGTCGCGGCCATAGACGCCGGCCCCGCGCTTCACGAGCAATTCATGATAGCGAGGGTAGGGGCGCACCATCGTGGCCCAATTGGCGGAAAAGAAATGTCGGACGAGAAAGGCTTTCTCTTCCGGACGAAGGTCCGCTGCCGGACGCTGCGCATGTTCCAGAAAGAGGTCGCGCACCGTTCCTGATCCGACTTCTTGCAGCTGTCGCAGGAGCGAAGGCGTAAAGTTGAACGTGGCTTTGATGGCGGGAAACTTCTCCAGCCCATAGGCCATATCGTAGTAGGCCTTGGTGGCATGGAGACGCACCCAGGGCAAACTGGCAGACCCCGCGACCGGGTCCGTGTAATACGGTTGATGCATGTGCCAGAGAAAACAGATGCGGGCAGTCTTCATGGTCGAATGCTATTGATGACTTTGGCAGGAGGCTGAAAAAGTCCGCCAGCTTTCTAGAAGGTCAAGCTCAGGTCAAGGCTGAGAAAAACATTCTGATCTTCGCTCAACGTTAACCTCAACCTTAGCCTGTTTCGCATGGCTATATAGTTTTTCCGCAACCTGTTCGTTATAAGTATCGAACAGGGTAGGAGATGGAGCGAGAGGAAATCAATGCGTGACGCAACTCGGCAAAGTGTGATGGTTCAGGTG
>VBOL01000078.1 GCA_005887945.1 Nitrospirota bacterium
TGGCTCACCGGCTTGGGCAGAAACGAACGGGGCTAGGCAGATCACAATGGCCAGGATCAGCAGCGGGATTGTCAGGCGGGTACTGTCGTTAGACCTCATGGCTCGATCCGACATGGGGGACGGTGACCTCAATTTGGGGTTGTTCCGCCTGAATGGCAGCGGCCAGCGAGAGAGCCTGCTTTTCTTCACCATGGACGAGAAAAATCTTACTCGGGCCTGGCCTGATTGCCCGCACGTAGGCCAGGAGGTCCTGGCGATCCGCTTGGGCCGAGAGCCCATTGAACTTGACGATCTGGGCCCGGCGCGGAGTGGGCACGCCGAAAATCGGGACGACATCCCACCCTTCGACAAGTTTGCGCCCGAGGGTATGCTCGGCTTGAAAGCCCACAAAGACGATCACGTTCGCTTCGTCTTGAATTGCGGGCTTGAGATGATGCACGACGCGGCCGCCTTCGCACATGCCGGAGGCGGAGATAATGACGCAGGGGCCCTTCATGCTGTTCAGGCGTTTGCTGTCTTCCGGCGATGAGACAAAATGGATATAACGAGAGGCAAAGAGGTCGCCGGAGGAGGTGAAGGTTTTGGTGGTTTCTTCATCGTAGCATTCCGGGTGGCGGCGACAGACTTCCGTGGCCCGTGAGGCCAGCGGGGAATCGATATAGATCGGGATGGGATCGAGGCGACCTTCGCCGACGAGTTCTTTGATCCGCATAACCAAGTCCTGAGTCCGTCCAACGGCGAATGCCGGGACGATAATCTTGCTCTTGTGGGTTTTGGCATGGGTGAGAAGGTCCAGTGCCTGTTGTTTCATGACCGCTCGGTCAGCCTCGTGCAGGCGATCGCCGTAGGTCGATTCAAGAATCAATACGTCGCATGGTGGTGGTGGCTCAGGATCGCGAAGAATGGGCATATTGGGCCGGCCAAGATCTCCGCTGAAGAGCACGGTGGTCGTATTGCTGCGTGCTGTGTATTTAACTCGAATGGCCGCCGATCCCAAAATATGGCCGGCGTCGTGAAAAGAAGCTGTCACCCGTGGGGCGATCTTGAGCGTGTCTCCATACCGTGTACCTTCGAATCGTCGGACAAGCTTACGGACATCATCGGTATTGTATAAGGATCGGACACAGGTTTTTCCCTTCCGCTGTTCCTGCTTGTTGACGTAGCTGCAATCACTGACCTGGACATGAGCCGAATCTTCCAGCATGAGGTCTGTCAAATCGGCGGTGGCTCTGGTGAGGTTAACCTTTCCTGAGAATCCATGCTTCGGAAGCACCGGTAAGGCGCCGGAATGGTCGACATGGGCATGGGACAGCAAGACGGCTCTAATCGATTTTGGATCGAATCCCAAATCCTGATTCTGACGAAGTGCTTCCTCTAGGCACCCTTGAAAGAGCCCGCAATCCAACAACAGTCGGCATCCGGGCGTTTCGACCATGTGGCGACTTCCGGTGACAGATCGTGCCGCGCCGTGGAAGGAGAGGTTCATGATGAGGGCACTCCATTGTGGCGGCTGATCAGGTCCCAGGCTTCCTGAGCCGTCTCGGCGTACTGAAATAACCGCAGATCTTTCTCTCCAATCAGCCCCTCCTCAACGAGCAATTGCCAGTTGATCAGGCGCTCCCAAAAGTCCCGTCCGACCAGCACGACCATCACGTTTTCGGTCTTGCCTGTTTGGAGGAGCGTCAGCGTCTCGAATAGCTCATCAAGAGTGCCGAATCCTCCTGGAAAGGCAACGAGCGCCTTGGCACGGATTAAGAAGTGCATTTTCCTGATGGCGAAATAGCGAAACTGAAAACTCAGCTCCGGTGTGATGTAGGGGTTCGGGTGCTGTTCGTGAGGTAGTGTGATGTTGAGACCGATTGATTTTGCGTTCACGTCCGCCGCCCCGCGATTGGCGGCTTCCATGATACCTGGCCCTCCGCCAGTGACGATGACGTAATCGCAACGGCCCTCGATCTGGCAGGTCGACGAAACCAGCCGGCCGAACTCACGCGCCACGTCATAGTACTTCGAAAGAGCGAGCTGTCGTCGTGCGATCGCCACCTTATGCTGGTGCGTTGAATCGATCGGGGCTCGGGCAGCTTCTTCTTCCGCCAGATTGAGCGCATGCTTCGCGGCGGCCGATTCTTGCAGTCTCGCACTGCCGAACACGACGATGGTCGATCGGATCCCCTGTTCACGCTGGATCAACTCGGGTTTCAAGAGCTCGAGTCCGATGCGAATGGAGCGGAGTTCTTCCCGCTGGAGAAACTCTGTGTCCTTGTCGGCCGGGATATAAGAGGGGGATGTGACATTAGTATGAAGGTGCGACGTGCTATCGGATGATTCCGGCTCCATGGCCCGCATTATAGCGGGGCCAGTGGAATGCAGCAATTCGCTGAGAGTCGACAAAGGACTAAGAGTCAAAAGGGATACGGATTGAAGCTGTGACCGGAGAGACGGCGGAGGAAGCTATGGTGCGTGACGACCCAATTGGAGTCACAGAGCAATTCGAGCGCATCGGTGCCAAGGCCAGTACGTGAAATGAGGAGATCCGCGTCGACGGGCGACCAGAACTTCAGTAACCAGCCGAAATTGACACGGGAATATTTCATGTCGAGGAAGCGGTATGTTGCGACAACTCCTGTATACGAGTCGGTTATGGAATCAGGCGTGCCTAGCTTGGTGATCACATCGGCCAACGTGGTTTGTCCCGGAACGATAAAGGCCACGTCATTCTGCGTGATGGGGGTATTTAGGGTAAAACGAACGACATTACAACCGACGAAGGTCGCGCACAAAACCGTGGATAGAAGTATGGGGCAAAGCGTGGACAAAGAGAGCTTCATCTCATTCTCCAAAGGGCCAGAATCTGAACTTCAGTCCATCCGTGCGCTTCGATAAAATGACGTCCTCGACGATGCCTTCACGGTCAATGATGACGAACAGGTCATCGCTCTTGATGGACACGCGTGAAAAATTGATGAGGATGAGAAGCAAGCTGCCGACTTTGGCGTCGTACCGATAGTATTGAAACACGTCACGGCCGTTTACTTGAAGAAGCCGGTCCGGTGCGCCGAGTAGGGAGAGTACCTCGGCCTTCGTGGTCGTGGCCTTCTTGATCGCATCGACGGATTCAGATCTAATGTCTTCGCCAAGGGTACCTCGGCTGAACGCACAGCCTTGAGTCATGATCAGGGCCAGGACGATGATGATTCCAGCCAGCGGCTTGAAAAATAACACGGTTACTCCTTTTGCTAGACTTCGGTTGGACGATCCTCTAAATCCTAGTGCGTGCCAGAACAAAATCGGTTTCAAATATGGCATAGGATGACGGAGTGAGTCCCACTTTACGGTACACTACTTGTGCAGCGCCGTTGCTCACTTCGACGTACAGACGGACCCCGCAGACGTTCGGGCTTGTCTTGGCGGTGGCCATCACGGTTTCGTGCATCCGGCGAAAGACGCCCCGGCGACGCCAGGCGGGATCTACATACACACTCTGAATCCACCAAAATGCGCCGTTGCGCCAATCGCTCCATTCATAAGTGATCATCAGCTGCCCCAGCAGCTGGCGATCGTCGGCCTGTTCCAGTTCGGCGACCACGAAAAAGCCACGATCGGGAGATTCAAGAAGGGCAATGGTTCCGTCATACAGGCGGTCGAGATCGAGGCGGCGGCCTTCTGTTTCAAGAGCCATGGCCGCACTGAACGACACGATTGTCGCCGCATCTTCTGGCCTAGCGAGTCGGACATTCAGATGGTCGAGGACTGGCATGGGGTTCAGGCCATGGTCTTTGGGGCTTGCAACCATCCGGTTTCCGGCTTGTACAAACCGGCGGTACACTCCATCTTGATGGCATCTTCCGGAGGGAGATTGATCGGACGTACCTGTGGCTGGGGGACAAACGCAAGTAATCCGGTGAACGGATGGATGGCCGTGGGCACAAAGACCATGAGCAAACTTGTTGTTGGTGCGACTTGCAGCGCCGGCGGTGCAGCCCCCATAACAAAACCGATCGCCCAGAGACCGTCTCGAGGAAACGGAAAGGCCACCACGATGCTGCGTCCGAAGCGAGAACGGAAATTAAGAAGATCAGTCATTCCTTTGAGGGTGATGTAGACACTGCGGACCAGTGGAATGTGCTCGATCCACCGTTCTGCCTGGGTGATGATACGCCGTCCGACTACATGGGTGGCGATGGCACCGACAATCACAACAAGGAGCAGAAACAGGACGAGGATAAGTCCAGGCCTTTGTCGGGCTCCGATATTCCACGGAAGGTCGTGGATCAATTCGTTGAGTGCGAGAAACAGTGTGGAAAGGATCAAGAATGTGGCCCAGGCCGGCACGAGAACCAACAATCCGGCCAAGGAGTATTTCCATAAAGTGTTTGACATCGCCGCTAGTTTTCCTTAATACGATCGAGCGAGGATTGAAGTGTAGCAGAAACTGCTAGTCGAAATAGAGTCTGCACGCAGGGCTTGATCTCATCGATATCGGTGATCTATTCTAGCCACGTAATATCGGTCGGGGTCACACGGAGCGGCGTTTATGGCGGAACATACGGGAGCAAGGCAGCCGGTCAATATCGACAAGGATCTTCTCGCCCTGATGAGGCGCTGATTGCCAAGTTGAACGAGGCCGTGAGCCGTGGGCAATTGAAAAATAAGGCGAGTAAGCCGGTCACCGAACCCCTCGACGGAGGGTTGATCAGAGGCGATCGGAAGATGCTGTATCCTATCCGCGAAGACATTCCTGTCATGCTCATCGAAGAAGGCATCCCCCTGGAAGGGATAATCTAGCCTACATTATTCATGACCGATTCTGCTGCAATCGCGGAATCGCCACTGCAGCGAATCTGCACATGGATTCCCGGTGTGCAGGTTGCTTCGGCAAGTACGCAGTTAGCCCTTCTCATCTGAACGTTCTGTCCCATGCGTGACGAGGGGAAACACCCGTATCACCTCGATCGTCATTGGGGCGCAAAAACGGACGCAGTCGCCTATCGGTTGTCGGTCTTGGAGCCGGTCGACGTTCCGCAGTGCAGGCAGAGATACTCATACAGATTCCCGGTCGGGAGCACGAGCAGGAGTCGCTCCCGTGTCGGGGTCGCCACTCGGCAGGAAGGGCAATAGAGCAGCGAGGCATTCAACGATCTAAATTGGTCCGGCTGTTCCGAGGCATCCTGTCTTGGCGGTCGACCTGTCCTGGGGGATAGACCGGTTGGCCAAGTTGGACTGGTCAGTTTACGCGGGAGGGCTGACATAAAATAATTCCACGCAGATGAAGCGGGTAGGGGTCAATGCCGAGAGTCCGGCCTCGGGATGCTCGACTGCTCACCATGAGGCGTTGGGTCCGTCCTTCGATGGGAACTTGGGAGCGTGCCGGAACAGTTTCCAGACCCCTCGCCCTGCTTGCACCAGACCGTAGACCGCTAGTCCGCTCAACAAGCCATAGAATCCGGTCGTACTCCATGGCCAAAGACCGGGGGCATGCATGACGACGCCGAGTGCGATGTGGCCGCCGACCCCCAGGCAAAGCGCGAAAATGATCCATTCTCGCATCATCGTAACTATCGGCCATGCGTCATGGAAAGTGACAGGTGAAGTTGATACAGGAAGCCTGATTGAAGACGAGAGCGTTACACCGCCGGCGTCTTGGCTGACTCAATGTCCGTTGCTGTGATCAGGCTAGATAAATAATCAGCGACAAAATTGAGAGCCTCCTCTCGTCCATCCGCACGACGTCCCTTTTCTCGCCGCTGGACCGATAATTCGTGATCGAGATCGGATTTGACCTCCGTGAGAACTCGCTGGAGGGACGAAGGAGTCAAATTCGCATCCATGTCTTCGAGCTCTTGGCAGCGATCAAGCACCCAATTTAACCCTTCGATCCGTCCTGCGTAATGTTCCTGCTCCGCGGTGTCAATCCGTGACATCGTGGTGGCAAATGTTTGGGCCTCGTAGATGAGATTATAGAAGCTGGTCACTGCTCGCTGTAGGGTTGGATTCATGCCACTCCTTTGCGCAAATTATCAACCACTCGATTATACACGAGAATGCCACAGCGACAAGGAAAAAATTGTTGGGTTAGGTAAACAGAAGAGAATGAAACTCGTTCATGAAGCCGTAATAGAGGGGCGCGAAATCTTTGAGACTCTCGGGGCTCGTTTCTTTGAGCCGTTTGAAGAAGAGGACCTGGGTGCGCGAGTCGATCTGTTCCAGGAGCTGGCCCAATTGGGCCATGGTGTAGCTGCCGGTTGAGACACTGAGGACGTAGTGCACGAGGCGCTCGACGAATTGCTGCGCGAGATACTCACTACTGAGGTAGCCCTGAGGGAGTTTTCCTGCGGCGAGAAATTCGTCGAAGGGGATGGCTTGGGCCGCAAATGGGATGGCGGGTGGCTGACGAGCGGTCACGCCGATGGTCCCCAGCTGGTGATGGAGGCACG
>VBOL01000342.1:0-1479 GCA_005887945.1 Nitrospirota bacterium
AAAGGAAAAGGTCAGCCGAAGCTGACCTTTCTCTTTGCCTGTTTGGTCCGAATTACGGACCGTTGGAACTGTCTCCCGAGGGAGACTATACACGCGTGCCAACAAACTCGGCCTCATAGGCCCGAGGTTGTTGACCTGAGGACTTATCCGAAGAGTCGTAACTGATCGCCAACGACATACCCTGTCGGCCACAGTGCTTCCTTCTTCTTCGGTTGTGAGTGCACGAGAACTGGTCCGGCTGCGAGTGTGGGCTCAGCCTCCGCAATCCATGCAAACATGTCAGGAATTTCGGACTCCATTTCCATTGCCGGAACTGCCTCGGCGGCAGGCGTTGGTGGGAGATGGGCTGTCCGTTCTTTACGCAGTTCTTCCCACACAGCATCGGCAGAGTCACCGACACCACCTTTCTCGACGAGTTCTCGTGCCATCGCGGCGAGCATGTCGTCGTCGGCGTCCATCGAATGAAGGCACTCTCCCGAGAACTTGCCCTCCATCATGAGCGCCACCAGCATCTTCCTACCCATCAGCGGCAAGCAGGTCCGCTGCGTCGTTCCGTAGTAGATCAGGAACTTCACCCGAACAGGAAGCCTCTGGCCGATGCGCCACAAAAAGCGGGAAAGGGAGCAGGTACATTTCAGTGTCCACTGGAAAGACCGATCTCGAATGAGATTGGATAATGATCAGAAGCTTTGATTGAGTTATGGACGCGTCCCTTATCGATCTGCACAGGACCGCGTACGAATGCCCAGTCGATATGGCGGCCGGGTTCGAGGAGATGGCGTGCAGGAGTGGTTGCTAGGCGACTGGTCGGTACAGCATGGGTGAATCCAGCCCGGGCTATCGCTTCGGCTGGCGCGGGATCTGATGCATTTAGGTTCAGGTCGCCCGCGATGACCGTCAGGTGTGCAGGCTTGTATGCCCTCGCATCTTTTAGCACCTCATCCAACTGAGCAAGGCGTAATTCATCATTGGCGCGGCTCTCCAGGTGCAGGTTGTAAGAAACAATTGAAACACCAGAGATGTTGATCTCGGAAACTAGCGCAATTCTTCCCCCGAGCCTCTCCTGGAACGGTTCCAGCGTTGGTAAGTACCAACGTGGTTTCCAGAAGTTGGACTGCTGTTGGAAACGGATTATTCGCGAGTTTGAAATTTTCCATCGCGACAGTGTGGCTTGTCCGTGGTAGGCAGGGCTGGTGTCGGAACCTTGCGTCAGCTCCACAAACTCACGACCGAAGACATAGTTCAGGCGCAACTTTTGGGCGATCTCCTGAGCGATGTTCAGACGGTGAGTTCGCCGAGCATTCATGTCGACTTCCTGAAGAATTAAAATATCGGCCTTCGCATCACCCAGGAAATCGATGATCGCCCGAAGCTGCAAGCCACGGTCAATGTTCCAGTCGATCACCCGGATTGAGTTTTGCGGCCAAAGCATCCGGCCGGTAGGGGCAAAGTTCCCAACTTCGATCTCCTTGTTGGATT
>VBOL01000342.1:1487-1824 GCA_005887945.1 Nitrospirota bacterium
ATGTCGCTCCTGTTTCGTCTTCGTCCGGCAAGATGACCCACTGATTTCTACGGGCATCGAAGGCGCTAAGGCTTGTCCCGGCCTATGACGACGAAGGGTGCTACGTAGAGCGCGTTCCCGCCGCGGAACTGGAGCCACAGCTTGTACTCTCCCGGCTCCCGCAGCGTCACGTGCAGCATGGAGTCGGATCCAATGAGAGCAGTGTCGGAATCAGCCAGGGACTTCGAATGCCCCCCTCCCATATCCATGTGACCCATGGAGTTTCCCGACATGGAATGTGCGTGGACGTAGCTCTGATCGGTGGATTGGACCAGGACAGCATGAGCGGCAACTCCCA
>VBOL01000081.1 GCA_005887945.1 Nitrospirota bacterium
TGGGCCAACAAGAAGGGCGACCTCCGGCTGGAGTCGGCCGCAGCCAAAATCATCGGCAGCGAATGGTACTGGGAAGTGGTCAACGACCTGTTCCAAGTGCGCGGGGGACGGGGATTCATGACCGTTGAGTCCCAGCGTAAGAGCGGCGAACTCGGCATTCCGGTCATGCGCATGCTTCGCGATGCCCGCATTAATCTGGTATGGGAAGGGACGAGTGAGATTCTGCGTATCTGGATGGCGCGCGAGGCTCTCTCACCCTATATCGAACAGGGCATCGCCTTTCTCCAAGGATCACCGTCAGACAGGATCGCGGCGCCGTTGTACTACGCGCGCATAGCGCTTCGCTCTTGTCTCCATTTTCCGAAGCCTCTGAGCGCTTCTGCGATGTTCGGAAAGGACTACTCCCGGTGGGTTCGCTTCATCGAGTCGTCCTCTCGGAGCCTGACACGATCGACCCTCGTCGCGACGGTCCGCCACAGGCAGGGCCTGCACAATAAGCAACTCCTGTTGCAAAATTTGGTGAATGATAGCCTCTGGCTCTTTCCTATGGCCGCGACGCTCTGGTATGCGTCCCAATCAGAGATGCGAACGAAGCCAGGCATCCTTGAACTTGCCACCTATTTCTGTCAGGAGATGGCGGATCGTCTGGACCCTCCCTCTTCTTCGGTGAAAAGAATCCGCCGACACAAGAAAGACACCATCGTCTACCACCTGTCGAAGGCAATCATGAGCGGCGAGTATGCCTGGTTAGAGGAAGGCATTGTGCCGTTACTTGAGAAATGACGGACTGGCGGGTCGCATGAATCCCTGCACGTCTTCGAGCCGTGTTTCCATATTCTACACACCGACCTCTGACAACTGAGTCACATGGTTCAAGGATGATGTCGTGAACGCCGCCTATCCCATGGCCTGAGGTTTCAGGACGTCACCGTGAGCCTCGCGAGTAGACGTCGTGTGGTCAATGAAATGAATAGCCACGCAGCAACCACTGATGCGATCACGCGCCTGCTCACGACTCCTCTGTATCCTCTATGCGGCGCCCCCTTTGTGGCGGGTTGTGCTAGAGATCGGAAATGAGATCGATTAGGAAGATGCTATCCAGCGAGGTGACGATAGCCACCAACTCCAGCGGGGAGATAGTCGCGAAGGCCACGCGGGATGATCCCATGAGAAAGCGTCGTCCCCATTGTGGCCTCGGAGTTCCCTGATTGCGCGATCGATTCGCACTTTAGCGTCCGCGATAAAGTGGTCCACCAGATCCCAGACTTCTTCGTCAGTGTTTACACGTGCCAGTGAAGAAGCCTCCAGTGTGGCTGTCGCGATCGTGAGGAGATCTTCCCCAATCGTTTCAATTCGGGTTTGCCGACCCTGATCATCTCTGAGCTGTTCACCATGGCGGATCATCGCCCAGAAGATAGCGCAGTACAGACGACGGCTGGAATGTTCCACATAGCCGAGCAGATGAGCGACTTTCTGATGGTGGAATTCAGTCCTGTCAGGAAGTGCTCTGTGCCTCCACAGGCTCATGTACCAAGGCACGTAAATTCGAACGAGCTTGAGCAATTCGACGAGCCTCTCACCCCTATTCCCCCCTCCGTTCACATATCGCTGGGCGCGATCCAAATGCGGACTCAGCCCCTCCCGCGCAACGAACGGCCGCAAAACATCTGTCGCTCCTTCACCGATCCGATACATCTCTGCGTCACGGACCAACTGCTCAATGCCGAACGCAGGTTCTCCGCGGACCCGTTTTGAATCCGCCGTTTCGTACCCCATTCCTCCGAAAATGATCTGAGCATCTTTCAAGAACTGGATCGTGCGTTCCGAGCAGAATATCTTGGCGATCGCCGCTTCGATCCGGACGTCATAGCTATGTTGGTCGGCCATTCGCCACACAGCGAAGGCAAGTGCTTCCATCGTGAAGAGATTCACGGCCATGCGGCTCAACCTCATGCGCTGCGTTTGTCGCTCGCTGAGGGGCTTCTGGAACGTCAGTCGGGTGTTGGCATGATCGAGCGTCGGCTGCCACGCCTGTTTGGCCATGCCCAGACAAATGGCCGGGATACTGATTGCCCGGCCCACATTGAGGATGGTCAGGGCATACTTGAGACCTCGACCAACCTCACCGATGACATTGGCTGCCGGGATCCGGACATCGGTGAAGGTCATGTAAGCGTTCTCGATGCCACGGCACCCCTCGAACTGACACCGCTGCCGGACCCACACGCCAGGCGTTTCCATATCAAGGATGAAGGCGGTATGGACCTGATCGTCTGCGCCCATGCCCATTGGGACCGGGAGCCACACGGTTCGCCCGCCGTGTAGCTGCCGCTTCGACGGCACTCGTGCGATCAACGTGATATAGCGGGCGATGGAGCCGTTCGTACACCACAGCTTCTCGCCGTTCACGACAAACGCCGTGCCGCTGGAATCCATCACGGCCTCAGTCTGGATATTGGCAGCATCCGACCCAGTGAGCGATTCAGTGAGTGCAAAAGCCGAGATGGCTTCGCGGGCGACGATCGGCAAGTACTTGCGTTTTTGTTCTTCACTGCCGAAGAGAAGCAACGGCATGGCAATGCCGATGGACTGCGGCACGGCGACAGTCAGGGCGAGAATGTTGCTCCAGCTTGCCATGAGCATGAGGGCGTGCCCGTAGTTCGTATAGGAGAATCCGAGGCCCCCATACTCTTTGGGGATTTTCATGCCGAACGCGCCGAGTGCAAACAGCCCTTTCAGCACGGAATCGGGAATCTTCGCCGTCCGTTCGATTTCATCAGGATCGACGTGCGTCTTCAGGAAGGTCTCCAGCCTCGGGCGGTACTCTTCCCAGGCGGCTTTTTGTTCCGGTGATTCTTCCGGCGGGAGCAGCAGTGAGAAGTCAGGCCTCCCAACGAAGAGACCTGCCATGAAACTACGTCCGGTCAACCGCTCTCGGGCCTCTTCGATTCGTTCGAGGCCTTTGAACAGGTGTGCCACAGGTTCTCCCTTACGATGCCGCCTGCTGTACGAGGGGCTTCTCCTCTAGCTCCTTAAATCGGGCTGTGAAGTGGCGCAGGACCGGGGCCTCATAGGTCAATGCGAGACCGTGAATCCTCTCGCGCCAGCGGTACAGCTCGATGATCGATTCGGCGACATAGGTGATCTGCATATTCGTATAGACCCGGCGGGGGATGGCCAGCCGAACCATCTCTAGCTCTGGATGGATCGTTCGACCGGTCGCGGAATCTAACTTTCCAAACATTACCGTGCCGATTTCCACCCCCCTGATACCATACTCCCGATACAGGGCGGCCACCAACGCTTGGGCAGGAAATTGGGCCTGCTGAATGTGAGGCAGAAACTCTTTTGCGTTGAGATAGACGGCGTGCCCTCCGATCGGTTTGAGAATAGGCACGCCTGCTTGATCCAGCAACTCTCCCAGATACCGGACTTGCCCAACCCGGAAGCTGAGATAGTCTTCGTCCAGCACTTCGTGAAGCCCTCTGGCCATCGCTTCCAGATCGCGGCCGGCCAATCCGCCATAGGTTGGAAAGCCCTGCGCCCACTGATCATTATTCAGGCTGAGAAATCCCCCGATGTTCACCAGGCCATCCTTTTTGGCCGACATGATGCAACCGTCGCCGTAACTGAACAGCTCCCGCGCGATGTCGAGAATCGACTTGCTCGCGTAACCCAACTCGCGCTCCTTAACGAAAAAGCAGTTCTCCGCGAAGCGGCAGGCATCGAAGAAGAGGGGAATGCGGTAGCGGTTCAGCAGCGCCCGGGTCTGCCGGATATTGTCCATTGACACCGGTTGCCCGCCGCCGCTGTTGTTGGTGATTGTCAACATCACCAGCGGAATGCGATTCCGTCCGACGCGATTGATCGCTTCCTCCAACCGGACCAAGTCCATATTGCCCTTGAACGGCAATTCGCAGTGCGGGTCATAGGCTTCTTTGATCACCACATCCAGAGCCTGGGCTCCTTGATGCTCGACGTTGGCGCGCGTGGTGTCGACATGAATATTGTTCGGGATGCACATGCCTGACTTCACGATGGTGGAGAAGAGCAGATTTTCAGCCATGCGCCCTTGGTGAGTAGGAATCACGTGCTTGTAGCCGAAGATGGACCGGACGGTTTCTTCGAGGTGGTAATAGTTCTTGCTGCCGGCATAGGACTCGTCCCCGAGCATCAGGCCCGCCCATTGGTCATCGCTCATGGCTGACGTGCCGCTGTCGGTGAGCAGATCCACATAGACGCTCTGGGCCGGCACATGAAACAGGTTGTAGCCTGCCTCGCGCAGCAGGCGATCCCGCTCTTCGTGCGTGGTGCGACGGATCGGCTCCACCACTTTGATTTTGAACGGCTCGGAAGGGAATTTCATGCGACCGACCTCTTGAACCGACCCAATTCCATCTTGAAGGCCAGCGGGCCTCCGTATTCGAAGACATACCGGGTCATGTCGAACAGGGGAGCCGGATCAAGATCGCGGATGAGCTCGGGCTTCCATGTGATCTCCAATTGGATGATCATGGTGATCGATGTCGGCGTACCGACCACGCCGAGCTGGGCTTGGCCGTAGGATTGGGAGAAGATGAGAATTTCGCCGTCGAACATGGCGGCATTCATGTCCGGCGCGGCTCCTTGTTCTTTGTAGTCATCTTCGAAGCGCTGAAACGTAGGCGACCGTTCAAGCTCCTCGCGAAACGCATAGAAGACCTTGATTCCCGCGCGATGTTGGTCGTCCATGACCTGAATGGCGTCGGCCACGACCGACTCCTGCAGCAGTTGTTCCCGAGTCAGGACCAACAAACGGCGGACGATCACTCCACGTTTGGCTGCTTCCTGATTGGCCAAGAGATAGTTTGGATACAAGGCCTCACCTTTTTTCCAGATGTTCCAACGCTCCATAATCGAGTCGATGGAATGTTCAGCCGTCTGAACGAGCCGGACCGCCTCGGCATTCGCCTCGGCCCCTCCATACGTCAAGGTCTGCGTCTCAAGTTGGCGCAGCTCCCGTCCGATCGCCTCGACCTTGCGCGGAATGTACTTGGGGCTCTTTGGGACATGCAGCATGACATCGACGGCAGTCAGCGCCAGGGTCCAGTATTCTTTGGCTGAGGATGGAGCCTTATCTTTTTGCGCGATCAGCAGGAGTTCCACCGGATTCTTGTCGAGGAGCTTGGCGATCTTGATGCACAGCTCTGGTTTCGGGATCTTGAGCCCGCGTCGCATCAGGTTGGCTTCCGGTTGAGCGATCCCGAGTTTCTTCGCCAGCGCGTAATCGCTGCTGAGATCGAAGCGTTCCTTAATGGCCTCAAGATACGTTGAAATGTCCGACATGCACCGCTCCTCTTATTAAAAGATATCCGGAACTCGTATGGGTTATGGAAGACATCATGCCGCGTGATGGTGGATTTCGTGAGGTTCGCGGTCAGGGGATCCTCTCCGTTCCAATCCCATCCAAAAGCTCTCAAGATAACCAAGGACGGCGTTCACGCCGTCCCGAAAGTCATGCTTTTCCTGGTCGGACATGCCCGCGTTCGTCGTACTCTGCACGGCGGCCACTGCATGCTCCATCGCGTCCTCATGGGTGGATTCGAGTTGCCGGTGAAAGGTGAAATAGGTGAGGTCCATGTGAGGATAGCGAGCCGTTTTCAGGTACATGAGCCCAGGGATCAGGTGATCCCACATCGTGATCGCCATGTTCTCAAGACCAAAGGATGCGCCCAGAGCCTTGGCGTGGTTCCCGTCGCTGTACAGTTGTTCCATCCCCTCGATATAGGCCCGGGTCGACGGGAGCATAGGGCGGGACATTGCCCAGTGCACATCAATACCGATGGATCGCAAGAAGTCTCGATAGAGGAGTTCGTGGCGATGGTGGGTATGCCCGTCGCCCAACTCGGAGTACAGGACCTTGGTCAGTTCATCGGCAACTTTTTCGTCCTCGGTATTCACGAGCTGAGACACCAGGATTTGGGGGAAGAACCGGGCAAAGTTATAGAACTCGGTCGCGAATTCCCTGAGGTCCGCATCGGTGAGGTCCCCACTTGTGAAACGATCAAGATATGAATTGTTGATAGCTCCGTGTCCGAGTACGAAATTCTTCATCTCTAGGTAGAACGTCATGGGGCACCTCCGGAGGCTAGACGGATGAGCCCTTCAGTGTCTTGTCATACCACAGTTATAATATGCTTTTTATATCATATTATCAACTACGCGCGCGTCAATAATAATAGCATTAACTCAATCATTTATGACTATGTTGCGAAAATAATGCGCGCATGAATACTTCCAGTTCACATTGATATTATATGATTATACTATCATTCAATATAACTATTATGTTATATTGTTCTAGCCAAGAAGTTCACGGCATGTGTGCGGGGTAGAGCAACAGCCGGGTGAATCCCGTTCCGCAGAGAGGAGGTGTCAGCATGAATCAAACGACAGGGATTGATCACATCACGCTCTGCGTGGAGAACCTCGATGCGGCGGGATTTCTGTTCACCAAGATCCTCGGTTTTGAGGTGATCTGGTCGGCTCGGGATGTGGGCAGCGACAAGTCGTCGATGGACACAGTCGTTGTGCAGCGGGGCAATGCAAGGATTGCACTCATGCAAGGCCGGGACAAACTCATGAAGTCGCAGATCAGCGAATTCATCGAGAAGTACGGGCAGGGCGTGCAGCACTTCGCTTTAGAGGTTGATGACATTGACGCGGTGTGTCGTGAGTGGGAAGCGCACGGCGTGAAATTTAGTGGACCGGTGAAAGAAGGACGGGACGGATTCGGACCGCTCAAGCAACGCTTCACCTATTCGCTCTTCCCAGGGAGTGGGATGTTCATTGAATTGACTCAACGGCAGCACGGGGACGAAAAGGCGAAGACTTTTGTGAGAAGTACGGTTGAATCGTTGTACAAGGACATCGAGCGCAACCAGGCCTCTGGTATCGAACGGACGATCATTGATTACGACTCATCTCCGATCCCCATGGAGAAAAAGCCGCTGAAGCAGGCGTCATGAGGAGAGTCTTGCTCTACGGGAGACCGGCCATGTATCTCAACAAGAAAGGCAAAGTTCCCAATCAAGCCCACGTCGGGATTCCCGAAGGGCTCTGCGAGGAAGAGCATGGGCGAGAAGGGTTTGCTGGGCCTGTCTCACATTTGTACCGAACGCATCCCCCGACTGGCTGGGTGAAGATCGAGGGGCCGCTGAAGCCGCGAGCTTTTGCCTGTGCCCAGCTTTCGATGAAGATGACGCCACCCATTGCTGCTCGACCGATTCTCATGATGCAGAGCCAGGATGCGAGTCTCTACCTGTCAATCCACACTGCGACGATGGTCCACTTCGTACGGAATGCGGATGGAGACGAAGCGTACTTCGTGCATCAGGGCACAGGGAGATTTGAAACGGACTACGGAACTCTGCCTTACGAGCCAGGTGATTACGTGGTTATCCCCAAAGGAACGACGTATCGAACCCACGTCGATGCTGGCCCGTCGCTCTTTCTTCTCATCGAAACTCCGGAAGCGATCGCGGTGCCGGATCGGGGCCCCCTCGGCCAGCATGCACTGTTCGACAAGGGAGTCCTGGTTGCACCTGAACTTGGCGCAGTGGAATCGGCAGAGGCAAAGTGCCAAGAGTGGGAGGTCCACATCAAACGACAAGGGGACTCGACGCGGGTGGTCTACCCCTTCTATCCAATGGACGTGGTCGGGTGGAAAGGAGATCTGTGGGTGGCCAAGCTGAACGTGCGTGATTTCCGGCCGGTCACGAGTCCCCGCTACCATTTACCGCCGAGTGTCCATGGGACGTTTCAGGCCGGCGGGTGCCTTATTTCCACCTTTGCGCCGAGGCCATTGGAAACCGACCCTGAGGCGTTGCACGTTCCCTTCTACCACCGAAATACGGATTACGATGAAGTGCTCTTCTATCATGAAGGAGACTTCTTCAGCCGCACGGGGATTCAGCCCGGGATGCTGACGCTGCACCCACAGGGTATCCACCATGGACCGCAGCCGCAAGCGGTGCAAGCCAGCAAGGGGAAAACACACACGAGTGAAGTGGCGGTGATGATCGAGTCCAAAACACCCTTCACGGTGAAGTCGGAGATGGAAGCGGTGGAGATCAAAGACTACGCCCTGAGTTGGAGTCGCCGTTGAAACTTGTCACGTTCCGTGTTGCAACTCCTATTGGCACCTTCACGAGAGTAGGTGCGATTCACGGTCAGAGCTATGTGGACGTGAACATGGCCTATGCTCGGTGGTTGGCTGACCAGCGTGAAGCGCAACCCTACCGCATGGCCAATGCTCAGGTCCCCGTGACCATGCTGGAGTTTCTCGAAGGAGGTCCGTCGACAATGGCAGCCGCGCGGCGGGCTATCGACTACGCCCTCACGCTCGGTCCTTCGGACAAAGGCCCTGCAGGGGAGACCATTTTTTATCATGGAGCCGATGTTCCGATAGCCGCGCCGCTGCCCAATCCCCCTTCGCTGCGCGACTTCATCGCCTTTGAAGATCACATTGCCGCCACGTCGAAAAAGCGGGGTCAACCGATTCCGCCGGAATGGTACAAAGCCCCGGTCTACTACAAGGGGAATCACCGGACCATTATTGGGCCGGACGAAGACCTGCCTTGGCCATTGGAAACTACGAAGTTGGACTATGAGTTAGAACTGGCCTGTGTCATTGGATGTAAGGGCAAAGACATTGCCGAACGGGAGGCGCAGGACTACATCGCCGGCTATACGATCATGAACGACTTCAGCGCACGTGATATCCAGTTTCAAGAGATGGCTTGCCGATTGGGCCCTGCGAAAGGCAAAGATTTTGCGACGGCCCTAGGCCCTTGCCTCGTGACTCCCGATGAGATCACGGATCTTGGCGCCCTGACGATGGTCGCGAGGGTGAACGGAGAAGAATGGTCGAGGGGGCGGTTCGGGACGATCCACTGGTCGTTCCCGCATATGATCGCGCATGTTTCTCGCGGCGAAATGATATACCCGGGCGACGTGTTCGGCTCAGGAACGGTCGGAGGGGGATGCGGACTTGAAATGGATCGCTACTTGAAGCCGGGCGATATGGTGGAACTGGAAATTCAGCCTATCGGGGTCCTGAGAACACGCGTGGCTGGTGCAACATAATGAGAGGAAGAGAATATGAGTGTCCTGACAGATGAGCAGGCTCTCGCCGAGTTGGTGCAACGGCACCGCGAGATCTACAACGGACCGGCGATCGATGGCAAGCTGGAAGCGATCATTCGCGACGGCTCGCACACCGAGCTCACCGGTTGGGATATCCTGCGGGTCCTGCGGTCCTCTCGGTCGGTCTTCTTCGATACCCATGTGGAAGTGGTGTCAGGCCACCACACGGCGACATATCTGCGATTCGAGTCCGTCGCCCGTTTCCCAGAGCTGAGCAGGCTATTGGCCCGGGATATGGCCGAGTGGATCAGACGGACGTTTCACCACGATCCGATAACAGGCATCGTCGCGACTACATCAGCCGCGGAGGTGCTCGCCGAAGGGATTGCGGACGTACTCCACGACACAACGCGATTGCGCGTGACGTTGACGCCCTATAGTTGCGAGACCGGACGGATTGGGACGGACATCAAGGTTGGGGCGATCAAACCCGGCGAACACTTTGTGGCGCTCAACGATGTCACCACACGCGGGAACTGTGTGAGCAAGCTCGGGAAAGTTATCACCGACAACGGGGGCCTGCTGGCCGGGATGATGGTCTTCGCTCGTCGCGATAGTGGCCAGTTTCCTCTGATGGGAGACCTGATCGCACGACATCCCTTCTACTACACGACGGATCTCGATATGCCGCAGTGGGAACCGGCGCAGTGCCCTCTACATGACACGAGACATCAAGCGAGCCGACCTACTGCAGATGTACTACTACCTTCGGCTCACCAGAGCCCTGGAGGACCGCATCACTGCCCTCTATCGTCAAGGTCGGATCGTCGGCGGCGTGTACACCAGCTACGGGATGGAGGCCATTGCGATCGGCTATGCCTCGGCGCTTGAACGTGATGACGTCATCGCCCCCTTTCACCGGGACATGGGAGCCTTCCTCATCCGCGGCTTCACGCCCGGCGAAATCCTCGCCCAGTACCTCGGCAAGCGCACTGGCCCCAGCAAAGGCAAGGACGGCAACGTGCACATGGGCGATCTCAATCGCGGCGTGATAAGCTTTGTCAGCCACCTGGCCGACAATCTGCCCGTCGCGACCGGCATCGCCCTGGCGTTTAAGATTAGAGGGGAGCGCCGCGTGACCTTCACCGGCACCGGTGACGGCGGGACCAGCCGCGGCGACTTCCACGAAGCGATGAACTTTGCCGCGGTGCGCAAACTCCCCGTCGTGTTCTTCTGCAACAACAATCAATACGCCTATTCGACGCCGCAACGTTTGCAAATGGCGATCCACGACGTGGCCGACCGGGCGAAAGCTTATGGGATGCCTGGCGAGATCGTGGATGGAAATGACGTCGCAGCCGTGTACTTGGCCTCCACGCGTGCCATCGCGAGAGCCCGTGCCGGCGAAGGGCCCACCTTCCTCGAATTCAAAACGATGCGGATGCACGGCCATTCCGAGCATGACCCAGCCAAGTATGTTCCTCGTGAATTGCTGGAGGAATGGAAGAAAAAAGATCCGATCCTGAAAGCCGAGCAGTTGCTCAACCAGCTCGGCTACGGGGCTGATGCGTATTTCCATGAGATTGGAGAGCGGGTGAAGAAAGAAGTCGAAGCCGGCCTGGAGTTTGCGGAGCAGAGTCCGCTGCCGGAAGGACCAGAAGTATTGGAGGGGGTCTTCGCGGAGGAAGCTGGCAGCTATTAGCTGACAGCAACAGCGTAAGAAGGAGCGCTTCCATGACGACTGAAACCGTGCAGCGACAGCAGGAAGTGACCTATCTTGAGGCGATCTCGCAGGCCCTGGACGAGGAGATGACTCGCGACGAACGGGTCTTTCTGATGGGCGAAGACATCGGCGCCTATGGCGGGGCCTTCAAGATCACCGAGGGCTTCCTTCAGAAATACGGCGAGTGGCGAGTCTTGGACACGCCGTTGGCCGAGTCCGGCTTTGTGGGAGCCGCCATCGGAGCCGCGCTGATGGGCCTGCGCCCGGTCGTGGAAATGCAGTTCGCCGACTTCATCTCCTGCGCCTTCGACCAGATCACCGAGGTCGCGGCCAAGAACCATTATCGCTGGGGAGCCGCGGTGCCGATGGTCATCCGTGCTCCCTTTGGCGGCGGTGTGCATGGCGGCCCCTTTCACTCAGAATGTCCAGAAGGGTGGTTTTTCCACTCGCCCGGCCTTAAGATCGTAGCCCCGTCCACACCCTATGACGCGAAGGGGCTCTTGAAAGCGGCGATTCGTGACCCGAACCCCGTCCTCTACTTCGAGCACAAGTTTCTCTATCGACGGATCAAAGCGGTGTTGCCGAGCGAGGACTACATCGTGCCGATCGGCAAGGCTGACGTCAAACGCGCCGGCAATGACATCTCGGTCATCACCTACAGCGCGATGGTCCATCTAGCGCTGGAGGCGGCTCAGGTGCTGGCGAAAGAAGACATCGATATGGAAGTGGTCGATCTGCGCACGTTGATTCCGCTCGACAAAGAGACGATTTATGGATCGGTGCGCAAGACCAGCAAGGCGATCCTGCTGCACGAGGATAACAAGACCGGCGGGATCGGCGCCGAGATCGCCGCACTGTTGGCGGAGGAATGTTTCGACTATTTGGACGGGCCGATTCTTCGCATCGCCCCGCCGGACACGCCGGTGCCGTTCAGCACGCCGTTGGAAGAGTATTTTCATCCGAAGACGAGCGATATCGTCTCGGCGGCGCGGAAGTTGGCCGCGTACTAAAGGGCGTTACGCGTGAGACGTAAAACGTTAGACGATGGAGGCCTATTCCTATTCGCAAGATTTTCCTGTCTTGACGCTTCACGCTTCACGCTTCACGTCTGACGAGGCAGCATGGCCACCGACATCTTCATGCCCCAGCTCGGAGAAAGCATCGCTGAAGGAACAGTCGTGAAATGGCTTGCCCCTGTCGGTGGACTGATCGAAAAGGACCAATCCCTCTTGGAAGTGGAAACTGAAAAGGTGGCGTTGGAAATTCCCTCGCCGGCAACTGGTGTGTTGAGCGAGATCGTCGTCCAGGAAGGCGAAACGGTTCCTGTGGGAACCCTGCTGGCACGTATCGAGCGTACTCCTCCCTCCGAAGTGATCAACCGTGTCGGCGGGGTGGTCGTCCGTCCTATGGAACTGGCTCCCGAAGACGAAGACCGTCATTCTCCTGCCGTCCGACAACTGGCCAAGGAACAGGGAGTCGATCTGTCGCAGGTGACGGGGACCGGGGCTGGCGGACGGGTGACCAAGAAAGATGTGCAGGATTTCGTCGCTCGGAGTGGCACTGCCGCCAAGACAACCCCACCTGGCGGTGAGCAGTCAATGGGTGAAGAAATTCTGCCCTTCACATCGATGCGCAGAACGATTGCCGACCGGATGGTCAAGAGCAGCCAGACTTCAGCCCATGTCACGACCTTCTTTGAAGCGGACTTCTCGGGCATCGCCAAATTCCGAGAAGGCCGAAGCCTGACCTATCTGCCCTTCGTGATCCGTGCTGTGACCTTTGCTATTCGAGAGGTGCCGGTCGTGAACTCGTCGTGGGGCGATCAAGGCATCATCGTCAAGAAAGACATTCATGTTGGTATCGCCACAGCGTTGGACGATGGGCTCCTGGTGCCGGTGGTGCGATACGCGGATCGAAAGGGACTCCTGCAGCTCGCCAAAGAAGTGGCGGACCTGGCTGAGCGGGCCAGGTCCAAGAAACTGAATCCCGAGGAGGTCCAAGGAGGGACGTTCACGATCACGAACCACGGCGGATTCGGCAGCTTGCTCAGCACCCCGATCATTCATCAACCGCAGATTGCCATCCTTGGCATCGGCGCGATCCAGAAACGCGCGGTGGTTATCAACGATGTTATTATGATCCATCCGATGGGCTATCTCAGCCTGTCGTTTGACCACCGGGTCATCGACGGGGCGACGGCGGATCAATTCATGGCCAAGATCAAAGGCTTTCTCGAAGAGAGTCACTGGGAACAAATCCTGTGACCGGGAAGACGTGAGGCGTCAGGCGAGAGTTGTGCAAAGGAGGTCCTGTCGTGAGTGAGAAAAAACAGGCGGTCATCGCGAGTGCAGTGCGAACGCCGATGGGGAGTTTTCAGGGGGTGTTCAGCTCAATCCCGGCAACGACACTAGGCAGCCAGGCTATTGCCGAGGCCATGAAGCGAATCAATCTGAGGCCAGATCGCGTCGATGAAGTCTACATGGGCTGTGTCCTCAGCGCCGGGCTCGGCCAAGCGCCGGCCAGGCAAGCGTCGATCGGCGCCGGAATTCCGAACTCAGTCGGCGCAACCACGATCAACAAGGTCTGTGGGTCCAGCCTCAAGGCCGTGATCATGGCTTCCCAGGCCATTGCGCTGAGTGAAGCGAGGATTATTGTCGCAGGTGGCATGGAGAACATGACCCGTGCGCCGTACCTTCTGGAGAAGGCCCGACAGGGGTATCGGCTCGGACATGCGGAGTTGGTGGACAGCTTGGTCAAAGACGGTTTGTGGGACGTCTATAACAATTTTCATATGGGCAAGGGTGGCGAACTCTGTGCCGCAAAGTACAGGTTGACCAGAAACGAACTCGACGACTTTGCGCTGGAAAGTTATCGGCGCGCCAGAGAAGCCATCGCCATGGGGACATTCAAACAGGAGATTGTGCCGGTTGAAGTGCCGCAGAGGAAGGGGCCACTCCTCGCTGTGGCGGATGATGAGGAGCCGAACCGGGTCGATCTGAAGCGCTTGCGCGAACTGAAACCCGTGTTCCAGGAGGAGGGAGTCCTGACCGTGGGCAATTCGCCTTCCTGTAACGACGGAGCGGCGGCGTTGGTGGTCATGGCGGAAGAGGAGGCGACACGTCGGGGACTCACACCGATGGCGCGCATCGTCGGCTACGCAGGGGCGGCGCTTGCCCCAGAGTGGTTTACGATTGCCCCGGTCGATGCAATCCAGCTAGCGCTCAAGCAGACCGGTCTCTCGCTGGGGGATATCGACCTCTTTGAAATTAATGAGGCGTTTTCGGCCGTATCTCTTGCGATCAACCGCGAGTTAGGACTCGACCCAAAGAGAGTCAACGTCAACGGTGGAGCAGTTGCGCTGGGCCATCCGATCGGTGCCACCGGTGCGCGGATTCTCACGACCCTGGTCCATGCGATGGAGGCCCGTGATGCCCGTCGAGGTCTCGCCAGCCTCTGCATTGGGGGAGGAGAAGCGTTGGCGATGATTGTGGAACGACCGTGAGTCAGGCAAGAGGCAAGAGTCGTTAGGTAAGACAATCCGAGGTGGTTATGAAACTCGATGACATCACAACCATCGGTGTGGTCGGTGCGGGCCAGATGGGCCGCGGCATCAGCCAGGTCTGCGCTACGGCAGGCTATCACGTTCTGCTGGTTGATGTTGCGGATCCGGCATTAACGGAGGCGATCAGCAAGATTCGCGGCGGTCTGGGACGGGCCGTGGAACGGGGAAGTCTCACCGACCATCAAGCCGGGGCCGTCTTGGCGCTCATCCATCCGATGGTTCAGCTCGACCGGCTGCACGATGTGCAACTCGTCATCGAAGCGATCCCTGAAGATCTCGCCCTCAAGCAGGAACTCTTCAGCGAACTGAATCGGGTCTGCCGGCCGCTGACGGTCCTCGCAAGCAATACCTCCTCGATTTCAATCACGAAGCTGGGAGCCGCCTCCGGTCGTCCCGACCGAGTGGTCGGCCTGCACTTCATGAATCCGGCCCCCGTGATGCGTCTCGTGGAAGTCGTGCGGGGTCTCGAAACATCCGAGCGAACATTGAGTCTGGCAATGGAACTGGCAAAGCGGCTGGGGAAAACTCCCGTGGTGGCCAAGGACGTACCGGGATTCATCGTGAACCGTATCTTGATTCCGTTGATCAATGAAGCGATCTTCACGTTGGAAGAGGGGGTCGCCTCAGCCGAAGACATCGATCTGGCGATCACGACGGGGGCGAATCATCCGGTAGGGCCACTGGCGCTCGCCGACCGTATCGGGTTGGACACCGTGCTCGCCATCTGCGAGGTCCTCTACCAGGACTTGGGCGATCCCAAGTTTCACCCCTGCCCCTTACTTCGGCGTTATGTCGGGGCCGGATGGCTGGGGCGCAAGACCGGTCATGGGTTCTATGTGTATGAGGCAAGCGGCGAGAGACACGCGGCAACGAGCAATAAGATCTGACTCTAGCCCCTAGCCGGAGGAACGGATCGATGCAAGAACGCAAACCCCGCTTCACCTCCCTCTCAGGGCTGGAAATCAATCGCGTCTACTCGCGCGATGATCTGAACGGTTGGTCGCCTGAGAACGATCTCGGCGCACCGGGGGAATTTCCCTATACGCGCGGCGTCTACCCCACCATGTACCGGAGCCGCCTCTGGACGATGAGGCAGTTTGCCGGATTCGGGTCCGCCGACGATACCAATCGCCGCTTCAAATACCTCCTCCAGCATGGGCAAATCGGACTCAGCGTCGCCTTCGACATGCCGACCTTAATGGGGATCGACGCGGACGACGTTCGCGCTCATGGCGAGGTCGGTCGCTGTGGAGTCGCCATCTCATCGCTCGCGGATATGGACCGGCTCTTTGAGGACATTCCCCTCGACCAGGTCACCACGTCGATGACGATCAACGGCCCAGCCGCCGTCATTTTCGCCATGTATCTGGCTGTCGCGGAAAAACGCGGCATTTCCGTTGAACGTGTGGGCGGCACGTTACAGAACGACATCCTGAAGGAATACATCGCCCAGAAAGAATGGCTCTTCCCACCCGAACCCTCGCTGCGTCTCATCACCGACACCATCGCATACTGTGCGAAACAGGTTCCCAAATGGCATCCGGTCAGCATCAGCGGCTATCACATTCGCGAGGCCGGATCGACCGCGGTGCAGGAACTGGCCTTTACCCTCTATGACGGGCTGACCTACGTCGAGGCGGCCGTAAAAGCCGGACTTGCCGTGGACAGCTTCGCCCCGCAGCTCTCGTTCTTTTTCAACGTCCACAACGACTTGTTTGAGGAAATCGCCAAGTTCCGGGCCGCCCGCAGGCTGTGGGCACGCGAGATGGAACACCGCCATCACCCCAAAGATCCCCGATCGTTGCAGCTCCGCTGTCATGCGCAGACGGCGGGTTGTTCACTGACCGCGCAGCAGCCCATGAACAACGTGGTGCGCACCACGTTGCAGGCTCTGGCGGCGGTGTTGGGAGGCACGCAGTCGCTCCATACCAACTCGATGGACGAAACGCTCGCCCTTCCCACAGAAGAGGCGGTCAAGCTCGCGCTCCGCACTCAGCAAATTATCGCTCACGAGACCGAAATCACGAACTCCATCGATCCGCTTGGAGGGTCTTATCATGTCGAGTCTCTCACGAACCGGCTTGAAGAGGGAGCGCGGGACTACTTCCGTAGGCTGGATGAGATGGGCGGGATGGTGAACGCGATCCAGCGCGGCTTTCCACAAAGGGAACTCCTCGACGCCTCGCAACGATATCAGCGTGAAATAGAGCGTAAGGAGCGGATTGTTGTCGGTGTCAGTGACTATGTGGAGCCGGAGGAGCGACATATTCCCACGTTGAAGATCGGGCCGGAGGTGGAGCAAGAACAGATCGCGCGCCTGTCCGATCTACGCAAGTCACGCGATCCGTTCAAGATGGCCGGTGTATTGGAGGAATTGCAAGAAGCGGCCTCCTGCAGCGAGAACGTGATGCCGTATCTGATCGAGGCGGTGAAAGCCAAAGCGACGTTGGGAGAAATTTGTGCGGCATTCACGGAAGTGTTTGGGACGTATCGGGAGCCAGTGGTGCTATAACGCGATTAACGATCAGCTTGAATTCGTCGTCTTGGACAATTTAGGCGACTCGTTCTTAGCTGAACGCTGACAGCTGTAGGCTGAATGCATGGTGGGCTCATGAAACTCGGAGCGTTTGAGATTTATCCGGTAACTGATGGCCGCTTTCGGCTGGATGGCGGGGCCATGTTCGGGGTCGTCCCGAGAGTCCTCTGGCAGAAGTGCTGCGAAGCCGATGAGCTGAATCGCATCCCGCTGAGTCTCACCTGTCTGTTGATCCGGGCGAATGGGAAGAACATTCTGGTAGACACAGGGTTGGGCTCCAAGGAGGACGACAGGTTTCAGCACATGTTTGCCGTCGACCGAACCCCGACATTATTGGACTCCTTGAAGCGTCTGGGTGTCGGCCGAGAAGACATCCACATGGTCATCAATACCCATCTGCATTTTGACCATGCGGGCGGGAACACGATGAAAGAAGAGAACGGGACCATCGTGCCCACCTTTCCCAACGCCCAATATTTCATTCAACACGGTGAGTTTGAAGATGCAGCCCGTGCCAATGAACGGACCAAAGCCAGCTACAGGCGGAACAACTTCACGCCGATCGCTCACGTGAATCAGTGGGACTTCTTGCACGGCGATTCGGAAGTACTCCCTGGCATTACTGCCATCGTCACCGCCGGCCACACGCGTTGTCATCAGGGTGTGAAGATCGAATCGGAAGGAAAGGTGGCCTTCTTCCTCGGCGATCTGATCCCAACCGTGTTCCATCTGCCTCTCCCCTACATCATGGGCTACGACCTGTTCCCCATTCAGACGCTCGAGACAAAACGATGGATCTTGGATCGAGCCTTCGAGCAGCAATGGCTGTTGTACTTTGAGCATGATCCGGTGGTCCAGGCCGGGTATGTCCACAAGGATCAGGAAGGTAAATATTTTCTCCGTGAGGTGAAAACATGGCAGTAGCGGCACCTCCGATCCGGATCTTGATCGGCAAAGTTGGGCTCGACGGCCATGACCGCGGGGTGAAATTGATTGCGCGCGCGTTGCGTGACGCCGGCACAGAAGTGATTTACACTGGTCTCCACCAGACGCCGGAGCAGGTGGTCAGCACGGCGATTCAAGAGGATGTGGATGCGATCGGCTTGAGCATCCTCTCCGGCGCGCACAATACGCTCTTCCGGCGCGTGCTGGAGCTGCTGAAAGAACAAGGGGCTGGGGACATCGTCCTGTTCGGCGGAGGGATCATTCCCGACGAAGATCTTCTCGCGCTCAAAACGGCCGGCGTGAAAGCCTTGTTTGGGCCAGGGGCTCCCATGAACGAGATTGTGGACTTTGTAAAAGGGCTCCGATCATGAGACCGGTCTATATGATCAGCGGCGGAATCACGAAATTCGCCAAGGCGCATCAAGACAAGGACTTTCGTCTCATGGTGAAAGAGGCCTACGACTATGCCCTGCGAGATATGCCGCGTTTCTCCAAAGACATGATCGACGGAGCGGTCGGCTCCTATTTCTCGGACCACTTCACGAGGCAGCTCAAGGCTGCGAGCATGGTGC
>VBOL01000343.1 GCA_005887945.1 Nitrospirota bacterium
TTCGTTAGAAACCACGCAAACCGTCCGCTAGCCGATGTGGGTCTGCGATTGATTAACATGGTGACCATGTATTACAACGCCTCACCCTTATGAAAGGATCGCAGGAGTTCGTGAATGACGGAATCTGAACAACATCGTGCTCATCGTGTCACCACTATTCGCTTGGTTTCTCCATCACTTACAGTCACGTGCCCCAACGCCGCAGCACCGGTTTCTTCATCGTACTCATCATCTTGGTTGAATTGATCCACGCGTGACACGTCCCAGTAGATCGAGCAAACGAGGTAATACGAACCAGCCGGGACATGTTCGAATATGAATTCCCCTCGGCTATCGGCGGTGATGAAGCGGGCATAGCGGTCAAGACGCTTGTCAATTGGCGGAGTCAGTCGTTCGTGATTGAGGAATTCCCGCTCGAAAACCTCAGTGGTATATGGCGTCACCGGAAGGAGTTGCACCAAGCGTCCGGCTCCTGGGCGAATCCCTCCACCGCGGGTAGTAAGAAAGGCCTCTCCTGTGATGGTAGCTGTGCCGTCTTCCAGGCTGGAGCGGTAGTCCGCTGGATTGAATGACTGCAGACGCGGAGCCATGCAGCCTGACAGTGTACCGATCAGCAGGACGAGAAGAGAGAATTTGAAGAGCATGGAGATTACTTCCCCTTCGGCAGCAGCCCCTTCCGCTCTAGTTCCTGAACATGCTCCTCGCACACCTCTTTGATGTATCCTCCTAGCGTGTTCTGGTGCAGCGCAGCGTTCAATACGCTGTCCGGAAATTAAGTGGGGCAGTACACACCTTCGTGGGGAGTATGCGCACTGCGTTCGGGCATAGATACCGAACATCCCTCTCTATCAGTGGTGGACAGGGTGTGAATCAACCGGCTTTGTGTAAATGGGCTAGCGGGAGCAACGCGGCAAATGCATCCGCCGGCATCGGCCGACCGAAGAGATAGCCTTGAGCCTGATCGCACCCCTGTTCGAGCAACAGCGTCCGTTGGGCCTCCTGCTCGACTCCTTCGGCGAGCACCAAGAGATTGAGGCTGTGGGCCATCGCGATGATCGCCCGCACAATCGGAGCTGGACGGGCCTGCGTCAGGATATCCTGGATAAACGATTGATCGATCTTCACAATATTAATTGGTAAACGCTGCAGATAACTGAGCGACGAATAGCCGGTCCCAAAATCGTCGATAGAGAGTAACACCCCCATCGCCTTCAAAGTGGTCAGCATCACGATCGACGCATCCACATTGCGCATTGCGATCGACTCTGTCAGTTCCAACTCCAGGCAAGCCGGAGTCAACCCCGTCTGACTGAGGGCCTCTGCCACGACAGACAGTAACGTATTGCCGTGGAACAATGAGTTGGAGACATTGACGGAAATGCACACCGGCATCTTGCCGCGCTGCTGCCATGTCTGATTGTGACGACAAGCCGTTCGAAGCACCCACTCATCGATTGCTCTGATCAGACCCGTATCCATGGCAGCCAGCAGAAAGTCCGCGGGATGCAAGAGCCCTCGCTGGGGATGCTGCCACCGCAACAGCGCTTCCGCACCGATAATCCCGCCCGTCCGCAGATCGATCTGCGGCTGGTAAAACACCACGAACTCTTCCCGGTCGACGGCATGGCGGAGCTCTCCTTCCAAGATCAACCGCTCATTCGCGGCGGCATTCAGGGTATTGGAATAGAACTGAAAGTTATTCCGGCCTTCTTCCTTGGCGTGATACATCGCACTGTCCGCATTCTTCAGCAAGGCATCGACCGAGTCTCCATCAACCGGAAAGATGGCGATCCCTACACTGACGGTGACGAAGATTTCGTTTCCTTCGATCGAGAAGGGCTTCGCCATCGCTTCTACAATGCGGCGCGCGACCTTCCCGGCGTCGTGCACCTCGCGCAGATTTGTGAGGAGGACGGTAAACTCATCGCCGCCCAATCTCGCAAACGAATAGTTCTCCTCCTTCTCTACAGACCGGCTGACGGAGTCGCTGTGCCGCACAGATTCGGCGAGACGATCGGCCACGCTCTTCAACAGCAAGTCGCCGACATTGTGGCCTAACGTATCGTTAATGACCTTAAAGCGATCCAGGTCCAGAAAGAGCGTCGCCAACGTGGTGCGGTAAATAGGCGAGACGATGAATCTCTTGCTCGGACTGTTTCCTTTCGCTGATGTCTTGCGCGGTTCCCACCACGGACAACGCCTTCAATTGGTGGTCGAATACCGCCTCTGCCTGGAGATTGACCGTAAAATCCGCTCCGTTCGGCAGGACAAGACGATGGTCAATATCACACGGGACTCGCTCGCTTAAGATGCGCTTCAGGGCCTCATTGACACGATCGCGGTCTTCTGCATGTACGAGCTGGATAAACGCGTCGAAGGTTCCAGCAAAGTCCTGCGATCGAATGCCCATCAGACGACATAGCTCAGCTGACGCGGTAAACTGATTCGTGTCCGGACGCCATTCCCAGTTGCCGATCTTGGCGATCCGCTGCGCTAATCCAAGCCGCGCTTCACTTTTAATCAGGGCATCCAAGGTGTGGCTACCGCGCAGCATATACCGCACACGATAACTCAAGATCATCGGATTGAGCGGTTTCGTGATGAAATCCGTTGCGCCCTGTTCGTAGGCATGAGCGATTGACTCCGCATCGTCGAGCCCCGTCATGATCAGAATGGGCACGCGGCCGCCTCCGACAGACCCGCGCAACTTCGCACAGGTGGCAAACCCATCGAGACCAGGCATTATGACATCCAGTACCACGATGTCCGGACGAGCGGTCGCAAACAGCTCCAACGCCTGTGCCCCGCTGTCCGCCTCGCAGACCTCGAGGCCAGACTGTTCGAGCGCCTCACGCACAACCATCCTGATCAACCTGTCGTCATCGACGACTAGAGCCAGCGGCGCCGCTCGTTCTCTTTGAGGTTCCATATCAATGTCCTTTGCCCGCTTCTTCTTCGAGAGCCGCGCACGCGCTCGGAATAGGACGCTTCCAGTTGACTCAGCACATCAGGGACCCGAACGAATGTAGCAGCCCGCCCTAACACCTCAAGCTCATGACACAGCTCGGCGAACATGGATGCGCCCATCATGCCGCTGCTCGATATCAATGCATGGGCCGCCTGCCAGAGCGCCGAGGCGTCTTCGGATGCCATCGCACGTCGGATCGGCACGGCATGCTCCGTTGACGACGCGACATACTGATCAATTAATCGAGCGAGAAAATCCGGCCGGCCATTGCGTTGGAGCGACCGAATGGCGTCGAGAGCGTGACGCTCCAAGACGACCGGGATTACGCATGGGCGCATGCTCCTCAGTCCTACCGGCGCAGCTCTCTCGACAAAGCCACTCTATCAGGCACTAAGCGGAAGGCAAGAAAATGCGCATATCGAAGGAGGAGTGATCTGCCCAACTTCTGAAGTACACGATGTAGGGGAATCTGGGTCAAGGAGCGGGATGGGAGCAGACACAAGTGCCATCCGGCACAGGGAACACACAGCAAGAAGGGTCTGCCGACTGAAGACGCTTGGCCGATTGCTGTTACGCCATTCCGGACGTCTCGTCAGTCGGCTTCTTCTAGTAGGGGGGTGCAGTTCCAACTGCGTCACGGTGTGTTGCAATCGAATCCATTCTTCAGGAACCAAGGAGAGGAATTCGATACCGATGCGGCCCGCGCCGTCCCCAGCACCGTTCTTGAAACATCTTCGGGCGAAACGCCTTCAGGTGGTCGTGGATTTGCCACCCGAGGCTGGTGAGGCCTGTTATGGGTCGCCTCCTGATCTCAACCCCATACCGGGGAGCTATCGCCCTTCGATACGCAAGCCTCGCCCATAGGGATTGGTGGGCCAGCAGTAGTATAAGGCCTTCAAGGGCCACCGCCGACCATTTGAGGAACGCTGGCATGGTGCCGACGGCGAATGGCCTTGCATTAATTGTTTCTGTCATAGCTCTCACTCTTGGTTTGTCGGTATGAAAGGGCAATTCTTCGTTCTCACGATCTGACCACATCTTCTACCCCGCCCGGACGGCCTTAAGCGCGCATGGGTGTTCGCATCCACCATTTATCGTGTTGCATTGAGCGCAATGAATGTGTCCGCCAATTCTTGGTGCTTACTATGGTCCTGGCTCCGCTATTGGACAGCGAACCACAAGAATCAGAACTGCACCTACTCTTTGTCATTTCGGCGATCCTGGGCCGCTTGGGCCGAGAGAATCCACAGCGCGTGATTCTGATCGTTCACCTGCGCCTCAATACGCTCACCCTGCTCGATGTTTCTCGCCTTCTGGGTGGTTTCGTCAACATGCAAACGCACTTTTTTACCGTCCTGCCCCTTGACGAACAAGTTATCGCCTTCGATGCCCAACACTTCGCCCTTCACTGTCTTGCTGCCTTCTGAGGGGCCACCCTTTAGCTGATCGCTCATCTCTTTTTGACCTTTCTCATTCCTTCTATCAGAAGATTGGCCAGCCTTCATTTCGTCTGCAGCCGGAGCCGCATAATCTCCCTGCGCGGTATTCGACAGGCCAAGGCACAGCAGGAACCCACAAGTTATGACACCGACGACTGTAGGAATAGATACCATAGCAGCCTCCTCGGTTAGAGATAAAAACACGACTCGGGATCGAAGGGCTTCCGCGTCCCCGTCATGGTTGATAATGATTGTTCAC
>VBOL01000083.1 GCA_005887945.1 Nitrospirota bacterium
TTCTGCTCAGGCTCCACGTGATAGCTCATAGGAGGTGACGAGTGCCGCAGGAGCTCCCGAACGGTCTCTTCCGCAGACGCGGTGTGGTCATTGTCTACCACCACCACGCTGTAGGTGAAGGCGCCGCCGGTGTCCTGAAGCCGCAGAGCATGCAACAAGGTGGCGAGCATCGCCGGACGTTTGTAGGTACACACGCAAACTGAGATGTGACTGCGGGGTTGCGCCCTGTAGGGGTCTTCGTGGCTGGTGATGGGGGCTCGCCGGGTGAGCATCGTTACGTCCTGACGTCCGATCAGGCTGATTCACCTAAAGACAAGGATGATATCGGCCTCCGCCAATGACGATTTCTCCAGGACGCGATGGTGTGTCTCGATGAGACGTACGATTGAGCCATGCCGACGGCGATCGCACATTCTGACGATAAAGACACCGCCGTGGCTCAGATAACTTGAGTACCTATTGAGGATCTTCTTGATCTGATAGTTCGGAAGATAAAAGATTGATTCTCGGAAGAGTATAACGTCGTAGCGTGTTCTTGGAACATACGAGGAAATGTCATCACACACATACTCATTCTTGAGCTGTCTGTTATTGTTGATCGCCCTCGTCAGGGCCTTGCGGATCGCACTGTCGGAGATGTCCACACCGGTGTAGCTGCGATACGTGGAAGCATCCATTTCGTTTCCCGTATTGCTGGAGCCGCAGCCGAGGTCCAGGACGTTCCCATGGTGAGAGTATCGTGCCAAATAATCATAGATCGGATCATTGCTGGTGTGTTCCAGGTAGTCCCACTGGCCACTGGAAAATTCCTCGTTCCAGATGGCCTTCTTGATAGACGAGTGGCCCCATCTCTTGAGGATCCTTGCGTTAACAGCCCGTTGGATTCTTTTAAAGACGCGCATTGCCGGAGGATACCGCGTCCAATTCGACTAAGGAGTCGAGTGAAGTGAAGACGGCCTGCCGTTCTCGTCAGCGGTCTGCAGCGCGAGGTGACCGGGGACGACTTCACGCTGCTGCGCATCGAGTTGAGCAAAGATCGTGTCCATGATCCTAGCCGTGAGAAGGATTTCGCGATACGGGATGGGGACCGACGTTCCCTCGACGATGGACCGATAAAATGATTCGATGAGATACTTCAGACCGGACTTCATGTGGAAGTCGCTGGCCAGAAAGATCCCCAGGTTCGTGATCAGGTTGCCGAGGTGCTGTTGCGCCATGCTCAGAGGGGGAATAAAGTGTTCAAGATAGCTTTTGAAGCGGGCGCCACGAAGCTTGATGAGCGTCTCATGGTCCTGATCAAGGATGAGGCCGTTTTCCGGACCATAGATGCGAAACTGATGGAGCGAAGGACGCATTTGTGTCGAGAAAGTGAAATAGGCCGTCGTGCGTTCCTCCTCGCAAATGAGAACCCGCAGTTCATCGGCGATTTTGCGCTCGCCCGTGCTCCGCAGAAAAGGACTTGTGAACCCGTACGCCATGACATGGGGCGACTCGCTAGTCAGGAACTCCGCGATTCTGGCAATTCCGTGACTGATGATATTCTGCAACAGTTTCCCCGGCAGCCTGCGAACCCAGTGTCCCTTGTCGCCCAGAAGCGCTCCCGCGTAGGAGGATCGGTCAAGCTCATAGCAGTAATAGCTCTCCATATGCGCCGGCCTGCCGCCCAGGTAACCCGTCTGGACGAGCGTCCGCATGCGTCGCGCCGCGTGTCTGAATTGATCATCATGCCCGACGGTTAGCTTGAGCCCTCTGTCGTTCGCGAGAGCAATCAGTCTGCGGGCCTCTTCCTCGTAAAGCGTGAATGGCTTCTCGACATAGACGTGACATCCAGATTCCAGGCAGAGCGTCGCAATATCGAAATGGCTGTCTGGAGGCGTCGTGATGTGAACGACATCTGGCTTGGCGACAGTGAGAAGTTCCGTCAAGTCGCCGAAATACTGGCTGACGTGAAACCTCTCATACAGCTGTCGCGCCATCAGGGGCTCCAGGTCACAAACGCCAACGACCTGGCACCCCTTGACCCTCTGGAGCTGCGACAGGTGCGCATCCGCGATCTTTCCGCACCCCACAATGGCGACCTTAAGCATGGCGCCGTTCCCGGCAGGCTTCGAAATAGCGCCTGAATGCCTGGGCCCTTGGAACGTTTGGCGCCCACCCCAGCCGCGTCTTCAACTTTGCGTTGCTATAATGCGTTTTCTTCCAGTAGGCATGCCATTGCCTGCGGCTGAAGACGGGCGGTAACTGACCCTCGGACCAGGCCGAGTAACGCTCCCACAAGTAGCAAAGCGCGTAGCTGACAAAGCGGGGGACATAGAGCGACGCGAACCGCCTCACATTTTGTTTGTATAGACGCAGAAAGCGTCGGCTCGAGGGCAGGTCGTCGTCGACGACGTTGAAGACTTCGCCGTCGACACCCTTCTTCAGGCCGGCGAGCGCGATCGCTTCCGCACAGTTATCGACGTAGGTGAGCGGGATGGTGTTGGAGCCGCCGAGATGGAGGAAGATACCGAATGTGCGAATGCCCACCCGGCCCGGGAGGGCCTCATTGCCGGGGCCATACACGTACGCGGGCCTAACGATAACGTATGGGATTCCGAACTTTTTACCATACTCGGCGACAAGTTCATCCTGTCTGGTTTTTGCGAAGCAATAGGGGTCGCCCCGAAGCTCGGGATGAGCTTCCACCGGGCAGGACTCATCCAACAGCCTCCCACGGGGTTTCTGTCTGTTGCTGTACACTGTAAATGAGCTGACGGTGACGAATCGGCGTAGACACTGGTGTTCGAGGCATGCTTCGAGAAGGTTCCGCGTCGTAACGACCGAATTCATGAACGCGTCGGGAAAAGACTTCTCGCCTCTGGCCGCGGCCAGATGGAGAACGACGGCGGCATCCTTGGTGGCAACGCTGCAATCGTCGCGCGACAACAGATTGCCCTTGACGAGTTCGACTCGCATTCCGCCACAAGCGCCACCTGTTAGGGCGTCGATCTTAGCAACGTCGCTGGAGGGCCTGGCGAAACAGCGCAAGTTTCGGAAGCCATGATCAAGGAGATTCTTGACGACTCTCGACCCAATGAAGCCGGTGGCTCCGGTTATCAGGATGAGATCGTCGGGCCCGATGAGAAAGGTGTCGCGGTCAGACTCGTCTATGGCGCGTCGCTCGTCAGCGAAGCATCGTGCGATTACCGCGTTCGTATCCATAGGCGCAATAGGGCAGTCTATTTGCCCGACGAATGAACGTGACCGAGGCGCGACCCTGTGACAGCCGTGCCCTGCTGGAGCACGCCAAATCGGGGCGCGACGCGGAGACCCGCGGCCCACCGGAAGATCTCGCCGCCTGCTAGGAAGCGATATTCCTGCGGATCGATCGGGTGCGTCTCCACTTCGACCGTAAACTCGCGGGCCAGTGAAAATATCGTTCGCACCCGACCAGGTAGATCAAGGGGTTGGAGGGAGAAGAAGAAATCCACGAGGCGATGACGCCGCGCCAGGATGCGGTCAATGGCCCGGCGATACAGACGATTGCACAAGCTCTTCTCTCCCGGCTGGAAGGAGAAGTTCCGACGAACGAGCGTGCCGGGCGGTAAAAGTCCGCCAAGAAGCACGTTGGCGCAAAGGTGCATGTGATGATGGCCGTCGAGTCGCTCCGGCTCTACGCCGTAAAGACGATGGAACTCGTCGCGTTGGGCCGCCACGACGTACTCGAAAGAGCGGACGAGCCCAGGATGAAACACTACCTGTGCAAAGGGATGGCGCCGATGAGCCGGGCGGGACACTTCGGCGCCGAGAACGGTGTCGTCAGGTTAAGGTGAAGGCCAGCGTCGATCCCTCGTTCTCGGGCCAGGGCTGCGGCCCGCTCGGAATCCTCCATAAAGACCATGGCGCTCACCGAGGAAATGGTCCCACAAAGGAAGCACTCCAGAGTCCGCTGAGTCGTCTCGTGGTTTCGGCCCCAATCGTCGGCGTTCACGATGAGAAGACCCGCATTCGGCGCCTCGGTGCTGCCGAGTGCCGACTCGCCGGCCGGGCGCGGACTGACGAACGATTTGGTCCGCGACGGAGTAGAGAGAATCCAACCGTGGGACAGAAACGCTATCAATCGCCGCATCTGCTCGTGTCGGCGGAACGCCACCATCTCGCACGGAATTGGCCTCTCCACGCGTCGGATTAGCCCCGAAACATAGCCGGCCAACAGCATCAGTCCGCCAACGATAAAAGGCCTCTTTGTCATTTGA
>VBOL01000082.1 GCA_005887945.1 Nitrospirota bacterium
ACCTTCCAGTTCCGGCCTTCGAGCGAACGACGCTCGATCGGCAGGTTGTTTTCCGCACATTTCTTATCAACGTAGTCGAGGTAGGAGTCGGTGATAATCTGGAGCCCACGAGTAATCAGCGAATCGTGAATTTGGCGCTGACGGTCGAGCTCTTTTTCATCGTGGTACTCTTCTGGCAAGCCCGCTTCCATCTGTTTGAAGCGCTTGTCATGCATTTTGGCCGCATAGACGTGGCTGCCCACGATCTTCGAGCCGAAGGCTTTGGCGAACTGCACACCGACGTCGACGGCTGTGTTGGAATGGTCTGAGTTATCGACCGGAACATAGATCGTCTTATACATCGAGCTGTCTCCTCAAGATGCCTTCCAGGCCAGGGCGAACGAGAGTAATTGTCAAAATTTCCAAAAGGTTGACGTACTTCTCCACTCTCAAAGAATGTCTATGCTAGCACCGGTCTGAATTCGAAAGCAAGGCGTCGACGGAGGCTAGTGGGACGACGCGAGCAGGCTGCGGAAAAACCATTGAGGCAGAGCAGAACTTCGATGGCCTGATGGCCTACAGGTCTGGGACAATCTGAGACAAAAGGAAAACGTACTAACAGGATAGCCGCGCGAGACAGGCGGGACAGGCGAGACGGACGACGGTTCGAGGTCCGAAGTTCGAGGTTTTCGGAAATTCGAACTTCGGGTCGCGCCTTTCTCGCACGTCTCGCGCTTCACGCGCCACGATTTGTGGCGATGGCGGACCTTTTGAGCATTCTGCTAGGATGCTGGAGTTACGACGGATTTTTCGCCCGAATCCTCTGCGGGGCGAAGCGAGCGTCGGGAGCGGAGGATCTCTTCCAGGGACAGGAGGGCATCGCGTCCAGAGTTCCCTTCGATACCTCGGATCAAACTCTTGTCGGCATAGGAGCCTGATTCTTTTGGGGCTTGGGATAGGGATCCCGTCCACTTCCGTGGGTCCCGGCTTCCCTCTTTCCGTTCCCAGGCCCGGAGGCAGGCCTTGGCGATGAACGAGTTCAGTGGCGCCGGGTTATAGAGGAGTTTCTTGATACTCGTCGGAGTCAGCATCAGAGGGTTATAGCCGGCCGAGAGGTACCCCTCTTCTAATAGCCGTTGTTCCAGATCGGTGTTCGGCTGAATTCCCAAAAAAAACATGAGGGGGAAGACGCGTTCCTCACCCAAGATCGAGGCGACCACCTTATAGGACTCCACGCTTTGGAGCAGCGACTCCTCCGTCTCCTTCGGGGAGTTCAAAGAGTAGTTGAGGATGACCTTCCCCTTGAATCCCGCTTCTGCCAGATAGTGACAGCCATCGTACAGCCGCTCAAGCTTGAATCCCATGTGGAGGTTGTTCAGCACCACTTGAGAACCCGACGTAATCGCGACCTCGAGATCGCCAACTCCGGACCGGACCATGAGTTTTGCCAACTCCGGGGTGATGAGCGATGTCCGAATATAGCCGGACCACTCGATCTCCAACTTCTCGGCGAGTATCCGTTCAAGGATCTCGGTGCATTGGGGATAGGCTTCTTTCCCGGTAATGAACTGGGCATCCGTGAACCAGAACCGCCTGGCACCCCATTGATGGTAGTGCTGAGAGATGTCCTTGACGACCATGGAGGGTGGTCGATAGCGGACCCGTTTCCCCTCAATGTACGGGTAGAGACAGAAGGCACAGTCGTAGGGGCAGCCTCGCTTCGACTGAACCCCGATGGATTCACCCAGATATTCTCGATATTGCGGGAAGATCGAGGTCAGGTAGGGCAAGTCGACGGTGAGTGCATCGAGCAGGGCTGGCGCGCCCTGCTGGCCCTTTCGAACGGTCTTTCCCTCCCGGAGGATATAGCGCTCGTTCTCCAGCGACTGGCCTTCAATCACCTTGAGGATGGCGTCTTCACCTTCCCCAAGGATCCCGATGGTGCCTTCGGGGAGTTTCAGGATGAGCTGATCGGCAAAGGCGGTAAAGGCTCCCCCGCCCATCATGATCTGCGCCTTCGGGAACTCCTTCGCGATCAACCAGGGGTAGGAGAGCGTCGCCCGGATATGACTGTAGTAGCGGTAGAGCTGTTGCAGCCCCGCAAACGAGGCGACGACCCGCTTGAGCGGATTGCTCGCAAAGTAGAAGTTAAACGCATGTTCCAGCGAGGAATCTCCCTCGTGCGGTGAAAAAATCTGAATGTCTCGCCAGGAGAAACAGACGAGGTCGGGCTTGAACTCGGTTGCGGCATCGCGGACTGCGCGGCTCCGTTGGGCGTCAGGAAAGAGGGACAGATCAAGGATGCGCTGCCGTACATCCGGCTTGCGCCGATGAATAAAATCGGCGAGATAGGTCACACCAATGGGGTAGACCTTCTTGCAGGGAAGGAAGATGTAGAGGATTGAATTCATAATCAATCAATATTCAACATTTTTATTTGGTGGCAATATGAATCGCCACGATCCCGCCGGTCAGGTTGCGATACGTGACCTGACGAAAGCCTGCGTCGAGGAGCATTTGTTTCAATCGTTCCTGATCCGGGAAGTTCCGAATGGAGGCAGGGAGATATTCGTAGACGCCGGTCATGTCATTCGCCACTTTCGTTCCAATCCAGGGAAGAAGCCGGAACGAGTACCAATCGTACAATGCCCGCAGCCAACGAAAGACGGGTTGGGAAAACTCCAAGCACACAAACCGCCCACCTGGTTGCAAAATACGGTGAATTTCCGTGGCCGCTTGCCGAAGATCGCCGACGTTCCTCATGCAGAACCCTGTGGTCACGGCATGGAAGGTCCCATCGGGAAATCCCAGATGCTCGGCGTTGGCTTCAAGACAGGTGATCTTCTGTCCTAGGCCCCGTCCGGTGACTTTCTTCAGCCCCTCGACGAGCATGGCGTGGTTCAGGTCTGAGGCAATGACGCGGCCGTTGACTCCCATGCGTGGTTCGATCAAAAGCGCGAGATCGGCTGTGCCGGCTCCGACGTCGAGTGCCCGGCCTTCTGTGGTGACGGGCACATAGGAGGCAGTAATTTTCTTCCACCGGTGGTGCAGTCCAAAACTCAGGAGCGTGTTGTTGAGATCATAGACGTGGGCGATCGAGGTGAACATCCGCTGAACGGCTTGTTCACGGGCCTGGCCCGACCAGGTCGAAACGGTGCGAGGGGCCGCTGGGGAGTCGGTCCTCTTCTGAACGGGTGGTGTATCCACATGCACCATGAGAGCGTGGTAGCACCGGCCTTCCTGGTTTGTCAAGGCAGCCCGGTCCGCATGCTATAATCCCGCCCCTGATGAATAACTCGATCATCATTAAAGGGGCGAGGGAGCACAATCTCAAAAACATCGACGTGACGATCCCGCGGGACAAGCTCGTCGTGATCACGGGGCTGAGCGGGTCGGGCAAGTCGTCGCTGGCCTTCGACACGATCTATGCCGAGGGGCAACGACGGTACGTCGAGTCGCTTTCGGCCTATGCCCGTCAGTTCCTCGAACAGATGGGCAAGCCCGACGTTGATTCGATCGAAGGGCTCTCGCCCGCCATTTCCATCGAGCAAAAGAGCACCAGCCACAATCCCCGGTCCACGGTCGGAACCGTGACGGAAATTTACGACTATCTCCGTCTCCTCTTTGCCCGGGTCGGACGCCCCTCCTGCTTTCGGTGCGGCGAGGAAATCACGGCGCAGACCGTGCAGCAGATGGTTGATGCCATTGGTCTGCTGCCGGAGGGGAGCAGGTTTCAGATATTGGCCCCGGTCGTCCGCGGCAGGAAGGGAGAGTATCGAAAAGAACTCCTCGACATGCGCCGGGCCGGCTACGTCCGGGCTAGGGTCGATGGTCAGCTGGTTGAGTTGGGCCAGGACATTACGCTCGATAAACAGAAGAAACACACGATCGAAATCGTAGTCGATCGGCTGGTGATGAAACCGGGCGAGGCGTTGACGCGGCGGTTGGCCGATTCGGTGGAAACTTCGCTGAAACTCGCCGGTGGGCTTGTCGCGGTGCTGACGGACAATGGGAAAGTGTCCCTCTTTAGCGAGAAGCTCGCCTGCATCCGCTGCGGCATCAGTTATCCGGAAATTACGCCGCGCGTCTTTTCGTTCAACAGTCCGCATGGAGCCTGCCCGGCCTGCGACGGCATCGGCTACGCCATGAAACCCGGCTGTCCAGACGATGAAGACTTCACGTTGCTGGAACCCTGCGAGGTCTGCAAGGGCGCGAGGCTGCGGCCCGAAAGCCTGTCCGTCAAGGTGGCCACACAGTCGATCGCGGAGGTGACGCATCTCTCCGTGCGAACTGCTGCCGACTTCTTCAGTTCGCTGAAATTCACTGAGCGCGAACTGATGATAGCCCATCGCATCTTGAAAGAAATTCGCGAACGGCTCGGGTTTCTGGTCAACGTCGGTCTGGATTACCTGACGTTGGATCGAGCGGCCGCCACGTTGTCCGGTGGAGAAGGCCAACGCATCAGGCTCGCCACGCAAATCGGTTCCGGCCTTGTCGGCGTCCTCTATATCCTCGACGAACCGTCGATCGGTCTCCACCAGCGCGATAATCGGCGCCTGCTCCAGACCTTGCTCCGCCTGCGCGACCTGGGCAACACGGTAGTGGTGGTCGAGCACGATGCAGAAACCATGATGGCGGCAGACCATCTGCTGGATATGGGGCCTGGTGCCGGAACGCAGGGGGGGCGGGTTATTGCCCAAGGCACGCCGAATGACGTCATAGGGAATCCCGACTCGCTGACGGGCCAGTATCTCCGCGGCACGCAAATGGTCAGCCTTCCTCGCCGCCAGCGCAAGGCCAAGGGGCTGTTGTCCATCGTGGGGGCCACAAAACACAATCTCAAGGGGATGACCGCCAAGATTCCGCTCGGTCTGCTCACCTGTGTGACAGGGGTGTCGGGGTCCGGAAAGAGTACGCTGGTTCTTGAAGTGCTGTTCCATTCCCTCTCCCAGTTGCTCTATCACAAAAAACCGAAGATTGATGGCTGTAAGGAGCTGCTGGGTGCCGACGCGCTGGATAAAGTGATCGACATCGACCAGTCCCCGATCGGCCGGACTCCGCGCTCGAATCCAGCGACCTATACAGGTCTGTTCAGTTTCATCCGGGATCTCTACTCCAATCTGCCCGAGTCCCGTGTTCGGGGTTATAAGCCTGGCCGCTACAGTTTCAATGTGAAGGGCGGTCGCTGTGAGGCCTGCCAGGGCGATGGGTTAATCAAGATCGAGATGCATTTCCTGCCGGATGTCTATGTGACCTGTGAGATCTGCAAGGGCCAACGATACAACCGCGAGACGATGGAGATTCACCATAAGGGAAAGAGCATCGCCGACGTGTTGAATATGACGGTGGACGATGCGGTGGAGTTCTTCGAGCATATCCCGTTCATCAAGCGGAAACTCGACACCTTGCATGATGTCGGGTTGCACTACGTGAAACTTGGCCAGTCTGCTACGACGCTGTCCGGGGGCGAGGCGCAACGAGTCAAACTCTCGCGCGAACTGTCGAAACGTCCGACCGGACGCACGATGTACATCCTGGACGAACCGACGACCGGACTTCATTTTGCTGATGTGCAACGGTTGCTGGATGTGTTGGATCGGCTAGTCGAAGCCGGCAACACCGTGGTAGTGATCGAACATAATCTCGATGTAATCAAGAATGCGGACTGGGTCATTGACCTCGGACCGGAGGGTGGCGATCGAGGTGGTGAGATCGTGGCGGAAGGACCGCCCAGAGAGATCGCCAAATCGAAGCGATCGTATACGGGGCAGGTGTTGAAAGAAGCAGGGGTGGGCTGAACGGATCAGTCGGCCTTCCTTGCTCGCAGAACGCGCACGATCAGAATGTGCTCGTTCGATGCGCGCAGTCGAAGGCAGACCGATCCGTTCACCTTCTAGGGGGCTAGAGTTATAAAAACTGCGATGGACTGGCAATCCATTCAACAAACGATCCAAAACTGTAGGCGCTGCGAAGCAGAATCCGTGGCCTATCTGCGTGTACCATGCGAGGAAAAACGCAAACCTACATACGAACCTATACGTCCCATCCGTCTCTACTTTGTATCGGTTGCACCTCCAGGGGGTGGTGCCTACTTTTGGGACGAGACCAATCGGGATGCAGTTCGCGAAGGGCTCTTCACCGCGCTTCGCAAGCCCGTCGGCGCTGCCATCGATAGTTGTCGTCAGTTTAGGGACATGCAGTTCTTCTTAACGCCCGCAGTAAAGTGTCCGTCAGCGAAAAGCAATAGGGACTACCGACCGTCACGCTTAGCCATCAGACATTGCGCTAACTTCCTGTACGAGGAGCTCCTCGCCAGTGAACCAAAACGAATCTTGGCGCTCGGCATGGTGCCGTTTAATAGCCTTTGCAGCATATTCCACATTGACGCGCCAAAGAAGGTGGCCGAATTTCGGAAGCGTACTTGGTGGGTAAAACTGGGTGCGACGAAGATCCCGTTGAGCGGAACGTATTTCCCCGGAAACAATCGACACAAAGGCTTCCCTGCTATCGTACAAGACATTGATCGAATGCTGAGACTCTCCCCCAAGGATGATGATGCCTAAGCTGCTATCGGAAGTGTTCGCTCGCTATAAAAATCCCGGTTTTAGTGAGCTGTATGAAGCTGTTAAGGAGATCAGGAGATTACAACAGCATCAAGGAGACACTAAAAATCAAGGGTATCATGACCGTCTACAACGTGCGTCCTCGTGGCTTGCTAAGGCGAAAAAAGCCGGAACTGATTCGGAGGCGAGATTCATCTTTCTGTGGATCGCCTTAAACGCGTTGTGCGCCGTCCGCCCAGACATTCCGGATACCTCATGGTGGAGGAGCGAGGAGGAATCGCCCCCGCCGCTGAGCAAGCGACGATCCGATGACAAGAACCCGCGAGAGCTTGAATGGTTCCTGTGGGGGGTTTGTGGACTGGATGGTAGTGCAGGAATCCTGAGGAGTGTGATAGAGGCTCATCGGGACAATGTCAAAACAGTTCTCCGGACGCGTTATCTTATGTCGAACTATTGGTTCTGGAAATGGAGGACAGAGGATGAACTTAGCAAGTGGAAGATCTAGAGCCAGGGAACAATCAATCGTGCAATTCATTCGGTAGGTGATCGAGAGCTGACATATCGGGCGCTGGGCGAGATCCTTGTCTGGCGGCTCCGCACGTTGCGCAATCAGCTCTTCCACGGCTGTGCAACAGATACCCACAGTAAGCGGCGAGCCGATGGCGAGAGCGAACTGGAGGCTGGTTCGAGTTTGCTAGAAGAACTCATTTGGAAGTTTTTAGTGTTGATGGCAAGCGAGTCAGGGCAGAGCAGATATTGGTCGCCTTGTCCCTATCCGCGAGCTGGTTCCGCTCAGCATCAGCCGTTCGATGACTCCTGGCTACAGAAATGTGGTGGCAGAAATGCTCCATTCCAATGACTCGTGGATTGATCCAGGGTTGAGACGATTGAGTGAGTAGCCAAGACGGTTCTTACCCTAAGAGGTGATTATGGCGAAGATGAAGGAAATGACCAAAGCTGAAGCCAAGGTTGCAGACAAGGCCGCAGCTGCGCTAACTGGTGGCGCTGCGGCAGAAGACTTTGAAAAGCTCGGCGTCTTCTATCTGGGGCGGCCGTACGATCTCGCGACGAAACAATCGAAGCCGGGCTGGCTGTTGTATGACTCGAAAGATCTGGTCACCCATGCTGTCTGCGTCGGGATGACCGGGAGCGGCAAGACCGGTCTGTGCATCGGTCTGCTTGAAGAAGCGGCGATCGACGGCATCCCTGCGTTGATCATCGATCCCAAGGGGGATCTTGCCAATCTGATGCTGAACTTTCCGCAACTACATGGGGAAGACTTCGCACCATGGATCAATGAGGACGATGCCCGCAAGAAGGGGCTCTCGCCGGCGGACTATGCGACCCAGCAAGCAGAGATGTGGAGAAAGGCTTGGGGGATTGGGGCCAGTGCGGCGAACAAAGCCAAGAGTTATGAAGCTTGGAATAAGGACTTCGCCGGGTGGCTGTTCCGCACCCAGAAAGTCGATCTCTTCAAAAGCCCCAGCACGAAAGACGTCTCGAAACCCGGCGAGTCAGAGCGAGACTTTCGTGTGCGGCTGCAACAATCCGGACGTGAAGCACGAGACAAACAATCGGCCAGCCTACGTCAAAAGTACGCACCGATGATTGCCGCCTTGCAAGATTGGATCAGGCGTGCGGGACAAATGGTCGAACGCCGGCAAGCGGAGTCTCGGTCGAGTCAGATGCAGGCGGCGATTTCAGTCGGTGCCACGATTCTTGGCGCATTTCTTGGGCGGAAGACGATCAGCGCGACGAACATCGGCCGGACGACAAGGGCGATTCGTGGAGCCGGACGTGCGATCAAGGAATCGAAGGACGTGGGGCAAGCCGAAGACAACGTCTCGGCGCTGCAGCAACAATTGGCCGACCTCGAATCCCAGTTTAAGACGGAGACCGATGCCTTTGCTGCCACGACCGATCCCCTCAACGAAAAACTCGAAACCGTCTCTCTCAAACCCACCAAAGCTAACATCGCCGTGAAACTCGTCGCCCTCGCCTGGGCGCCTCACTGGCAGGACGGGAAAGGAGGATTGACCCAATCATGGCAGTGAGGCGGCCTGGTGTCCCGAGGCCAGAGCGTGGTGGCTTCATGGAATTTTCCTCGTTACCGACAGAATTGTCTTTATGGAGCCGTGACGGATCCGGTCGCGACCGGTGCATGTCCCGGTTCATTCTGCTCACGCGCAGCAATGGCCGGCTGACCCTCAGTCACCTGGAAATAGCAGAACCCTTCGTGCTCCACAAGCTTCTTTGCGATCACCCCTGCGGCTGTTTCAAGCGTAGCGGCAAGCGTCTCGTTCTGGATACCGAAGACACTTCCGCCGCGAACCGCTTTCCCTACGCGTGATGTCACGGCGGCTTCGGCGCGCAAGCCGTCACGAGTCACTCGGGCCAAGGCCTCCAGGGGGATCGTGGGATGATTGGCATCGAATTCAGGGTAGGGTGACTCCTGGGAGCTCAGTCCCACTCGCAATGCGGTCGCGCCATGTACGGCCGGTACTCGAAAGGCCGCGTCGAAAAAGGCTTCCAGGAAAATGCGCGTCAGATCGGCGCTGACACGTTGAGAGTCGACTGTGGTGGCCGACACGCGAACGGAATTGGCAGGGCTCACCTCAATGTCCGCCGAGATCCCCGGAAACAGCGAGGCGTTGCCATTTCGATCGACGAACCCTTTCGAGGTCACTTTGACGACCCCGCGGAAGCCAGCTCCCGCGGAAACCGGTCTTGCCATGAAATTGAGATCGCCAAAATAGGCTTTGTTGTATATCAGCAGCATCCGAGCGAAGCGAGAGGAATCCTGCTCGAGTTGATCCTCATCCAGCCCGAGATGCGCGTGCCATCGTCCGGCCGTTTCGATGACCTGTGTGAGTTTATCCAGATCAATGCGCGCGGTCGCATCATTGGTCACGTCACCGAGGACGTCGGCGAGGATGGAGAGGGAGGCTCCCTTGTCGGGATGCCGCCGGCGAATCATATCGATGACAGCGGCCAGGGGACGGACGCTCATCACGAGTCCCTCCTGGGTTTGCAGGAACAGAGGCTCGAGCGAGCTGTCGGCATCATGTCGCTCGCTCAGTGGTTCGTCGTGGGTTTGCCCGGTACAAGCCAGGAACTTCGTCGTAAGCTCTTTCTTGTCGGCCAACTTCTGGCGGAACTCTCCACGATGGAGATTCAGTTGGTCGCGTAGTTGCAGGACCGAAGAACTGCAGCCTGCTTGCACAAGCAGGATGACCAGCAGGGCAAACAGGGAATGTGGTGCGCTTCATCGCTACCTCTTGGTGGTGGTTGTTGAGCCGAGGATTATTTAACCTGCATTACCGACTCCTGGAAATACGCAACAGCCATGCCGATAGAAGGTGCCTGCGGTGGAGAACGAATCTTGGATTTGTCTGAGTTTTCGAATAACCCAGTGAATGGCATACGCACGTTGGGTATCGATTCAGATACTTCTGTATCTGAATCGATACCGCCGCCCTTGTGTCTGTGCTTGCGTTCTTTCAGCATGATCTTGTCGGTTCAGGCCAACAGGATGGCGGAGCCGAGGAAAGTCATGTGGATAAAGATCTTCCACTTGATGTGTTCGGGGTTTTCATTCGCGATGTCGACGAACGATTCCAAAAGATGAATGCTGGAAAAGCCGATCAGTGATGTTGCCAGTTTAAGCTTGATGGTGCCGGGATCGATGTGTGTCAGTCATTCGGGTCGATCGGCATGCCCCTCTATATCCAATTTGTTCACGAAGGTGGCATAGCCGCCGATGTCACCAGTAACGTCAATCGGCTCCAGGATGCCTAGCATGAAGATGGTCTCTCGTTGCTGATTGATGTGCCGGATCATCTCCCACAGTCCGACGAGACACTTCTAAGTGTACAGCAGCTCGACCACGCTCAAGCCGCCGTAGAGTGGGGCTTGAATCCACCGACTGGCGAACACGACGGTTTCAAACACGTGCTCAATGCGGTTAATGGGAGAGTGGGAGTGCTTCACTGCGGCGGGCTCTGAATGATCGGAATGACTCACGGCGCGCTATCCTAGTCGGCGAGAGGGAGAGCTGTCAATTTGAACGACAATACAGAGACGACTGGTGGATGAATGACGATCGCAGAGGAACGTTGATCACTCATCGAGCGTGGCAATGGGGAAGTCCAAGGCTTGAATCTGGCCGTGAGGGACATAAAGAAGGCGAACGGTGTTGATCATTTTGTGATCCTCCGTGACCTTCTCAAAAATGAAATCGGCCCCGGCGAGAGAGCAGGCGGTCTTATTGTCGCGCGAGGGGTCATCCGTGACGATGATGATGATGGTCGGCGGGACCATCAATCGTTTGATGTGTCGGAGGACTTCGATGCCGAGGCCATCTCGGAGCGAGGAATTCAGGATCACGATGTCCGGTTTCCGATTCAGAATCATCGCGGTGGTTTCTTCCGAGTCCGACGATTCTCCCACCACGTGCACGCCGGTGATTTTCTCAAGGCGCTTCTTGAGTCTGTCGCGAAAGTGGGCATCTGCGTCGGCTAGGACGATGGTCATCCGATGGTTCCAACAGAGGTTATAGTCTCACGGGTCATGCATAGTATTTAGAGTCGATCAAAGAGAAAGGCAATCAGCTGAACGCATATGCACTGTAGGAGGAGTCTGAAGCAGCACTGATCGTCTCGCAGGTGCGAATGAATCAAGCCGCCGCCTATCTTCTCAGTACCCCGGAGACTATTTATGCTCGGGTAAGTCATCATTGTGGCTATTCAACCAAATGATGGTCGAGGGCAAAGCGGATTAGTTCGGCGGTAGTCGTGAGTTGTAGCCTGTCCAGGAGACGGACTCGATAGGTACTGACGGTCTTGATGCTGAGAGTGAGGGACTGTGCGATGTTCTTGACGGACTGACCCTGGGCTAACAAGATAGGGACTTCGAATTCTCGCTCGGACAATGTGTGATGGTCGGGACCGGTGGGATTCTTGCTGACGCCTCGACTCCGAGCGGGAGACGATGAGGCCGTGACAAGATGGGTGGGTGGGTGTTTCATATCGTCGTGAGTATGGGTTCAAGGTAGACATCAGCAGTGATGCATGTGCCTCGCCCCACCTTGGATTGGATCCTCAGCCGGCCACCGATTTTTCGAACCCGATCTTCTATATGCGCGAAGCCAATGCCCTTGGCCGGTCCGTGCTCGACGTCGAAGCCTGATCCGTTGTCGCAAATGCTCAGTTGTACTCGTGAGCCGATGTGCCGAAGGGCGATCACGATTCGTGTTGCGCGGGCGTGACGGACGCAATTGCTCAAGGCCTCCCTGGTGATCGTGACGAGTTCACGTGCTTCTTCGCCGGTCAGAATCTCCTCTGCCGCCGGGTCAACCCCCACACGAATCCGTAAATCACTCACCCGCTCAACGGTCTGGGCGAGGGCCTGCAACTCGGAGATCAGCCTAAACGGATCCACGCAGTCGGATTCCACACTCAGAATCAGGCGTCGGATGTCTTGGATGAGCGTGTGGAGCTGGCCGGCCGCCTGATTGTGGGCGGGCGGCCCAGCCTGTGGCCCCCCCCGGCACAATCCCGGGGAATCCGCGAAACTCAACCCGATCGCATAGAGCGCTTGCAGCACGGAATCGTGCAATTCCCGTCCGATGCGGCTGCGATCGTAAAGCAGGGCGCTCAATCGTTGCTCGGCTGCCGCTAGAGCCGCGGTAAGGCTGGTTTCGACTTGTCCACGCAGCAGGCAAGTCAACGACTCAACCGTGTCGTGGGGAATCCCTTGAGCTAGAGAGGCAGGCTGTTGCAGCAGCTTGCCAGGGGATTGCCGAAACCCGTCGATAATCTGGAAACCCTGCCGATCTTTTATCAGTTGGAACATCCTTTCTAGAAAATGACGCGGAACGCCAACGGAGTCCTTCCTCGCACGGACTCCTCAAGTCGAGAGCACCTTACTAGTACGCGCCTGCCATGTATTCCGTCACCTGGCGAATCCGCCAGGTGACGGAATGCCATCAGTTGATGCATTTCTTCCGCATAGAGAGCGAGTGGTCCACAGAAGGAAGAAGGAGGTGCTTATGCTGGTGTTGGAGGAGAGCCGATCGATCGAGTTTCGGGAAGACAGATTACTCGTGAAAACATTGTCAGCTGAGCAAGATCTCAGCGCGTCGTATCATCTGCGCCACCAGGTGTTTGCCGACCGGCTTCAATGGGTTGCGAAAAGCGACAACGGACTTGAAGTTGATGCCTACGACGCATTTGCCACGTCGGTTGGGCTGTTTGACGACGAGCGGAAGCTCCGAGGCGTCTTTCGCATGGTTAGTCCTCCTTACCCATTCATGATCGAGAGCGAATTCCGTCCGTGCTTGCTTCCGAACTGTGAAATTAGGAAAGAGCGTGACACCGTAGAGATCACTAGGCTGGCGTTAGATCCCATGTTGACGGATAAAGGGCTATCTATCCGCCTCATGCAGGTCCTGTTCAAGGGGGTGTATCAATGGTCAATGCACAATGATGTACGATATTTATACATGGTGATTGAAAAACGATTTCTGCGAGTGCTCCGCGGAATGGGATTTTCTTGCGAGGCCATTAGCCCAGCCGTGTCGCTTCCGCCGGCTGGGGCACTTTCCATCGCCGCGGTGCTGGACTGGAAGCAATTTCACGAAACGTGTCCGCAGAAACAACCGGCTTTTTTCCAGTGGATGAATGTAGTAGATGGTTCCACCTCGTTTGAGAAAAGCGGGTTTCTCGCAAGGGATCCCAGGGAACAGTTCGCCGAGTCTGGCGTAGTCCAGACCAGGCGGCAAGATCAGAAGCCGTTAGGCGAAATAGGGAGAAGATTAGCCGCAGCTTGATAGAAGAAGGTTCTCAAATGACCAGGGGCGAGTAGCTTACTGGATCGGAAGCAGGCCATGTTCCATGGCAATTGCCACTGCCTGAGTGCGGGAACTGACATCAAGCTTCATGAAAATGCCTTCAACGTGAAAACGCACAGTCCGTTCCGTCACCCCCACAATACGAGCGATTTCCCAGTTAGTTTTCCCTTCCTTCATCCACAGCAACACCGTCATTTCTCGAGGCGAAAGGCCTTTCACACGGTTGAATAAAGGCGTGTGGGTGTTTGCAATGAGAACCCGGTGAATAGAGGGAAGCAAGTATTCTAGCAATCCTGCAAATCGCTGGGTACCATCCGCGTCACCCCCGGCAAACGAAAAGAACGTCGCGAAGCCTCGATCACGTTCGAGCATCCCTGTAGTAATCCCATGCGTCAGTCCGACCGACCGAGCATCCTCGATGAATTCAAGCTGCTTTGGAGAACTGGCCTTAGCGTATGTCTGTTTCCACACTTGTGTTTTGAAAGAAGATAAGAGCGACCGCAACACAGGATCGACGCTGGCATACCCTTTCTTGCCGTAGGTATACAGCCAGTCGTTGGAATAGCTCACGTTGATCACGCTGTTGAATTCCTTAAAGCCGCCAGTGGCTGTGAGTTGGGCCACCCCACCGATCACTTTGGGGCATGCCACAGCCCGCTGAATAAGCTGTAAGACCTGATACACATCATCCCCTGTCGTTGCCTCCGCCGAGTAATGAAGAATCTCAACGACATTTTGGATCTCTCTTTTTGTCAGGTCCTCAAATATCTCAGAAGGGAAACGGCGCGGTTGTTTACCAAGGCTCTGCTGGTGTGGGGTCTTGGTATGGCCGTTGCCAATATTGCGGTGCGTTGAAAGTGGAAGGGCATGATCGTGCCCTCCTCGTTGAATAAACGGAAATTCCCCCAATAGGGCATCCTCTGAAACATTTTGTTGTTGCCGAAGGGGCTCGCTTATCATGCTCTCTGATCCTCAATGAGCCACGTTGAATCGTGTCGATGGAGCCTATTAGGAGGAAGTCTAATTGAGGTCGTCTGCGAAATCAATATATACAGCTTGAAATGTTCAGTCACCTCCATAAAAACTGGCTAGAGCCATATGGCCCCTTGATTATCTGCCCATAATCTAAGATCCTCCTGCTGTCCATTCATCAAGATCGGTGCTGTTCTTAGGAAGCATTCGCCCAGCATGCATTTTTTGTTCGGCTTCGGTCTTGTGGCATGGCTACTGCTGCAACACTTAGAGGTTTCTGCCCAGGCACTTCGGTTCCAGCCACAGGGGGCGACTGCGGCTGGGCAGGGGAATGCCTTTGTGGCACAGGCCGATGATGCTTCGGCCATTCACTACAATCCGGCAGGCTTGAGTCAGGTCGAGGGCCTTCAGGCGGTGTACGGAACGACCCTGCTTGGCGGATCGATCAAATATAAGAGCCCAACGGGAATCGATACCCGCGGTGATTTTGGGGGCAGCATCGCATTTCCCCCGCCGAGCCACACCTATCTCAGCGCCAATCTTCGAGCGCTCGGTTGGGACAGTCTATCGAATGTGACGGTCGGTCTTGGTCTCACCTCGCCGTTCGGTTTGAACACCCGCTATCCGGTGGATGGCCCCTTCAATACCGCCATCACCTCTGCAGCACTTCCGCTCATCGATATCAAACCGACCGTAGCCTATAAGCTTAATGATCAATTAGCCATCGGAGTGAGCGCAGACATCTATACCTTCGCAGGTTTTCTTGGACAGGGGCATGCAGAACAGCGGCAAGCGGGCTCTGGGGCGCTTGCTGGTGCTTCCGTCGAATTCAATGGCAAAGGAACAGGGGCGGGCGCAACCGTCAGCCTGCTCTATACACCACTGAGAAACGGCGATGGCAAGCCGCTTGCCTCTATCGGGCTGGTCTATCGTACCCAGGCTGTGGTGCCGTTGAGTGGATCGTTTTTGGTCAGCGGGGCGAAGATTGCCGATGCATCAGCCAACCTCGTGCTTCCGCAGATGTATACCGGGGCCATCGCGATCTGGCCGGTTCGTACAAGTGAGCGGGAATGGAAGTTGGAGCTCGACGTGGAATATGTCGGGTGGAAATCGATGCGGGACCTCGACGTCCATCTCTCCTCAGGCGGGGTCATCCCGCAACCGCAACAATGGAAGACGGTGCCGGTCGTGGCGATCGGCACCGAATACAAATGGCTCAATCCCGACTGGTTGCCTCATTGGGATGTGGCGGTGCGATCAGGGTACACGCGGACCGAGAATCCCGTTCCTGATACGACGTTCAACCCGGGGATCATTTCTTTATCTTCCAACACGCTGTCCATTGGAGCCGGATTCTTGTGCAAGGGCCAGGGTCAGTTTCTGGGGCTGATGTCTTGCGGAGGAGTATCCTCGCTATCGCCGAAGGCGATCGGACTCGATGTAGCCTTTCAGGAATGGTTCTATGAGCCACGGACGGTTGCCGGTAATCTCAACCTTACCGTCAATGGGACATATCAAGCCTATGTCCATTTGGGGACCGTCAGCGCCAAATTCATGTTCTGAAGAGAGAGGCCCCTAGCAGGCTGCAAAAAAATTATTTCAGCACGCGAGGACTTCGCTGTTCCGCACGTGTGGCACTATAGGAAAACATCCCTGCAGGATGCTCAAAAAGGCCGGACTTCTCACCCACCCAACCCTGGCGCGCCGAGACGCGCCTTTTCCCAAGCAAGGCCGCAGCATAGAAGCCATCTTTCTTGCCTCCGTCGTCACACGTTTCACATTTCACGCTTCACGAGCTTAGAAAGCGAAGCGAGAAGGCTGCTGGCGGACTTTTTCAGGATCCTGCTAGGACATCGCTCGCCAATCCAGAAAATCTGCACCCAACATCGTGCTCGATATGAATCTACACAGTGCCATGTTAGTTTGCGAGGGTATTATGATGTATGCGCGGGATGACCGAGTTCAACTGTGCGATGGAGTAGTTTTCACGAGGGCTTTCCGCATCTCCGCGATGGTCTTGGCATCGAGGCCGGCTGCCGTCAATTCATTGTCTGTAGCGGCAGCGATGTTCGCCAGGCTGCCATATTGTTTGAGCAGGCCGGCCCGTTTGATCTCGCCGATGCCGATTACCTGATCCAGTTGCGAGGCCATAAGGGCTTTGCCGCGCAGCTTGCGATGAAATGCGATAGCAAATCGATGGGCCTCGTCACGAATGCGTTGCACGAGATGGGTGGCCGGGGAGTTCGCGCGAAGCACAACGGGATTTTTTCGACCGGGCAGGAAAATCCGATCATCCTTCTCGCCGCGTGCTTTGGCCAATCCTATAATTGCCAGGTCCTGATGGCCAACCTGTTTCAGCCCTTCCATGGCTGCGGCGAGTTGGCCTAATCCTCCATCGATGAGAATGAGATCTGGACGCGCGAGATTCTCGCTGTCTCCATACCGGCGCGTGACGACTTCCTGCATACTGGCGAAATCGTTGGCGCCGGTCACGGTTTGAATCTTGAAGCGGCGGTAGTCGGCTTTCTTCATCTGGCCGTCTTCCCATACGACCATGGACGCGACGGACTGGTTGCCCATGGTGTTCGAAATGTCGAATCCTTCGATGCGCCGAGGTGCGATGTCCAGTCGTACGAGCCGCTTGAGTTCTTCAACAGCCTGCCGTCCGATTTCTTCGTCTCGCAAGTGATTGGCGACTGCGGCGCCGGCGTTCTCTTCCGCCAGGAGGAGCAATTGGTGTTTTACGCCCCGCTCGGGCGCCACGACGCGGACGGCGTTCCCGCGCTTGCCTGAGAGCCACTCTTCGATCACCGTGACGTCGTCGAGGTCGGTGGGGATGAGCAGCTCTTTGGGCGGCTGACCGTCTTTGTTATAGAACTGTTCAATGGCGGATCGAACGAGTTCCTCGTCGCCGGCGTCGGCAGAATGGGGCCAAAAGAAATCTTTGCGTCCGATCAGGAGGCCGCCGCGCACGAAGAGGATCTGGAGATCGACCGCCGAGCCTTGCCGCGCCAGACCGATCACGTCTTGGTCGGTCGTCGTCGTTTGCGTGATGCGTTGCTTTTCAAGTGTGCGTTCGATGTTGAAAAGCCGATCGCGTAAGCGCGCCGCCTCCTCGAATTTCTCACGCTCCGCCGCCCCTTCCATCTGGGTGCGCAAGTCGTCCAGCAATTCATGGTCGCGCCCTTCGAGAAACTGGCGGACCTGCGCGACGATGTGCTGGTAGTCCTCTTTCGATTGATTGCCGGTGCAGGGTGCCATGCAGCGTTTGATTTCGAATTCGATACAGGCTCGCGCCGCCTTGCCATCGATCTCGATGGTGCAGGTGGCCAAGGGGAAGGCTTTCTTGATGACCTTCAACGTCTCCCGCAAAGCTCCTGCCGGCGTGTAGGGGCCATAGTAGAGCGCGCCGTCTTTCTGCACGCGGCGGACGATGGAGAGGCGGGGGAAGTCCTCTTTGATCGGCAGGCGAAGGTAGGGGTATTGCTTGTCGTCCCGTAAGACCACATTGAACCGGGGCCGATGCTGCTTGATCAGATTGCTTTCAAGGATGAGCGCTTCAAGTTCTGAGCGGGTAACGATCGTTTCGAGGTCTGCGGTGTGGCTGACCAGGACGGTGTTTTTCGGGGAATGGTCCGCCCCTTTTTGAAAGTAGGACCGCACACGGTTGGACAGTACTGCGGCTTTCCCAACGTAGAGCAAATCGCCCTGCTCGTCCCTGAACAGATAGACCCCCGGCTGGTCGGGTAAGTGGTCAAGTTTAGATTGGAATTCAGCAGAAGTAGCCATCAGCGGTCAGCCTTCAGTGGTCAGCAAGGGAAGAGTGCTTTGGCACCATTCTAAGGCCCGAGACACCCTGGGGCAACTTGGTCGGGGGATTGAGGCTGGAAGCTGATTGCTCGCTCAGCGCAGACTACGCACGAAGGAGGGACTAAGGCTTCCCCGCGCGACTTCCGCGACCGGACCCTTCATGGTGACACCGAAGTCCGCGGCGACCTCGATGTTGAGCCGCCCCCCGGGCATCTTCACCGTGACAGGGCTTTTCACCAGCCCGAGCCGAACGCCCGCACTCGCAGCGGCGCAGGAGGAGGACCCGGAAGTCTGGGTTTCGCCGGCCCCGCGCTCCCAGATCAGGATAAAAAGTTCCTTGGGGCCTGTCGGCACGGCGAGTTGAACGTTTGTTCGCTTCGGGAACAGGGAATGGTTCTCTAATGCCGGCCCCAATTTCAGGAGATCCTCGCGCGACCAGGAATGTCCGGCTGGTCTGAAGACGACACAGTGGGGATTCCCCACACTCACCCCGGTGAAGATGAGGGATTGGCCGGCGGCGTCGATGGGCTGTTCGACAAGCTCACTAGTCGTGAGGGTACAGGGAAGTGCGGCTGGCTGGAACGTGGCCCGGCCCATTTCGACGGTGACGGCGCTCGCATCCCCATGCCGGTCCACATGCAGCGCAATCGTTACCAGCCCGCCTTTGGTCTCGACGGTGAAGTGTTTTTTTTTCGTCTTGCCGGTAGCGTGAAGATAGCGGGCAAAGATGCGTAGGCCGTTGCCGGATTTTTCCGCTTCGCTGCCGTCAGGGTTGAAGATGCGCAGGCCGAAGTCCGCCTTCTTCTTCTTTGACGGGACCAGCGCAAGGATCCCATCGCTGCCGAGGCCCCAGTTGCGATTACAGATGGATGTGATCCTTGATGGAGTGAGCGAGAACGACAGGTCTTTGGGATCCATCACAATATAGTCATTGCCCAGCCCATGTCCGCGGAAGAATCCGTTCTTCATGCACAGCTCCTTGAGCAGAGAGGAAAACAGGAAGAGATACCTAGCATGAACGGTGGGGGCAGGGAAAGAGGGACGGAAGCGGGGTTCAGACGATCCTGACGCCGGGCGGGCGTTCAATGAGTTCGACTTCATAACCGTCTGGGGCATCGATGAAAATGAAACGGCTGCCGGAAGAGCTTGTGGTCGGCCCGTCCGTGATTCGAATCTGTTTGGTGCCGAGTTGTTCAATGACGTCGTCAAGGCTTTCGACTTGAAAGGCCAGATGGACCAGGTCTTCCGGAACTCTCACCGGTCCACTTGGCGGGAAGCTGCAGAGTTCAATCAGTTCTTCGCTGTTGGGCACCTTGAGAAAAGCCAAGTGCGAGCCGCGCGGCGAGACCTTCCGTTCCAGCACCTCCAGCCCGAGAACGTTGGTGTAAAAGTTGATCGTCTGGTCCATGTCGCTTACGCGCATGCGGGTGTGGAGGAGCTTCTTGACTCGCATAGGTTCCTTCTAAGGAAAAAGTTAAAAGTAGAAAGGCAAAAGCTGGATAGAAGGAATCGCCACTTTTTACTTTTACCTTTCTATTTTTTCCGTACCCCTTGCTGGGCCACTGGTCTTGCGCAGTAGGATTTCGGCACTGCCTGGGATCAGAAAATTCGGCATGGGGCCGATCTCCTGGTAGCCCTGCTTCTTGTAAAAGTGCCGG
>VBOL01000344.1 GCA_005887945.1 Nitrospirota bacterium
CTTCACCCCGCGGGCCAGGGCCTCGGCCGCACCGGCCGAGGGGTGACGCAAGACGATAATATCCGCCTGCATCGCCTCGATATTGCGCGCCGTATCGAGCAAGGTTTCCCCTTTGACCATGCTGCTCGACGACGGCGAGAAGTTGATCACATCCGCGCTCAGCCGTTTCGCCGCCAACTCGAACGAGGTGCGTGTTCTGGTGCTGGGCTCAAAGAACAGATTCACCACGGTGCGCCCCCGGAGTGCCGGGACCTTCTTGATTTCTCGACCGGTCACTTCCTTGAAGGAATCGGCCGTCTGTAAGATTAACCGGATCTCATCCACCGACAGAGGGGCTAGGCTCAAGAGGTCTTTGCGTTTGAGACTCATCGTTCCCTCCACCTTGGCCCGCATGATTCATGAACGCTTCTGCTGCAATCGCCGATCCGCTGCTACGACGGGCCTTCAGCCGGCGGGCTCGCCCCTCAGACCCTCACCGTACAGCACGAGTACGCATCGGGTCCTCAGGGCTCCCGCTCCCGCCCTCACTCTCCCTCACCCTCCCCCATGCTATGGGGGAGGAAAGGGCGGGGGACGACGAACCATCATGAATCATGCGGGCTAGGCCTTGAAGATCACCACCCGATCGTCTTCGCCTTCTTCTTCCAAGAGCACCTGAATCTTTTCTTCCCGTGACGTCGGAATATTTTTCCCGATATATGTCGCCTTGATCGGCAACTGACGATGACCTCGGTCGACCAAGACGGCAAGTTGAATTTCTGCCGGTCGTCCCAGATCGATCAACCCATCCATCGCTGCGCGAATGGTTCGACCCGTGAACAGCACGTCGTCGACCAATACAATGATCTTGTCCGAAATATCGAACGGGACCGACGTCTTGCGGAGAATCGGTTGCTCCTTCCGCAAGGAGAGGTCGTCCCGATAGAGAGTAATGTCCAACTCGCCGATCGGCACCGCCGCCGCTTCAATCTCTTGGATACGCCTCACCAGCCGATGGGCCAGATGCACACCCCCGGTTCGAATCCCGACCAACGCCAGCGCCTGTACGCCCTTATTCCGTTCGAGAATTTCATGGGCAATGCGGGTGACCGCGCGCGCGATGTCTCCCGCATCCATCACCAACCGCTCTTGTGGCCGAGCCTGTGGAGCGGTGCTCATCGACTTGATTCCGCGCATAAAAAAACCCTCTCATCGAGATCCGACGAGAAGGGGGGGTACCGATAGACACAAACCTGATCGAAGCTCATGGGCACTCCTTACTCACCTCGCAGGATGAGCATTAAAGGTTCTTGCATCTTACTGAGGCCGAAGGAATCCTGTCAAGCTGCAAGGGGCTACTCGTGGTTGGATCACCATAACACTCATGCGTCTTTTGTCTTTGGATAAGAGCCTGTCCGATATAGCCGTTCGTGACGAGGCGAAGGAGGTGCGGCCAGATGCGAGGCCGCAGGCCCGGAAAAAACGGAGGTGTATTCACTGGAATACATTGAGGATTGTTTCGGGCCGAGCACGACGCAATGGTCGCGGATCGTTCGCCGCAGCAGAAAGGTCAATGTCGATCAGGCTCCTAGCTGGACGATCGGATGGAAACCATCCCTCGTGAAATGGTCACCCGCGCGGCCTGAGTTCTTCTAACGTAAATTGTTTCGGGAGTATCACCGGAACCACGATGCCTATGGGATCTCCACGCTTGATGGTCGTCGGCCTCGTGAGTTGCAACAGAAAGTTGGCGGTGAAAGCGTCATAGTCCGGGAGCCAGTCGTACATATTCGGCGTACGTTTATACTCTTGGGTCTTCATCCCCTCCCACACAAAAAATGTCCGTTCGGGATAGTGATAGAAGTGGTTCGGCACGTCCTTCATCATCAATCCCACCTGCTTGGGATAGTAGAACCGAATACCGCAGCAGAGCTTGGGATACCCGCTGTTTAAAATCAAATCGACATACGTTCCTGAAAACGACTTGTAGCCAAGAATCCGCTCTTCCGGCAAGATCGGCGGTGCTTGCCACTTGACCCCATCGCCTGTTCGGCGAATCTTGCAGTCCGCCGGAGACCGAATGAGCCAGCCGTACTGGCCCACTGTTCGCACTGGTCCACAATCGTCGGGGATCACTTTGTAGCCCTCGCCCGCCACAGTTCGCTGTTCGTTCAGCGACATCCCGGACAACAACGGCCGATGCGGCATGAAGTCGAGCTTCAGTCGCTCAGGTGCGATGGCAGTCGAATACTCCCGTTCCCAATAGATCACGATCTTGTCGCTTGGCTCCTCGCCGGCAACCTGTTCTGGAGTCGGTTCACTCATCTTGATAACCGTAATCGATCTGGAAAGCCCGGTGCAAGCACGTTAGCTGGCCGCGGGAACCTATTGTGGCACGTCTGGAGCAACAGGAGACGCCCCCGCAGGATAGCCGAGCGAGACTGGCGTGACGGGCGAGACGAGGTGGGAATTCAATCTGTCCACATCGCGCCTTTCTCGCATGTCGCGCGCTTCACGCGTCACGATCCATGGCCGCTGGCGGGCTTTTTCAGCATACTGCTAGGAGCCTGTCCGACATTGCCATTCGTGGCGAGGCGAAGGAGGTCGGCCAGATGCGTGGCCGTAGGCCCGGAAAAACCGGAGGTATATTCGCTGGAACACATTGAGGATTATTTCGAGCCGAGAACGACGCAGATGGGCGCGGATCGTTCGCCGCAGTAGAAAGGTCAATGTCGGACAGGCTCCTAGACCTTCTTCATGTGGAACAATGTCAGACCAGCCCTTAACCTTGCCTTCGGCAGGATAGTGCGATGCATCCGAAACGTGGGAAGCTGTTCCACTGGTTCTTCCCAGCAGACGTGGAGTCCGTGGGATGCACCATACTGACCGATCTGTGCGGGACCGATGACGAATACATTGCCTCCTCCCCGAAGAATTCGGCTGATCCCCTTCATGCGTTCGGCCAGGCTGGCCAATAGATCTCCACTGTCATACGGCACCCAGTGGTAGGCCAAGTCATAGGAGTGAGGGGGTTCCCGATCATGCGGCCCTTCGCCTGAAACGAATCGAATACGCGAGAGCCAATCCCACCGCTGCAACTCGGCACAGACACTCCAGAGTTGTTGTGCCTGCTTTTGCGCAAAGGCCGGATACCGTACCAGCACGGTATAGTCTCTCGGCCGATCAAACGTGATGCAGGTCGCGACCACGGCATCGCCATTCTCGATGAGCACGCGCTCGGCTCGGGAAAGGGCCTCGCCGATTTCACGATCCTGCTCGCCAATGTCTTGTAAATAATCGGCCACGAAGGGTTGCGCCGCGCACTCACCGATTTCAGATTCGTCTTCCGGATAGAGCAACACCGCGCCGTAGGCGTCGGCAGGAGGGATATGCGGAACCCCCTGGACAAAGACCGACCGCCAGTCGACTGGGCTCATGGTCACAGGCGCATCAGACTGCTCCACACTCCCTTGCGGCAGGGTCACCGCCAACGTCGTTTCATGATCTCGATCCTTCAGGATAACATGCGCTCCGACAACCTCTGCACTCCGATCGCAAGGAACAAATCGACGGCCTTTCGGGCTCATGTAAGACAGTCCGGAGGAGTCTGACACCACCGTCACCTTGTGCAACAAGCCGCCTTGGAGGGTAAGGCAAGCCCCCGCGTGCTGATCAAAATATCGAATCGGCGGTGTACCAGCCGGCAGCCAGATTACGTGATTGGACCGTTCAGGATTCATGAAGAGCATGAACGGATTACTCCCACCAGGCGCCTGCGGAGTAAAGAAGCTACTAAACAAGCGGAAGGCCGCTTTGGACGGATAGGTGGGAATACCTCGGTATCGCAAGGGCCGAGGGGCCGGGTTCCCCTCATTCTGATCGTCGTAGAGTCCGCGAATCAATTCAAAGACCGCAGACCCAGTTCCCGGCAACAGTGACTGAAAGAGTTCGACGACCGGCAGAAAATCGATAGAGGACCAACTCATCGCCCCCATACAGGACATGAAGCGGGCCCGCTCGAAATCCCCGTCCTGAAGCACATAGAAGGCGTCTTTCCTCTGGCGGATCGTCGCCCAACCGGTCGGCTCGATCAGGAGATCCTCATCCCGATAGAAAAATCGCACTTCCTCCATCGGGACCCGGAGCGCCTGCGCAGCGATCGTGCGCAAATCATCGGCCTTGAGCCGCTGCCAGCCAGGCTTACTGGCGAGATTGAGGCTGGTTGCATTCGCCAAACCAGCGGGCTTCAACCCGACCCATTGCCCCCAATCCAAACGTATCCGAGCGCGGCAGAGGATCACATCACCCGTGGCATCAGTCCCCCACTCGCATTCATGCAACGGGTTTCCTTCTGGATCGGTCGCCAGAAACCGGCGACCGTCCGCGCGATAGAAGACGAGATGCCCGGTGGCCTGGCGGACGACGCGTCCACCCGCCTGTTCGAGATCCTGTGCGAAGGGAAGATTGGTTGAAAAGCGAAGATGACCGGAAGTTGTCAATGCGGCACGACGTGGATCGGAGGGCATCTACTCGCGGACTTGCCCGCTCCCCAACACGATAAACTTGAAGCACGTCAATTCTTCCAGCCCCATCGGGCCTCGGGCATGGATGCGGGCCGTGCTGATCCCGATTTCTGCTCCCAGCCCAAATTGATAGCCATCGTTCAACCTGGTCGAGGCATTCACCAACACCGCGCTGGCATCCACCTCGCGCAGAAACCGCATGGCCTTAGGATAGTCGGATGTCACGATGGCTTCCGTATGGCGTGAGCCGTATTTGGCAATATGCTCCATGGCTTCGTCGACGTTCTTGACCACTTTCACCGCTACGGTGAGATCGAGGAATTCTTTTCCGAAATCATCGTCGCTTGCGGGTGAGGCCGACGATGACAGCTGACAGGTTTTCTGGCACCCGCGGACCTCGACCTTGGCCGCCACCAACTTATCAATGAAGGGAGCAAGCCAATGACGCGCAATGCCCTGATGAACCAAGAGTGTCTCCATCGCATTGCAGGTTGACGGCCGCTGCACCTTTGCGTTAAAGCAGACCCGCTCCGCCATGGCTGGATCGGCATCGGCATCGACATAGATGTGACAGACGCCGGCATCGTGCCTGATGACAGGGATCGTGGCGTGCTCGGTGACGACGCGCATCAACGACTCGCCGCCGCGCGGGATTATCAGGTCGATGTAGCGATCTTGCTTCAGCAGAAGAGGAACCAGCTCACGCTCGGCCCGCGCGACAAAACTGATCGCTCCGGCTGGGACACCGGCTTTCTCTGCCGCCTCCGATAGGGCCGTTGCAATCGCTGTGTTCGAATGGATCGCCTCGCTTCCTCCCCGAAGCACGCAGGCATTCCCAGATTTCAAACACAAGGCGACGGAATCCGCCGTGACATTCGGGCGGGATTCATAAATAATTCCAATGACACCGATCGGAACCCGCACGCGCCCCACTTGCATCCCATTCGGCCTTGTCCACATCTTCGGCATGTCACCGAGTGGATCGGGGAGCGCAGCCACCTCGCGCAGGCCTGCCGCCATCTCGACGATCCTCTCAGCCGTCAGACGCAGCCGGTCCGCCATCGCCTGCTTCTCCGGCGCAGTTCCGAAGGCCTCCAGATCCAGCTCATTCGCAGCGAGCAGCGCATCCTTCTGTGCTTCCAGCGCCTCTGCCATCGCGAGAAGGGCCCGGTTCTTCACTGCAGTCGAAAGCGTCGCCAGTTGGCCCGCGGCACCTTTGGCTCGCCTGACCAATTCGTTGACATACTCTGGAATCGGTGTGGGCGCAATCGCTTCCACGCCCGCCGATTCGATGGGTTCGACTGACGCTTCCGCCTGGTTACTCTGATCAGACAGCATAAAAAAACTCTTATCTCATGGTGTTGGGACAGGGACAGGATACAGCGGGAGTTTCAACGCGGTCAAGGCGGCCATTCGCAGGATAGCCGCGCAAGACAGGCTGGACAGGGGAGGGTTCGAAGATCGAAGTTCAAGGTTTTCGGAACATCGAACCATGAACTTCGGACTTCGGATCGCGCCTTTCTCGTATATCTCGCGCTTCACGCGCCACGGTCCATGGCTGCTGGCGGACTTTTTCACCATCCTGCTAGGAGCCTGTCTGACATTGCGTTCGTGACGAGGCGAAGGAGGTGCGGCCAGATGCGAGGCCGCAGGCCCGGAAAAACCGGAGGCGTATTCGCTCTTGGTTTCAAACTTTTAACGCCACGAGGTGATTAATGACCTCAAGAGGTTTCTTCCAGTGGAGCAGGCGCGGGGGCGGTCATGGAGCTCTCGCGGGACCCGCTTGATCTCCCGCGCCGAGACCTGGTCAAACTCCGTGCCGTTGGGAACGGACTGCCGGCTCAGTCCAGTGGTGTTTTCATTCGTGCCTCGCTCCCCCGGAGAACCGGGATGCGCGACGTAGCCGGCGAGGCCGGTGTCACGCGTGAACGGTTTGTGCCCGCTCCTCTCCTTGCCTTGCTCATAGGTCCGGGTCTTCGTGATCGCTCTCGGTAACGATCGGAGTGCTTTCGCATAGGCGGTTCGCACCGATGTCGCGTCTGTCGCGTTGAGCGGGACCAGACGGGTATCGCGTGTGGTGCGGTCCACCACGGTGCCGAGCACGGTGCGCTTCTGCTTCCCAAGAATGAGGTCGCCCTCCCAGTGGCCGGGCATGGTGCGGTCGGCCACTGCGCGAGGCCGCTCTTCGATCGAGAGCCTCTCCGCTATGGTGCCTCGTGATTCCTCGTGGTGTCCGGGCTTCCGCTTTCTCCGGTATGCGCGCGCTTGCCGCAGCGCCTGAATGAGCGTGGTTTTCCGCGACCCGCGAGGGAGCACGTAGATATAGCGGTAGCTGGCCGCGGGTGCGATGCGCAGGGCCGTATCACCAGGAGACTCTTCTTGGAGGCGCTTGCCGATCTCGCGGGGCGACCAGCGCTTCCGCAGTTTCTCCATGAGGTATCGGCGCAGGCGGTCTGCGCGCGTCAACCGACTCTTGCCCCGCTTGCGGAAGGAGGCACGCAGGTGCGGGCGGTTCCCCGCCGAGAACGCGCGCTACCCACTCTTCCCGCTGTTGGGCTGGACTTCGCGGGCGACGGTACGCGGCGCGCGACCCACCCGCCTTGCGAGTGCCGAGAGACCCGTCCCGTGCGCAAGGCCTCGGCTGACTTCCTCGCGCGCAGCAGAGGAACGCCGCCGGTCTTGGGGGTGGTGTGCATACGGATACATCGTACTCCTATCCGTTGGGTTAGATGTCTGACTCCAAGTTGCTAACAAGGACTTGAGATGATTCTATACATTCCATTGACTCTGTGAATTCGATCCATTATGCAGAATTTTAGCACAAATTTATATATGGACCCAGCCTTCGATGCAACGGCGGGGTGTCACGTGATGAACCATGCAAATGCAGGGCTGCGTCTATATATCCGGCCTCTCGGTGGACCACAAACGTGTCCGGGCCTTGATGAAATACGCGCGCGTTCTCCTCATTAGCACAACGGCCTTTGTCCGGGCCGACAATTTGTCCAGGGTCTGAACGCGCTGGGTGTCCCTCTGGTGTCATCACGTGTGGTCCGCGCTGCACTCCTTGGTGTGAATCTTCGTGTGATGCGGCTCGCTTCTCTGCGCGAAGACCGTTTCGACCCTTCCTGCGCCTAGGCAGGCGGTCGATACACCTCATCATGGGCCAACAAGGCCCAGATCACACGGGCATTTTTGTTGGCTAAGGCCACCGCGGCCACATTGGTGCCTTTGCGGTGTTTGAGCGTGCACAGCCACCGCCCCTGCGTATCGGTCCTCCGCTCGGCCCGCTGTACGACGGCTCGCGCCCCATGAATCAGCAGCGTCCGCACATACCGACTGCCTCGTTTCGAAATCCCCCCTAAGAGCTCCTTGCCCCCACTGGAATATTGCCGAGGAACCAGACCCAACCAGGCCGCCAGATGTCGTCCGTTGTGAAACGCCTGGGGCCGACCAACTGTCGCCAACAGCGCCGTGGCCGTCAACGGACCAATTCCCCGGCACCGCGGCCAGTTTCCGGCAGACTGGATGCGCCCGGTACACGCGCTCCACCCGTGAGTCACCCGCTCGATGCGCGAGTCGAGATCCGTCAGTAGCCTGCGGGCACACATCGCCTGGCTCGAGCGCGAATTGGCGCAGACGGACAGCGACCTTGCTCACGCCATTCATGTCATGCGAGTCCGGTGCGGCGGGAGAAAGACGACCTGTTGCGGAGCACCCCCGGGGTGGGACCCGTGTTGACCACCACGCTGCTGGCGAATCTGCCCGAACTCGGCACGTTGACCGGTAAGCAGATTGCCGCGTTGGTCGGTGTGGCCCCGCTGAATCGTGACAGCGGGACGTGGCGCGGGACGCGCACGGTCTGGGGCGGTCGCACCCAGATCCGGGCGACGTTGTACTGGCCGCGGTGGTCGCCGCACGCTTCAATCCCGTGATCCGTGCGTTCTATCAACGCCTCTGTGCGGCTGACAAGGCAAAGAAAGTCGCCCTGACGGCCTGCATGCGGAAACTGCTGATTATCCTGAATGCGATGCTCGAACATCGGACCCCATGGCGCACGGAACTGGTTCAGTGTGCTTGACAGCCCAAGACAGTTGCTGTCCACAATTTTTAAGTGGGGCACAACAAGCACATTTTCAAAGGATTCGACATTTCCTCCTAGAGCCGGTCAGGGCGTCAAGAAATTTTACACATGGTGTCAGTCGAAAATGGAGTGGCCTTTCTGTTTCATATCAAAGGCATAGCTATTACTATTCAGTATCAGGATTTAGTAAAAGAAATACATATGTAAGTATATTGGGCACTTCTAGACCTCTCAGCCTCCGTTCGAATATAAAGATCCATTCATTTTGCATAGTTAGAGATGTGGAACGAGAATTGCATGGTGTTTCTGAGTTTGAACCTTCTCAAAACCTCATCAGACGAAAGGGGCGAACCGTGAGGAATATCTTGACGGGAGTATTATTGACGGGAGCATTAATGGCTGCGTTTTCGCTGCTGCTGGTTGATCAAGCCTTGGCCAACCCCTGCCCTCCGGGCAATCCTCCGACCAACTGTGGGCCACCTGCGGGGAATGTCGTCCTGGACGTAAACGGGACCACAATGCCTCGCAGTTACACGGAATTCGGTGTCAACTTTACAGCGACCGACACGTCCACCAATATCAGCTTTGCCTTCCGCAACGACCCCGACTTTACAAACCTCGATAACGTCTCAGTGACAACCGGCGGGGGACCAGACCTTCTCGTGAACGGAAACTTCGATGGCCCGACCATTACAAGCGGTGGGTCCCCAAACGAACCATCTGGTTGGACCTTCCTTAACCAATTTGGTGCCGGAGCTTCGGGGGAAGTAAGCTCCAGTTGCGGCATCGGGGGTACTAACTGCTACACCGACGGTGCGATCCAGGCTTATGACGGGATCACCCAGGGCATCGCGACGACTCCTGGTAGCATCTATCACATCGATTTCTTTATGAATGCTGGTGGCTGCGGCGGCTCGGATTGCAACACTTTCTCGACGCTCAGCACCAATGGCGACACCAGTGACACGGAGGGGAACGGGATCAATCTGCTGGTCTATGCGGGTGGGATTCCCACGATCAACCCCGTCCCCGAACCCGCTTCGCTGATGCTGCTCGGCCTCGGCCTAGCCGGACTCGGCTTGAGTAGGAAGCTGAAGCGGAAAGCGTAAACCGACCTCATCGGATCGAACCCACAGGCCCGCTTCGGCGGGCCTGTTTTTTTGTGCTTCGTTTCGTAGCACGTCACCCAGGCTGCGAACAGAACTCCCCCAATTCCGCGTGATTGATCCCGATCATCGCTTCCCTATACCAGCGGTTTCGCCTTCTGTTGCCTCGTGGTGAGGTGGCTCAGTGTGGGGCAGGATCAGGCTTGTCACTCCCCCAAAATGTCAGGACTCCGCTTACCACACACTCGCACGCCTTTAACTTGACCCTGGGCCCCCTTGGACATGGGAGCCACATACGTGCCTTGGGGGACGAACGGCGCTCTGATCCCCTGCAAGTGAACCGCAACCTCATTCTATCGAGAAACTGGGAAAGGTCGCACAGTAAAGTTGCGCCTGGGGTGCGGAGTGGCTTCTCGTCGGCCCTATTCTGGCTTCGTGTGGTCTGCTTGCTCATCAGGAAAGCTGCGGGTATTCTGAGATCCGTGTGTCTAGGAAGTGACTTCTCGCCTCCGGCCTGGCTGGGCTGGCGGCGTGGCGAGGTAGGATGGAACATGGCTGATCTGCTGGCCTTGACCCGCTGGCACCCAACGATTTACTGCATAGGGTTGGGGCTTGCGTTCATAAGCCAGGGACTGTTCGGATGTGCCTCATCCATCTACTGGGTTCACGACCCTCCCGACAGTTCGTTCTGTCTTCCAGATCGTCCCACAACGTGGGCGGACTTCACGACGCGGACTCCGAGCGGAAAACCTGCCGCCGAGACGGCCGTTCGATTTCGTATTCTCCGGGAGCAACCCGCCCGCCTCAGATCCAATTCGATCCGGACCGATCCTGGGTCAAACCGGAGGTCGCAGACGCCTGGAATCGGTATCTGTGGACTCCAGCCCACGAACTGCTGCGTCACGAACAGCTGCACTATGCAATCGACTGTTTGCTGACCAGGCAGGCCAACGTCGCCTTGAGCACGGGCGGAGACCCGGTGGCGCTGAGGATCAACGTCCAGTACAACGTGGAGACGAATCATGGAGGAGACCCGTGGAGCCAACGGGTGTGGCAGCACGCGGTCGAATCGCAGCTCAGGGCTGGGTCCATTTCACCTGCACCCTTCCCGAACTCGGATAAATAAAGCTCTGCGAGCCTTCCTCATGTGTCTGCAGCTGTCCGTCGAGGATCTGATTTAGGGACAGTGGAGAGTTAGTTATCGCAGGCTGAGATTTCAAGAGTTTGGAGGCTAGAATTCTTGCGGGTTTTGTGGACAGCCGACCAGCGGTTTAGGAATGGAAGAAAGATATTTTTGAAAAGACTCGGTGTTTCAAATGGTTTCCCCTTTTCTCTCCTTGTATCAGGCTCTTAGGTGGTTTTCACTGTCTCCATTGATTCTGATGAGTCTTGAGCTTTAGGGCGTTTTTAGCACAAGGGGCGATTTTAAATGGCGTTGAGAGAACAAGAACTCTCTGAAGTTATTGATTGTTAATGGTGAGTCGGCTGGGACTCGAACCCAGGGCCCTCGCCTTAAAAGGTCAGGTCGGACAGGCCTCTAGATCACTCCTCTGAAGTATTCGATCGTGCGAAGGAGGGCATCCTCGATCTGTACTTGAGGTTCCCATTTCAGGAGAGTACGCGCCCGCGAGATATCGGGCCGTCTGACTTTTGGATCATCGGCCGGCAGCGGATGATGGGTGATTTGGCTCGATGAGCGGGTGAGTTTCAATACCAATTTCGCGATCTCCAAGACGGTCAGCTCACGCGGGTTCCCGATGTTCACGGGTTCATCCATGCTGGATACGTTCTCATCCTCTTCCTGCCTGAGGAGGAATTTTCGGTCCGTCCGTTGCTTGACCGTCTTGTCTGAGTCCAGCATGAGCAACACCATAATGCCGCGGACAAGGTCGTCAACGTAGCAGAAACTCCTGGTCTGAGATCCATCGCCAAAGACACTCAACGGTTTCCCCTGGAGCGCCTGGACGATGAAGTTCGACACGACGCGTCCGTCATTCGGTCGCATGCGTGGTCCAAATGTATTGAAGATGCGCGCGATCCTGGTATCGACCCCATGATAGCGGTGATAGGCCATCGTGATGGCTTCTGCAAAACGCTTGGCCTCGTCGTACACGCCACGGGGGCTGATGGGGTTGACGTTGCCCCAATAGGATTCAGGTTGAGGATTCACAAGCGGGTCCCCATAGACTTCCGACGTACTGGCCAAGAGGAACCTCGCGCCCCTCGACTTGGCTAGTCCAAGAGCCTTATGCGTACCTAAGGCACCGACCTTCAGCGTGGCAATAGGAAATTCAAGGTAGTCTTGCGGGCTCGCGGGTGATGCGAAATGCATTACCGCATCCAGTGGACCTTCAATATGCAGATAGTCACACACATTGTATTTGACAAAAGAAAATTGATCGTGCCCGAGCAGATGAGCGATATTTTCGACCCGTCCGGTGAGGAGATTGTCCATGCAGATTACGGAATGTCCAGACCGCAGCAACAAATCGGAAAGGTGACTCCCGAGAAACCCGGCTCCGCCTGTAATAAGGATACGCATACGATGATTCTTCTTTTACGCTCCTCTCATCGCGAATGCCATGAAATATACCAGAATCACAGGGACCGCTGGCGGGGGCTACGGATTCATGGTCGGCTGCTCCTGAATTGGCTGGGCAACTGGAGTGCTTCCGCCAGAAGTGATCGATGATCCCGGCGGTGATGGCGCCACAGGACTGAGCGCAGTCCCTTGTGGCACTGTCGAACCTGATGAGGGATTCGGGTGTTGGAAGACCCAATCATGATACGTGACACGGCCCTCGAAATGCCGGACGGCAAGGGGAAAGTCGTGCTGCCGGAATGGCTTCGCGAGGCTCTTACTTCGGACCCCCATGATGCCGCCTGTCGGCGCCCGAAGAAATTCCCATTCTCCATGCCCCATTGGATCAAGATAGACCTTGCGCAAGAAAGGTTTTGGCAATCTCGTGAGATCAGCCAATGTCTGGGGGTAGACCTCTCCCGGTATCACACGGCCGGCCTTGATCGTCGCGGAATAAAATGCGAGCGCATTCTGGATCTCAATCCCTTTGGCCAATAGATCTGCCTCAAGCTCCCGCTGCACGATGACCTTCCATTGTTTCGCGGCAGCGGTCGTGGCAATACCGATGAGGACGATCGCGAACATGAGCATGAGGTAGGTTACCCCTCGCTCGTTTCTGACGCGTCGCTGGCGGCTGATGACCATTGAAACGCGAGTAGACTGTGAAAAACTATTGTGGCACGCTCGAACTTCGATGGACCGCATGTCTGGGACAAGCCCGGTCTGTCTAGTTGTCTGGTCTGTCTGGTCCATCTGGTTAGTCTCATTCAACTAAACAAACCAGACAGACTGGACAGACCAAATGAACAAGACGGGCTGGCGGACTTTTTCAGCATCCTGCTAGGGCTGTACCGGAGCTTCTTCGGAAAGCAGAACCGTATGCTCCATTCGTGACTGGCTGTCTTGCAACGTCACACTCTCTTGCGTGATCGCCTTCACCACGACGTGATCTTCCACTGTTTCTCCGGTCCTGACGACATGGAGGTCGTCATTCTTCGTGAGCACAGCCAGTTCGCCTTTTTTTCGCCACCCCTCCTCCATGCGCACAAACCCGAGATAGTGGAATTGTGCTAATCCGGCAAGGACCTCCTGTTGGCGCAGTGCCTGCTCCGACCCAGGATCGACCTCTGACTGGTTCGCACGAGTAGCCCCCGAGTCATCAGGGCGAGGCGGTGCAAAGATATTGCGTGGCTGCGTGAAGGTCATCTCTCGTTGAGTCCGCGCTGCTGCGAGGAGATCGAGCTGCACGTGCAGCCCTTCGACTGTTCCACGACGTGCCCGGGCCGAGGAAGCAAGACCACTCACATTTGTCAGCGGCACACGCACGGGTTCTTCCACGGCCAGCCATTCCCACGCAAGGATCCCCCCCCAAAGTAGGCCAATCGTGGCCAATGCCAACCCTTTCTTTTGATTCATTGTTAGCATATCTTGGCGCTACTGAACCTCGGGTTTACCAGGCTCGCCTCGAAGGTATGTGGCGATCTTAATGTTGAAGGTCAACGTCTGGTTCTGCTGAGCATCTGGCCGCACAAGTTCCAAGTCCTCAATGTATACCAGTTCCTCGGCCGTCTCCACGTTATAGAGAAACCGTCGAAGATCCTCGTAACGACCGGTCATCGTGCCCTGAAGCACACCCTTACTCGTGTTGGCCACCGGCGTGGGCTCAGTCTTGTAGGAGAGCGCGGGGAGGATCACACGATCAAGCTTCGCCTCCTCCGTAATGCCCAGCGCTAAGGGAGCAAAATCCCGTTCAACAGGCAAGACCGACCAAACCTGCGCAAGATCCTTCCGCGCTTTCTGAGCCACCTTATGGTGTGTGAATTCTTGAAGGGCTTGATCCCATTCCAACTCCAATTTCGCCCGACTCTGCTCGGCTCCATCAATCCCAACGGTGCGGACAGCCCACAAGACTCCGGCCAACAGCAACACCAACGCGAGCCATGGAATCAAGATCCCGTAAGGTTTTCGCAATTGTTGGAGGATGAAATCCATCATGTCGTTTTACACACCCGGTTGCCGATAACGTAGCGTCAGGTCAAACTCAACCAAGCCATCCGGCCCCACCCGATGCTGGCCCAGCACAGGATCGCGGAAAATGGCGTGGTCTTGCAACGTCACCGTCAACGCCGTCACATCTTCGACCGTCACCGCCAACCCTGTCATGTGTACGACCGCGCTCCCAGGATCCAGACGTATACTCTTAATCGACACATGCTGGGGAATTGCCGCTTCAAGAGCGGA
>VBOL01000001.1:0-27986 GCA_005887945.1 Nitrospirota bacterium
CGTGGTCTTCTCTGCAGAACAGGATAACCTGGCCCACGAGGCGGTTGAGCGGGGAGCGTTCGCGTGGGTCCGCAAAGGAAGTGAATTCACGATGCTCTTGGAATTCCTTGCCTATGCGATTCAACAATCAGTCCATGCGTGAGAGAGAGGGTTGAACAGGGCGGCTGTACGTTAAATGATCGGGACAAGGAGAAAGTGGTCCTATGCGTCGAGAGAAACGCTGGTGGCTCATGGTCGTGCTAGCCCTCCTGATGCCTATCGGCGGATGCGACACGAGCAGGCAATCATCACGATCATCGCTATATGACAACGGCCGCTTCATGGATCTATGGAGCACCTATACCCACTGCTACCGAAGCGAGGACCTTGATGCGATGCGTACTGATGCACAACGATTGAGTCAGGCGTTAGATACGATCGACTCCGCCGAAGGTCCGATCCCCCCTGAAAGTAATGAACTGGTTCCCCTAGGACCGACCGTCCGTCTCTCGGCCGATCCAGCGGCGATGGCTGCCGCCTGTGCCCTTCATGCTGGCCAGGCCGCACAGGGAATGGGACGCCCGCACGTTGCACGAGAGATGTTCCACATGGTCATCACAAACTTTCCGCAACCACGCTATCGGTATTATGTGGCCCAAGCCCGACTAGGTCTTGAGCACTTGGACGCTGCGAGCCCTGCCGCCTTGGGCGGCCTCACCATGTAAGGAAAACCAATCCACAGTGTTTTCCGCACGATTCACACAGCTCGCGTAGAAACCCGCGCTGCCGCGATCCACAACGGTTCAATGAGCGTCGATTACCCTAGTTTCTTGGCAGCAACTCGGCCGCATTGCAACCGACGGACTAAAGTCAATGCTTGAAGCATACGCTCACGCTGCCATGGTGGACGTGTACTTGAGCGGGCAGGAGGGGCCTGAAACCTCATGGCATTCACATGAGACTGCTGGAAGTGAAGGTTTTTGCCATCACCCTCTTCACCTCCCCCCGCTGGTTCGCTCCGAGAATATCCAACGTTTGGAGCATTCTCTAGTGGTACATCACCTGCACAATTGTTGTAATATACTGAAGCAACGCTACTTATGGTGAACGCGGCGCACGTCTTTGACGTCCGCTCGTGATCTCGCTGCATATCATTGCCAGGCCTGCAGGCGACTCGCTCATCGGAGGCCCCAATGTCAGACTTCTACCAAAATGGTGTCGTCACGGTGCTTCACCGCCTCGGACAGCCGAACGTCGACCAACTGGAGCGAGAGTTGACGCGTTATGGGCGCGTCAATCCCATCGCCCTGGTCCTCCCCTCCCTCTATGCAGAATTGGGACGCCCGGCATTGAAGGCCATCGTGGAAACTCTGAAAAGCGTGTCGTACCTCAATGAAATCGTCATCTCGTTGGATCGCGCCTCGGCCTTGGAATTTCGCCTGGCTAAGCAATTCTTTTCCGCACTCCCTCAGCGGGTGCGTCTCATCTGGAATGACGGCGCGCGCATCCAAGCCATCCTAAAGCTCTTGGTCGATCACAACCTCGATATCGGCTTGCAGGGCAAGGGACGAGGCTGTTGGACAGCCTTCGGCTATGTACTGGCCAGAAACCACAGCCAGGTCATCGCGCTCCACGACTGCGACATCACAAGCTACAGCCGGGAATATCTGGCGCGCCTCTGCTATCCCATCGCCAACCCGAATCTCGGTTATGAATTCTGTAAAGGCTATTACAGTCGCGTCACCGACCGTCTCCATGGCAGGGTGACACGTCTGTTCATCACCCCCATGATCCGAAGCCTCCAACAGCTCGTGGGGCCTCACGCGCTCCTGACGTTTCTCGACAGTTTTCGCTACCCTCTGGCCGGCGAGTTCGCCATGGTGCGGGACCTGGCCTGGACCAACAGAATTCCAGGTGACTGGGGTCTTGAAATCGGTGTCCTCGCGGAGGTCTATCGGAACTGTGCCTTGCGCCGCATTTGCCAAGCCGATATTGCGGACGCCTATGACCACAAGCACCAAGAACTCTCGGATCACAATCCCGATGCCGGCCTCCTCAAGATGTGCGTCGATATCACGAAATCGCTCTTCAGAAACCTGGCGAGCGAAGGCGTCATCTTATCTGACGGGGTCCTCAAGACCTTGCGGGCGACGTATTTGCAAGCCGGTCAGGAAGCGATCAGCCGCTACGAAAACGACGCGGCCATCAACAGCCTCACGTTCGACCGACACCAAGAACGGACGGCCGTCGAAGTCTTCTTGAAGGGCATGAAACTGGCGACCGACGGGTTTCTCGACGATCCGCTTGGCGTCCCCATGATTTCCAACTGGAGTCGAGTGACCCATGCCGTGCCCGATATTTTCGATCGCCTGGTCGACGCCGTCGAAGCGGATCACGCCTGGGACCCCACGTCTGAACCGGCAGCCACTCCGTCATGAGCACTAGTCTCACACCACTCACTGCACCAACTGAAGCACAGCTTCAGGATATCGGTTCGGCGGAGATTCTCGTCGGGATTCCAAGCTACAACAACGCGGACACAGTTGGGCATGTCGTGAGGGCTGTAAGCGTGGGCCTCGCCAAGCACTTCCCTGGTCGTCGGGCCGTACTGGTCAACTCCGACGGCGGCTCTTCAGATGAGACGCCGGCCATCGTCGCCCGCACCGCCATCGACTTCCAACACTTCTTCATCGCCGACCAGCAAAGCATCCTGCATCGGATCATCACGCCTTACCATGGCATTCCCGGAAAAGGCAGTGCCTTCCGGACGATCTTCGAGATTGCACGACGACTGAAGGCCAGGGCCTGCGCAGTCGTCGACGCAGATCTCCGCAGCATTTCACCGGAATGGATCGAACTGTTACTCCGCCCAATCATGGAAGAGGGATACGACTATGTCGCCCCCTACTATCTGCGCCACAAATACGACGGCACGATCACGAACAGTCTCGCCTATCCACTCACCAGGGCGCTCTACGGGCAACGGATCCGTCAGCCCATTGGCGGGGAGTTTGGTTTTTCCGGTGCACTCGCGGCCCACTATCTCGACCAACATGTCTGGGAATCGGAAGTGGCGCGATTCGGCATCGATATCTGGATGACGACGGAGGCCATTGCCAGCGGCGCACGGGTGTGTCAAAGCTTCCTCGGCGCAAAAATCCATAATCCGAAGGATCCTGCTGCCGACCTGTCGGCCATGTTGATGCAAGTGATGGGAGCGCTCTTTGCCTTAATGGAACAGCATGAATGCCTCTAGTCCCGGCAGGAGGGATCGCAACCGGTTCCACTCTTTGGATTTCCCTACGAGGTCGGGGTCGAACCGGTCCATGTCAACGTGGAGCGGATGGCGTCGCACTATCGACAGGGCCTCACCGATCTTGAACCCATCTGGCGGCAGATCCTGGCCGACGACACGTTCACTCAGCTGCGCGACATCCAGGGGGCATCCGGCACCGACTGTCGTATCCCCGATGAATTGTGGGTCCAGGTCGTCTACGATGCGGCCACCGCGTACCACAAACGATTCATGCCGCGCGATCACCTCCTGAAAGCCCTAACCCCCTTGTACTTAGGTCGGACCGCCTCGTTCGCCCATGCCACCCAAGGTCTGACGTCCACGGAGGCAGAACAGAAGATCGAAGCCTTGTGCCACACGTTCGAACGCATGAAACCCTATCTGGTTGAACATTGGCAACCGGCGGCGCTGCAACCCGCAGCGCCGGCTCTGTTGCACCACACGACTACCGACGCAGGAGGTGATCATGAATGACTTCATTAACCAAGCGCTGCTAGGGCCGCTGGAACTGCTCGGACGCCAGGTGATGAGCGAGCTCCCCTATGTGCTCGCCATGGGCATTATCCTGCTCGGTGGCCTCTTCACCGCGTGGGCGTTCGGTTCCTTCACTGAACGGCTGTTTCGCGTGATCGGATTCGACCATCTCTGTGATCGGCTGGGGATGAATGCGGCACTCCTGCGTGGAGGGGTCAAGACCGATCCCTCTCGCATCGTCGGTCGCGGCATCTATTGGACGGTGCTTGTGCTGGCATCGATCGCGGCGTTAGGAGCCCTGAACCTGACTCCGATCAACCAGTTCGCCCAGTCACTGCTGGCCTATGTGCCCCATCTCGTGACGGCAGCGGTCATTCTCCTGGCTGGGTACTTTCTCTCGAACTTTGTATCCCAGGCCGTCCTGATTGCCGCCGTCAACGCCGGACTGCCTCCCGCCCGACTCATCGCAGCCTGTTCCCGCTGGGGGATACAAGCCCTTGCGGGGGCCATGGCGCTAGAGCAACTCGGCATTGCCCAACACATCGTCGTTGTGGGATTCGGAATTACCTGGGGAGGAATCGTGCTGGCCGGAGCGATTGCATTCGGACTCGGTGCAGCCGATCTCGCGAAAGAGTTCATGGAACAACGGCTGGTAGCCCGATCAAAATCTAGCAAGGACGATGATCTACATCACTGGTAACGGCGCAAGCCCATGCCTAATTTGATCGTCTTCACAGACTTGGATGGCTCGCTCCTGGACGGCACGACCTATTCCTACGAGGCGGCCACGCCAGCCCTCACTGCGCTCTGCGAACAAGGTATTCCGCTCGTATTGGTATCGAGTAAAACGCGCGCGGAGATGGAACCGCTTCGACAGCGCCTCGGCCATCATGACCCATTCATTGTCGAAAACGGTGGCGCAGTGTTTATCCCTCCTGGCCTCTTCCACTTCCCCTTGGAACGCATGCGAACCAGGTCTCCCTACCAGGTCATTGAATTAGGCCTTCCCTATCACATGCTGCGAGAGGTACTGAAACAAATCGAAGATGCTGTTGAAACGCCGTTACAAGGCTTTGGCGACCTGTCGGTAGAGTCCATCATGCAGGTGACCGGGCTCCCACATGCCGACGCCATCCTGGCCAAGCAACGGGAATACGACGAGCCCTATCTCCTGCAAGGCCCGCAGGCGCTCATCGAAGAAGTCTGCAGGCAAATCGTCAGCCGGGGCCTTCGATGGACAAAAGGGGGACGATTATTTCATCTGATGGGGGAGAACGATAAGGGGGAGGCCGCTTCCGTGCTCCTGCGATGCTACCATCGCCAGCAACGCATGAGCGGACAAGCGGAGCGGATCGAAACGGTTGGGATCGGGGACAGCATCAACGACGCCCCCCTGCTCGCCATGGTGGATTACCCGATTCTCGTCCAGAAACCAGACGGATCTTATGACCCTGATATCCACCTGTCTGGAATGATTCGTGCGCCCGGTATCGGGCCGGTGGGATGGAATGAAGCAGTCCTGGACCTATTGGCACAGGTACAGTAAGGAACCACCTGAAGCCGACGCACGAGTAAAGAATCCCACCCTTCGGGCGGGGCTTTCAGCATCCTGTTAGATAGCCTTCATCGACTCGAGGATCGCCGACTATCAGTGCCGATACCCACCGGAGTTAATCAATCCTCTTCAGGATTAATGGTATGGAGGCCCGCCGAATGGCAGGCCGTCAGCAATTGTGTATCGGCACTGACGACGGTCAGCCGCAAAGGCTTGAGTTCCAAAGCCAGCGCCAGATGCAAGACCTGTGGTGATCGGAGCGCAGGATACTCCAACGCAAGTTCTTTAGTCGCTAAGTACGTCTGCACCGTCGGGGCAATGAACTGGTAGAGACCCTCCTGCGATTCTTTCTCGAACTTATGGATTACCGAGTAACAATCGTCCCGGGTGATATCTCCGTGGTGGGCCCGATTCGCGAATGCCGTATAAAAATCGGTCACGGACCACGTCGGCAGAATTGCCACTTTGCTCCGTTTCACCATGAGCCTGCTGATGATGCGTGTGCCGCGCTCCATGCTGTACCGTTTCACCAAAGCAGTTGAGTCGAAATAGTAGTATGGCATGCGATCACACTCTCCCCTTCAGAATGATGGAGGCCAAGGGGCCCGACATTTTCGAGAGCCGATCTTGGAGTTCATCCAGCGGCAGCTCGTCATACCCTTCCTTACGGAACTTGTCGGCCAGGTTGCCCTGATTGAACGACGCCGTGTCGTTCTTGAGCCGCTCAGCCAGCCGGCGTTTCGCCAAGCGACTGGGAATCCGTTTTTTTGTGACCGTCAACCCGCGGCCTCGGCTGCGTGGTGCACGAGTTGATGTTCGCCCTGCTTCCAACTTCGATTTGCCCATACCCTCCCTCTCTCTCTGAGTTAGTGGGGTGCTGACGCCGGCGTAGATACCAGCCCGTCCCGCGGACATCCCGCAGGCTGGCTCGCCTGTGACGGCAGTTCCGACTCTCCATACACATGTGCCGCAATGGCCTTCGCCACATCGGCAGAAAACTCTTGCTGCATAACACGCACAACTTTGGCTGTCGCCTCACGATCCGACAGATGGCCTTCCTTTCCACCCTTTGACAAGGCGCCGACCACCCGCTGGCTGGTCAAATCCACGACTTCGAAATCGCTGCACCATCGCACGAACTTGAACTGCGGATCGCGCACGTCGATCGGCCACACCCGCACCACGCCCCGCACGAGCAGCTCTGGGGGTGGTCCGCTGGAATCACCGCCCATCGAACGATCCCCTCCCCACGGCCGACTCGTGACTTGGAGCCCTTCCTTCAACAATCCCTCCGTCAAGGCACGTTGCACCGGTTCAGCCTGATCGCCGGTCACCGCAACTGCCAGCACCAGATTCGTGGCAAGGAACTGTTCGAGTTCGTGCGTGAGTTCGCTCACGCTGTAGCCCGCGGCGGTACCCTGCCCGCTCGGTCGAATCACGCGAAGGTCAGCATTATAGGTCTCCCGCAGCACAAGATTTCTGGCGGCCCGTCTCAGTGCTCTGACTCGTGCCAGCTTATCGGAGGGTCGCTGGGCCTCCTCGACATCGTCTCTGATCGATTGGTCCAGCTCGGTAATCCGTTCCATGAACGCAGCCTCTGCCTGAGGCCGATGCATCCCCGCCAAGGCATACTGGAGTCCCTTGTGCACATCGACCCACCGATCGACGATCCGGACATTCTCCAATACTTTGTCGGTCGACACACTGGTCAGATTGTCGAGAGTCAAACGTCGTTCAGCGCTGCTCTGTCCGCGCTGCTCGATCACCAGATACGACTCCCAGTCTTTCGCCTGCGCACTGACCTCGGCTTTAAAAATACGAGCCACCGCTGCATAAGCACGATCCTCGGCTGCCGCCCGACTCTCCGCCTGTCCCACGCCAACGAGATATTGACCGGGCGGATAGGCGGCACTCACCCCATCGATCCAGTCTGGTTTCGATTGCCCTCCAAACCACGCACAGCCGGATAGTGCGACCAACGCCATCAGCACCATCCCGATTCGGCTCACGAACAGCGATCCGTCTATCATGGCATCACTCGTTGAAGGAGCACAGCTGTCTCACCTGGCCCGAGGGACAAGGTCTGCATGGCCTCAGGCTCCAGAGGGTCATGAGACTCGCCAACTAACCTATTCTGCACCTGGTAGCGGCCTGGTGGGACCCAGACCCGCGCGAGATGGATTTCATCAGGCAACGTCTGCCAGCTTCGCTTGTCGGCTTCTTCGGATGCCACCGCCAGTGATTTCGTCAGCAGCCCAACGAGAAGACCCACCCACGGCCCCGCATCTTTCCCCGCCGCTTGCTGAGCCCCTCTCGTCGCCCCCTCGGCCAGCGCAAACTTCGTGGCGGCACGAGCGAGGGCCTTGACAGTTATTCCAGCCATTCGTTCCGATAACGCCTTCTCTGCCAAGGCTGTCACGTTATGCACCAACTCAGTGTTCAGCGTCACCCGCGTGCCATTGTCCGGGATAAGGTTCACCGTATCGACAGGCACGTGCGTCTTCTGCGGAATGAGCCGTGGCAAGGCCACGCGAACGACGCGGCCGTTAAACCCATACAAGACCGTGTCCACCGCCCGATTGGAATGTTGGTTCGCCTGCGAGAACCCGCGGTTGAGGAGCACCAATTGGAGTGCATCGAGACTGATCGGCAGGTCAAGAAACTGATCCTCCTTGCGTGGCGCGCGGCCATTATAGCTGATCACGACAATTTGAGCGAGATGTTGCAACGCCTGACTGGTCTCCCACCTGGTAGAGGGAAACACGTGTTTGTACTCGGCCAATTCTTGAGTGAAGTGCAGTGCCTCGGCAGTTCGTAATAAATCCTCCCGCAGCTGGGACGGAATGGCTGTGTGTGACCATGCACGGGTGGCCTCAAAGGTCTCATACGCATTCCGATAAGCAATAAACGCATTATTCACATCGCCGGTGCTCTCATAGAGAATGCCGCTCAGATAGCGCGCAAAGCCGTCCTCCCGATAGGCATCCTTCTCCTGGGTTCGATCCGACAGGACGTTGAGCCGGTGATCCATGCGCCGGGCTTCGACCAGCGCATCTTGCCACTGACCCAACACCGCATAATTGACTGCCTTCAGCACATTGATCAGCACCTGTTCATAGGGATCACCCTCATAGGGTAACGCCGTATCATTCGTCATGAACGCGAGAGTTTCCGTTCGAATCTTTCGCGTGTAGAGACGATCGAGTTCCTCCTCAGCCTGTTCCAATACCGCATTGCTCTGCTGGTAGTCGCCGGCGAGTTGAAGGGTCATCCCTCGATCCATACCATAGAGCAGACGGCTTTTTTCGCCATACTCTTTTTCAGACCGCTGGACGATGGCATCGGCGCCCTTGGGATCGTGGGCCCGAAGACTTGCTTCGATGAGGAGATACCTGTTGACCGAGGGGCCGCATCCGGCAAGCAGCACGAACGCCAGTACGGCAAAGAGAGACTGGGTGGAAATAAAAAAGCCCCACCGTGCCGGAACAAAGGCGGTGGGGCGTGAGGCAAGACGGCTCAACAGAGGTCGTGGAACCTAAAAGATGGAACGTTTCTTTTCGACGACTTTCTTAATCTTTTTCTGACCGAACCAGACCTTGGCGTTGCTCTCCAAATCCACCATCTGCAGATCGATCTGGTAGAACACCGCCTTCGTCCCGTCGGCCTCGTCGAGGATCGTCGCAATGGTGCCCTTCATCATGTAATCGGCACCGAGCTCTTTTCCCGGCGCTTCCTGCGTATCTTCTCGCGCGTACATCGCTTGTTCTTTGCGCTCAGTGCGAAGCTCCTCGCGATCTCCCTTACCTGACACAAAGGTGACCTTCTGGGAATTTGTAAGCTCACGTTCAAGATCGGCCACAAACGTGTTGACGTCGATATGTTCGTGGCTGTTGTTCATGATATCCCCGACGACAACGACCGGCTGGCGATGCTTCGAACCGGAGAAAGTGTTGAGCCATGGATACTCCAGCGCCTCTTTGATCATAGACTCCGCAACCATCCTGGAATCGGTATCGTTCCAACGGCCACTCAGATCCGTGACGACCTCTGAGTCAACCCTGGTTATTCTACTCTCTTGCGCACAGCCGGCCAGCGACAACACCGCCAACGCAACGAGCCCGATTTGCCCTCGATTCAGTACGATCACGCGATACCTCCTCGCAGATGCAGCCATTGGTAGTTGATCAATAGGAGCCCTTAGCGCGGCGCCCGTTTGTCTTCTTCTTTCTCAAGCCGTTCAAAGAGTTTATCGGCATTCTTTCTGACGAAATCACGAACCTCCGCGTTGAGCTCCTTCGCCTTTTCGAGATTATCCTTCATCTCCTCGAGATTCAGCTTGGTCAACACGTAGTACGTGCCCGTTTTCTCATCCTTGTATTAGTCGATGCGGCGCACGCCGCTGAGGGTCGTGGTGGTCACCGTCTTAATGGCTCGCTCGACATTCTGCTCTTCCGTGTTCTTGGTAAAGTCTCCGGCCGTCGTGGAGGCTGCATAGTCGCGCATCAAGTAGCCGGTATAGGTTTCAAAGGTCTTGGCGATTTCTGCTCTGCCACGATTTTCAGCGGTGTCCCAGGCCAACGGCTCATTCCGAACACCGGCCACGGACCCGACGCCATAAAAGGCTTTACTATCTTTCTCGTTGAATGCGCCTGACCCTTGCTTCACCCACTTCGGAGGACCGCCGCAGGCAGCAAGTCCGATCATCAGGGCGATCGCCACTCCTCCCCCGACCAACCTCGACCTGAACCCCAGTATCCTATTCATGCGCAGCCTCCTTGGTGATGTCAGGACGATGAATCGGCGGCGAACCACCGGCAGATGTCCGCGACGAACGTTCGAGAATTCACACGGATTCATGCTAACATGCACCCCTAATCCAGTCAACGAAACCGACGGACGACTATTGACCGTCTCACTGTCCCACTAACAGGCTGCGGGAAAACTATGTCGGCACGCCAGAACGTCGATGGTCCGCACGTGTGGCTCAACAGGAAAATATTTCCGCAGGTTGCTCAAAAAGGCTGTCCAGCAAGGCCCCAGCGAGTGAAGGGCAAGGCATACGCTTCAGTACGTTGAGCCTCTGAGCGATGCGAGAACGCTGCTGGCAGACTTTTTCAGCATCCTGCTAAAGGAGGATGCCCGTGGCAGATGTCCAGATTGATGACGGTATCATTAAGATTCTGAACCTGGAAGTTCAAGATCCCAACGCAGTCGCAGTCCTCGCCGAATATCCTCAAGCCCGCTGGGCAGAAATTACGCGGAAAGCAATCAAGATTGGGCTGGGGTATCTCAAGGGAGGCGAAAGAGCCTAACAGGCTAAGGAGAAACTAGGTTGGCGAGTTAGCACTTCAAAACTTCGATGGTCCGTACGTCTGGGACGAGCCCGGTCTGTCTGGTTCATCTGGTTAGTCTAATTCAACCAGACAGACCCAACAGACCAAATCAACAAGACAGGCTGGCGGACGTTTTCAGCATCCTGCTATGGCTTCGTCGGTGTTGACTGTGCAACAGCAGCCCGGGCACGGGCATGGTTCCCCCCAAGTTCGAGGTAGCGCGTGAACGCTTCGACTGATTTGGACTGATCTTTCATCTCGTCGGCGTAGAGGATGCCCAGCGAGAAATACACATCCACATAGTTGGGGTTGACCACCAGCGCCTCCCGCATGGCGCGCTCAGCTTCGGCATACTGCCCGCGCTTTTCGTAAATCAACCCGAGCGTATACTGAGAATCCGGGTTCTTCGGGGCATACTGCACCGCCATCTTCGCCGCAGACAACGCGTCGTTAAGGTTCGGCAGCACTTCTAGCAGCACATAGCTCTTGAGCACATAGGCATCGCCGAGCGTGGGATCGTATTCCAGCACCTTATTCAGCCGCTCCAATGCTTCTTCCGACGATTTCCCGGTTTGGAGAAGCGCGAAAGCCTGTTCGTACTGCATCTTCGCAGCCTGTCGTCGTTCGGCTGGAGACTGGGGCTCTGCCCCCATGATGAAGGCGGCCTTTCGGCCTTCGATCAACACCGTATCCCCGTCCCCTTCAAGCTGCACAAAGAAGGGATGCTGGGCGCCCTTCGACCGTACAAGAACTTGTTGCCTCACATAGTCTCCGACCTCCGAGGCCATGAGCCATCCGTTTTTATTACGATCCGCCATGCCACTCAATCCATTCAATAGCACCTGCACGAAAAGACTCCTCCCATTCTCCTGACTCAACGACTCACCCTTATCGCCTGCCGTCAACACTTGAACGGCTCGCCGTTCCGTATCGTCTTCCGGAGCCAATCGCCCTTCGAGGGACAGTGGCTGAGCCGCGCTCACCTCCCACCCGCGAACCGCGGCATTCAAGAAAAAGAGGGTATGTTTGGATGCGCTACGCCGGCTGAACTCTTTAAGTTGTTCAAACGTTACCGATTTGGACACATTCCCCATCTGGGCATCCCAGGGAACGAGATACCCAAGTTCCTCGCCGGCAAGATCCTGCGTGACACCCGCATGTCCGACGAAATAGAGCACAAGCCGATCATATCGACCGACCTTGCGGGGTAAGAAATCCGAGAGCGTCTGCTGCAGGCGGCGACTACTTGCATCCTTGTCGTAGAGTTCAACGACCTCGTCGAAGCCCAGTTGGCGGAACGCCTGGGCCACTGCTTTGGCATCCTCAATCGCGCCGGGAATTTTGGGGGCCAGGAGATAGTTCTCCACCCCAATGACAATGGCCCACGACTTGTAATACAGTCCTTCCGGTTTCCCCAATTGGGCAGACGCCGATGGCGGACAGAACGTCGCCACCACCAAGTACGCGAGAAACGCGAGAAGGAAGGGCCGCGATTGTATGTGGGCGATCTGCAACATTAATTGGACCAGCCTCAGTGTGTGACGCGTAATAAATTCACCCTACTCTCGCCTCTGCGAGACTGTCAAGAAACGGCAGACCAAGGTCACGGCACAGTCGCAGAGCCACAACATGGCTCTGCATTCTCCCTCTTCTGTACTAGGCAGGCTGCGGGAACAACATTTCGGTCTAGCGGAACTTTGATGGCCTGCACGTCTGGGGCAGGCCGGTCTGTCTGGTTATCTGGTCTATCTAGTCCATCTGGTCTATCTGGTTAGTCTCATTCACCCAGACAAACTAGACAGACCGAACAGACCAGATGAACACGACAGGCTAGCAGACTTTTTTTGTGTCTTGCTAGGTATGGTTGAGTTCCCACCTGCCCCTCCAGCATAATGACCGTGATTTGCTTCGCACCTCGACCTGAAGGAGTCATCGCACAATGGCAGAGAAAATCGATACCCTCCTCAAGGAAGGCCGCGTGTATCAGCCGACCGCTCAGATTAAAGCCGCGGCCTATATTCAGGATTACGAGAGCGCCTACAAGAAATCGATTGCCGACCCGGAAGGCTTCTGGAGAGACGTCGCCAATGAGCTGGAGTGGTTCTCCCCCTGGACTAAGGTCCTGGAATGGAATTATCCCTGGGCCAAGTGGTTCGTCGGCGCCACCTGCAACATTACCCATAACTGTCTGGACCGTCACGTCAAAACCTGGCACAGGAATAAGGTGGCGGTCATCTGGGTCGGCGAGAACGACCAAGAACGGGTCATCACCTATGGCGAGCTCTATCGACAGGTCAATCGTTGTGCGAATGCGCTCAAGAAACTTGGGCTCACGAAGGGAGATCGGGTTACGATCTACCTTCCGAAAGTTCCCGAACAGATCGTCGCCATGCTCGCCTGCGCACGCATCGGCGTCATTCATAGTGTGGTGTATTCCGGATTCAGCGCCCCGGCCCTCGCAAACCGCATTCAGGACGCCGAATCCAAACTGGTCATTACAGCCGACGTCGGATTTGACCGGGGAAAGGTCCTGAACCTCAAGTCGGTGGTCGACCAGGCCGTAGCCAATTCCCCCACCGTCGAACGTGTCGTAGTCTTACGGCGTCAGACTCCGGGAGTAACATTATCCGCCCCGAAGGAAATCGATTGGCACCACTGGCTGAAGGACGAGAAGGCGGTCTGCGAAGCCGAGCATCTGGATGCAGAACATCCGCTGTACATCCTCTATACGTCCGGCACCACCGGCAAACCCAAAGGCGTGGTCCATGTCCACGGCGGCTACATGGTCGGAACCTACATCACCACGAAATACGTCTTTGATCTCAAAGAGGACGATGTCTACTTCTGTGTCGCCGACCCGGGCTGGGTCACCGGCCACAGTTATATTGTCTATGGTCCCCTCCTCAACGGCGCCACGATCCTCACAGCTGAAGGCAAGCCGGACTATCCGAACCCGGGCCGCTGGTGGGATTTAATCGAGCGCTACGGCGTCTCGATTTTCTATACGACCCCCACCGCCATTCGCCTGCTTATGCGCTACGGAGAAGACTGGCCCAAGAAATATGATCTCTCCACCCTCCGCATCCTGGGCAGCGTGGGCGAACCGATCAATCCGGAAGCCTGGGAATGGTTCCATCGCACGGCCGGTGGGGACAAACCGATCATGGACACCTGGTGGCAGACCGAAACAGGGTCCATCCTGATTACACCCCTGCCGACTGTCCCCTTGAAGCCAGGCTCCGCTACCAGGCCCTTCCTCGGCATCGAAGCCGATGTCGTGGACAGCGAAGGCAATAGCCTCCCCGCCAACGCCGGCGGCCTTGCCGTCATCAAAAAGCCATGGCCCTCGATGATGCGAACCATCTACAAAGATCCGGAACGCTATAAGACCTATTGGAACACGATCCCGAACTGCTACACCGCCGGCGACATCTGTCACAAAGATGAAGACGGCTATATGTGGTTCATGGGCCGTGCCGATGACGTGATCAAAGTGGCCGGCAACCGGCTCGGCACCGCCGAAGTGGAAAGCGCGCTGGTCAGCCACCACGCCGTGGCGGAAGCGGCGGTGATCGGCAAACCACACAAGCTCGTCGGCGAGTCCATCAAGGCCTTCGTCATATTGAAGCAGGGGGAAGTGAACAGCCCGGCACTGATCCAGTCGATCAAGGATCAAGTGATGAAGGAGTTGGGTAAAATCGCCGTGCCGTCCGAAATCGACATCGTGCCCTCACTCCCCAAAACTCGGTCCGGCAAAATCATGCGGCGGGTGCTCAAAGCGAAAGAGCTCGGGCAAGACCTTGGCGATATCTCGACGATCGAAGATTGATTCAACCGGCTTCAAGACCGGTGACCAATGAGACGTCTGTGCGCTCTACAAAAAGATCGGAGGCCGGTCATGTATACAGCAACAGGTCCCAGAATCACGGTCGCAATCGGAGTGCTGGCAATCTTCCTGGCAGCGATCAGCCCGGCCGGCACCTGGGCCGCCGAACCAGTCAAGCAGGAGAAGAAGGCAAAAAAGTCGGCCCAGGTACGCACAAGCGCGCTCGCCCCAAAAGCGACTGCTCCAAAATTCGCCACGGCTGAGACTGCGGGAAAAGCTCCATCCTGTTTCGGTGAAGCACCGAATCTCGACAAGCTCACGCCCGACGAAGGAAAAGCAGGAGACAGAGTCATCGTCAGCGGAACCAACTTCGGCGAGGCAGCCTGTATACGGGGCGTCTCCTTTGGCCCGGGTCACCCAGCTCAGTTTCAACAGACCAACGACAGCATCACAACGATCGTGCCAATCGGCGGAAAGAAAGGCCTGGTCCTCCTCACCGTCACCACTGCCTCGGGAGAAAACTCAAGACCGTTCCTTGTAAAATAGAAAGGGGCGGGGAACAACCAGACCATCCTTCTTGCTCGCAGAACGCGCACGATGAGACTGTGCTCGTCCCATGCGCGCAGTGAAGGACAGTCTGGCTGTTCCCCTTAGGGCAAAGGTGGGAGAATCTGAAGACCTTCGCCCGGGCTACTGGCACGTCTCGGCGTGCCAGTGGGTGGGCGGGTGGGAAGAACACGCGCAGTGGGAGATCATCTAGCCCGCCCTCAAGGAGAAGGTAGAAGATCGGTGGTCGCATGGGTCAAGGGCGCGTCTTGGCGTGACCAGGGTGAGCGGGTGAGAAAATGCGCGCAGTGAAGGAAAGTTGCCTACATCCTCTAGAGAGGTTGAAGAATCAGAAGTGCCTCGCTCGACAGCCGCATGTAGACCAACAGGGTACCCTTCCAAAGACTGGAAAGGTAAGCGCGCGTGGAGGGGTACCTGATAGGGCTCGTCGGACATGAAGCGTAAGCCAGGCGAACCGATCTATCTCAAGCGTCATATGCTGGGCCTCGCTCTGGCCGTGGTCTTCCCCATTCTGCTGCCCCTCCTGTACCACCGCTACATCGGACCACTGAGCTTTGCCACCCGATTTGTCGCGACCCTGATCATCGCTCTGATAGCAAGCATCGCGCTCTATTTCACCTACCGGGCCTCGGCTCAGAACGAACCGTAACACCAGACGTCGGACCTGTCTCCCATCACCTGTTCTTGTTATTCCCGTCATCAGCTAGCAGGCTGCAGAAAAGCTATTTCGGCATAGCAGAACTTCGATGACCAGCACATCTGGGCCAAGAGGAGACCACCCCCGCAGGATAGCCAAGCGAGACTTGCGGGATGGGCAAGACAAGGTGGGAGTCCAATCTGTCCACGTCGCGCCTTTCTCGCACGTCTCGCGCGTCACGCGCCACGGTGCGTGGCGCTGGCGGACTTTTTCAGCATCCTGCTAACTACCCTTCTGCTCCGGCTTCTGATGTGTCCAGGTGAGAGGAGCGGTCGCGTCGGCAAGGTAGGCCTGCCCGAATCCAAGAATCAAGTGCGCGTCCTGTAGCCGCAATTCCCAGAGCGCGAAATCCGCAAAGCCAAACATCATTGCCGATTGGGGAAAGCGAGCCAGATACCGCTCCTTCACTTCAGCGGGCCAAGGGGTTCTTCCCCGGCCGATCCGGCTCCGAGACAAACAGCCCCACACGAGAGTCGCGCAACAGATGTTCGGTCTGTAACGCCAAACGGCTCACATGAATGTAGGCGCGCGTCCAGTGTTCGCTAAAGACATAAGGCACATGCGACCCAAACGGCCGCCCGTTTCTGAGCGTCAGCAGAACCCCCGTACGGACCTCCTCGGCCAAATTGACCCAAGCAGCCTGGACCTTCTCATTCGACAGAGCTGCAGACATCGCCATAGAGACACCCTCCCTCCGTCTAATCATGCCCTGTCTCGCCAGTCCAGTGCCTCTCGCTCGTCGCGCGTCCATGAGTTCGTCACGAACATCAGCGCACCGGGTCCGCCGTCTACGCCTCCTGCACGCGCACGAACAGGCGCGCATCGATCAGGTCCTTTCTGGTGCAGAGTTGCTTCTCACGCAACAGATGCTCAAGTGCCGCAATCCGGGCCGTCATCTCCGGCAGCACGATATCAACCTGCTCTCGCAGGTCCTGCAGCTGACGGCTCAGCCCCAAATCCCCTCGCTTCGCAGCGGATTTCTTCTTCGCCCGACCAACTGCTCGACCGTGCGCTCGCCTCCGTGGAACGATCCTCTTGATTGACATGGTTCCCTCCAGGTTGGGAGTCCTCCTCTACCAGGCTTGCAGGGCCGGTCACCTACGACGCCACCCCTCCATCCAACATCCATGATACACCGGGGCAACCGCACCGGCGCCGGGACGCGGGCTCGCCCCTCGGACCCTCACCGTACTGCACGAGTACGCATCGGGTTCTCACGGCTCCGCGCGCCGGGCTCGCGACGCGGCTCAGCGATTTCGCGATGAACCGTCATGAATGATGCGGGCTAGCAATAACAACTCTCTGTCCTGGAGTCGCCTGATGAAACCTATCGTATTCTTGGCAAAACACTTAGAGCTTTTGTTCATGATCTCGCTGCTAGTGAGCGTTGGCTGTGCAACCCCATCGAAGCAGACTCCGACAACCGTAGGACTGCTCTGCAGCATCACGTGGGATAAGACGAGCGACCCGAAAGTCACCGGGTATCAGCTCACAGTGATCGACCAGAGTGAGCGGGCAAAGCAAGTAGTTCAGTTCATCCCCGTAGATACAACGAAGGTATCCTGCGGGGACGCGGGCGCCAACCATGAAGGACTGTGGGGCGTGACCGTGCAAGCCTGTTACGACAAATCAACGTGCGGCTCCCCTACCGAAGTCACACGCATGTATATCACTGCCAAGTAAGGAGCCGGCGTCGTCATCCGGCGCTGGATCTGGTCTATCTGGTCTGTCTAGATTATTTGGTTTGTCTGGATAAATCCATACGCCAGACAATCTGGCCCAGCCTTGCACGTCGCGCTCGTTTCACCTTTCACGTCTCTCGTTTCACGTCCCCAGAAAGGCGGGGTGATTTCTCTGGGCGAAAACGGTATTCTCTATGGCGACCAGTGCGCCAGTCTCACATTGTTTCGGCGGAAACAAGGAAGGGAATCCATGAGTTCGACTCCAGGTATCACCAAATCACGTCAATTTAAGAAACTCCTCTTGTCAGAGCAGCTTGAGTTCATCTGTGAAGCCCACAATGGCGTCAGCGCAAAGATCGTTCAAGAAGCCGGCTTTCGAGGCATTTGGGCCAGCGGCCTCTCCATTTCCGCACAATTCGGCGTCCGTGACAACAACGAAGCCAGCTGGACCCAAGTCCTGGAGAACCTGGAATTCATGTCCGATGCGACCACGATTCCTATTCTCCTGGATGGCGACACGGGATACGGCAACTTCAATAATATGCAGCGGCTCGTCCGCAAACTGGAGCAGCGCCACATCGCCGCGGTCTGCATTGAAGACAAACTCTTCCCCAAGACGAATAGTTTTATCAAAGGGGGAACCCAACCCCTGGCAGACATGCAGGAGTTCTGCGGCAAGATCAAGGCAGGAAAAGATGCCAGGACCGACCAGGACTTTTCCATTATTGCCAGAGTGGAGGCCTTCATCTGCGGCTGGGGCCTGGCGGAAGCCCTACGCCGAGCCGAAGCCTATCATCAGGCGGGGGCGGACGGCATCCTCATTCACAGCGCCCTGTCGGTGCCCGATGAGATCCTTTCGTTCAAACAGGAATGGGGCAACCGGTGTCCCGTCATCATCGTGCCCACGAAATATTACGCCACGCCCACCGATGTGTTTCGGCAGCATGGGTTTTCGATGGTGATCTGGGCTAATCACATGCTACGGGCTGCCGTGGCCGCCATGCAGAAAACCGCGCGGACCCTCAAGGAGCAGGAACACCTCCTCTCCATAGAAGACAAAGTCGCGCCGGTCTCCGAAATCTTCCGCCTGCAAAACGCCGCAGAACTACAAGAAGCTGAAGACCGGTATCTTCCCCGAGACGCCGAGGACACCTGTGCTATCGTGCTCGCCGCATCCCGCGGCGATGAATTGGGGGAACTCACCGAACACCAGCCCAAAACGATGGTCAACATCCAGGGCACACCAATCCTCTCCCACATTGTCGACGCCTACAATGCGGTGGGCATCAAGGATATCGTCGTAGTCAGGGGGTATAAGAAGGAGGCCGTCAATCTGCCCAACCTGACCTATGTCGATAACAATGATTTTGCGGAAACCGGCGAACTGGATTCCCTCTTGAAAGCCCTCCGATCCAGCAAAGGACGGGCTAAAAATACAATCATTTCCTACGGCGACGTGCTGTTCAACAAATATATTCCCCAGTCTCTCTGTCAGGAGACGGATGACTATGTCATTTTCGTCGACAGCAACTGGCAGGAACAGACCAGCTATGCCCGCCTGGGTGGGTTTACCGAGTGCACCATTTCCAATTCGAGAAAGGCCTTTAACGCCAAGATCTATCTCAAGCAATTGGGGAACAACATCCCCAAAGAATCCATCCACGGAGTGTGGATGGGGTTTCTCAAAGTCTCGCCCAGTGCCGCCAGCCACATCACTGACATCATTGTGGAGATGCTGGCTAAGCAGGCCAACCGCAAGGCAGGCATTCCCCAACTACTCCAAGAACTGTTGAAACGGCAGTATCCCATCCGCGTGCTCTACACAGTCGGGCATTGGCTCGACATCAACAGCATTGAGGATGTGGTCCAGGCAGGGAATTTTTGATCGCGGGGCCTCTGGTTTTTCTGGTCTATTTGGTCTATCTGGCTCGTCTGGTTTGTTTGGTTTCGCTCAATAAGACAAACAAGATAAACCCTCAAACCAGATAAACTGACTCGTCGCGCAGGCGAGGAACGGGGTCTAATCCTGCATCGCATGGCAATTGGCATCTTATACGGAACCAGATAATACATAGTGAGAAGCCAGCTCATGCCAAAAACCGCAAGAATCGCCATAGTCCTGCTCCTATCTGCGTGGCTCGGAAGCGCGTTCGCGCAAACAGCCGAGGAGGCACTTACGAAGCAGTCGTTTCTGTCCGTCAGTGCATTTCAATGTGCCATCGTTGCTACCGACGCAAAGCAGCGAGAACGTCTCTTTACGTTGGGGCTCAAATCCGGACGCGATTTCATCGAGACAGCGAAGAGCAAGACCGACCTCTATGCCAAGGTCCGCTCACAGATTCCAATGCTGCGGACAATGACTGGAGGACCAACAACTGATTTCATTCTTGGTCAGGTGTATGCGCAGCTTGAAGCCGACATCTACAAGAAGTTCGACTCCGACGAGAAATTGTGGAAGGCGGTCAAGGACAACATGTACCGAGAGAAGAACTGTGCGCTTCTCCAATAGGCTTCTAACCCGTCGTTCCAGCGGACCGCCTTCGGCAGCCGCTGAACTCCAACGTTAGCCATCAGGAGCCATCCGTGACCATCACGAAGTGGGATTTCGCCGCCTCACTCGGTGATACGAGGCTTTGTGCAATGGCTGACCCACCGCCGTTCCAGGCAATCGTTGACTTAATCCATAAGGACATGAAGGTCTTGTGCTGTCATCCCGAGCCTTGTGACATTGCCCACGACTTTGAACGCATCATCTATTGCGTAAAGGTCGACAAGGAGCTCTTCGACCTCTTCTTCAACTCGCGGGCCAGGTACCGAGCCGCGTATTATCAGTCGCCATTTGAGGGGCTTCAGGCCAACGCGGAGGCCATCGGAACGCTTGCTCCAACATTGATCTCGTCTAACGCAACCAAGCACCAACGGCCGCGGGCCTTTATTGAGGAATCACGGCTTCTGTCCAGCGTGCGCCGGAGAGTGGGCGAAGCCAAAAGATGATGTCGCTGAGGTCTCGAATGGTCGATGGGAGTGCGACTGTGATACCAATGCCGTCTGGGGACGAGAGGCGCCATATTTCACAAAGCTCAGAATCTTTGGGGCCTTCCTAAATGCTAAATATGATGAGGTTGTGCCGGGTAACAAGCGCCATCGCGCCAGACATCTGTACCAGCGAGGGTGGGCCTGACGGCTAACCACGCGTTCGAGAGCGGACGCGTCATGTGTGGGATTCTGGTGGCAAGCATGACTATTGATTTATTGGAACTGGTCGCCTCGCTTGATTGAATATATGAAGGGCTCGGCAGCCTTTCTTCCAAGGTAGCCTCCTCCCGCACCTTCCGTTAGGAATAGCTGGAGATATTTGACGGGAGCTCTCGACACTCGTGAAGCGCATCTCACAAAGCAAAGGGGGTCAGGTTGAGGTGGCCTGGATATGACAGACACCTTTGAACGCAGAGCCACGAACCTTGGATCCAAGAGCCAGGGCTAGGGAGACTTTGCGCACCGGAACCCGGGGAAGTATAAGCTCCGGAACGACGGCGGATCCAAGGATCGATCCGAGGATCGCAGGTTTCGCTGATTACTGTTCCAGGAGCCGCCACGGATCACTTTAAACCCGCCCTTTGGCGGTCCTGTCGGGTTCTGCGATGGGCTGTTCTTGTAATAGTCATTGTCATACTACTGTTCCAGGAGCCGCCACGGATCACTTTAAACCCGCCCTTTGGCGGTCCTGTCGGGTTTTGCGATGGGCTGTTCTTGTAATAGTCATTGTCATACCAGTCGCTGACCCATTCCCAGACATTCCCGGCCATGTCATAGATACCGTAGGGACTCTTGCCGTCTTCCAACATCCCTACCGGCGCCAATGTCCCGTGGCTGTTCGATCCCGTTTTCCCATAGTTCGCATGGAGCGGCGTCGGAGGATCGTTGCCCCAGGGATAGAGGCGGCCATCCGTCCCCCGCGCCGCCTTCTCCCACTCCGCCTCGGTCGGCAGACGCTTGCCGGCCCATTTGCAGTATGCGGCCGCATCTTCCCAATCCACATTGGCGACCGGGCGCTTTTGGTATGCCGGTTGGTTCATCGTTTGCCAGTCCGAAGGCGAACGGATCCCTGTCGACTGGAGAAATTCCGCATACTGCCCCACCGTTACTTCGTACACATCCATGGAAAAGGCATCCACAAGGACCTTGTGCGCCGGTCGTTCGTCTGGATCACCATCCTGACTCCCCATCGTAAACTCTCCCGCCGGTATCGACACCATTGACCCCTCTGGCGGACGAGGCAATGCAGGCCTCTCCTGACTCTGCTTCTGTCCCGCGACTAATTCCTTGGCACCCTTTTCACCTGGCGCTGCAGTCATTGCCGGGTACGCTGCGAGCACGATCAACGCGACCAGTACGAGCATCCTCCTCATGAACTGCCTCCACAATTTACCGGAACGAACCATGACAGGCTGTCTCACATCACCCAATGGGCCGAAACTATAAAGCCTCGCACCTCAGAAAAACAACCATGCAAAGTCTTGGGCTATCCCGTTTATCCCACATTATTCATGAACGTTTCTGCGGTAGTCGCCGATGCTCAGGCAAGAGGCACGGGGCCAGAGGCTATGGCTTCCACAATATTTCACGACGAAGAGTTATGAATAATAAAATGTGGGCTAAGTACTACGGAGTCTTCGCGCACCGAAACCCGTCGAGTCCCTGGTCCGTCGGCGAAATGAGGCTCCGATTCGCAGAGCGCATGGCCCGAGGATTACTATTCCAAGCACCGCCGCGAATCACTTTAGTCCCGCCCGATGACGGTCCTGCCGGATTCTGCGAGGGGCTGGTTTTATAATAGTTATAGTCATACCAATCGTTAACCCATTCCCAGACATTCCCGGCCATGTCATACATGCCATAAGGGCTCTTGCCTGCTTCAAACGTCCCAATCGGCGCCAATACCCCGTGATTATTCCAGTCCGATTTCCCAAAGTTCGCATGGAGCGGCGTAGGAGCCTCGTTGACACAGGGATAAAGGCGATCATCCGTCCCCCGCGCCGCCTTCTCCCATTCCGCCTCTGTCGGCAGGCGCTTGCCGGCCCATTTGCAATACGCGGCCGCATCCGCCCAATCCACATTGGCGACCGGACGCTTCTGGTGCACGGATTGGTTCATCGTTTTCCAATCCGAAGGTGGATCGATCCCTTTCGCCTGCAAAAAGGCCGCATACTGCCCTACCGTCACTTCGTACTTATCCATGGAAAAGGTTTCCACATAGACTTTGTGCGCCGGTTGTTCGTCTGAATCTCCTGTCGGACTCCCCATCATGAACTCCCCCGCCGGCACCACCGCCATCGACCCCTCTACCGGTTGGGCCAACGCAGGCCTCTCCTGACTCTGCTTCTGCACCGTGACCGACTCCTTAGCCCCCTTGTCACCGGGTGGCGCAGCCGTCGCCGGGTACGCTGCGAGTCCGAGCAACCCGACCAACACAAGCATCATTCTCATGAACCGTCCTCCGCATTCTATTGAAGGAACCATGACACCCTACCAACACATAGCTAATGGGCGGGAACTATAAGGCCCCGGACCTCAGAAAAACAACCGCGCAGGGTATGCAGCTGTCCGGCCTAGCAGAATGTTGAGACCGCTGGGGGCCATTTTCAACACCCGGGTGCTGAAAGGATCCGCCCCTTGGCGACATGACAGGGATAGGTCATATCACCTTTGCCATTCCGGCCTGGTGCAACAACCTATGATGGAGGCCTTTATGAACGCACGGTCGATTCGCTCCGCTCACGCCCTCGTGTGGCGGTTGATTCTTGTCTCAATCCTGCTGCTTCCCTGGCCCGCCATGGCTGAGGATGAGGCCACGCTTCCCCTCTCGAAGATCGTGCTCTATTCCAGTGGCGTGGGGTATTTTCAACATGACGGCACGGTGAACAACCGAACGCAACTCGACCTGCGCCTTCAAACGAACCAGATCAACGACATGCTGAAGAGTTTGGTCGTGCAAGATTTCGGCGGCGGCAGAGTCTCGACCGTCACCTACGGTTCGCGCGATCCTGTGACGAAGACGCTCGGAAGCTTCGGCATCAATCTGAACGGCAATCCGACCCTGGGGCAGATTCTGACTCAAGTCCGTGGGGAACCGGTCGAAGTTACCGCGCCCAATCCCATCGTCGGCACGTTGCTGGGCGTGGAAAAGAAAACGGAGTCCATCGGCGAGGGCTCGCAGCACCGTATAGTGGAACAGGAATATGTCACGCTCCTGACAGAAGACGGGTTCCGCGCAATCTCGCTGGCGAACGTGCAACGCATCAAATTGACCAATCCCGCCTTGAATGCTGAGCTACACCAGGCGCTGGCCACGCTCGCGACGAATCACGACGGCCAGAAGAAAACGGTTTCGATTACCTTCGACGGGACCGGGAACCGCCAGACCCGTGTCGCGTACCTGACGGAAACCCCGGTCTGGAAGACCACCTATCGACTCGTCTTGGATGAAAACAAGGCGCCCTATCTGCAAGGCTGGGCCATTGTGGAGAATCAGACCTCACAGGACTGGCAAAACGTGAAACTCTCTCTTGTCTCTGGACGGCCTATTTCCTTCACAATGGATTTGTATCAACCGCTCTACAACCCACGTCCACTCGTGCAGTCTGAGCTCTACGCCAACCTCAAACCCCAGACGTACGGCGATGCCATGGATGAACTCAAGCCGATGGCTTCTGCCTCTTCAGCCCGCAGCGACATGAAAAAAGAACGTTTGCTCGGCAAGATGGCACAAGGTTTTACCGGTGGTCTGGCCAATGCCCCGGCAGCAAAAGCCGTCGCCGCCGAAATGGAGATGGGCAGCTTGGAACAAGGCGTGGCTTCCATGGCGATGGCTGAAGACAAGGGCGAGCTATTCGAATATCGTATCAACCAGCCAGTCACCCTCGCCAAGCACACGAGCGCGCTGCTGCCCATCATTGGCCAACCACTCCAGGGACAGAAAGTGTCTCTCTACAATCAAAGTATCAATGCGAAACATCCACTGAACGGGTATCGGCTAAAGAACACCTCGTCACTGCACCTCATGCAAGGACCCATCACGCTGTTCGATAGCGGGACCTACGCGGGCGATGCCCGCATCGAGGATCTTCCTCCGGGGCAAGACCGGCTGATCAGCTATGCGCTCGATCTCAAGACCGAAGTGGAACCCAAACTCGAAGGCGGCACGCAAGAACTTGCGACAGTCTCGCTGAAGAAGGGTACGATGCTCATCTCACGCCGTCTGGTCGAAGACCGCACCTATTTCGTGAAGAACCGCGACGCCAAGGCCAAGACCGTACTGATCGAACAACCCTATCGTGCAGACTGGAAACTTGCCGAACCGAAGGAGCCGACAGAACGGACGCGCGACCTGTACCGCTTTAGCGTCGCAGTCGATCCAGGGAAAAGCGCGACGCTCCGTGTCAAAGAAACGCTGCCCATTCAGGAATCGATCCTCTTGATGGACAGCGGCGTCGACCAGATCGTCTATTACCAGCAAGCGAAAGAAGTCAGCTCGAAAGTGAGAGAGGCGCTCCAACGCGTGGTGCAGTTGCGCGGTAAGCTGGACGACGCGCGTGCCCAAAGGACGCGCCTAGACCAACGCACCGCCGAGATCACGGCGGAGCACGCTCGCATCAGGGAGAACATGCAGCGGCTCCCGCAAAACTCCGATCTCTATAATCGCTATGTCAAGAAGTTGGACCAGCAGGAGACCGAGCTGGAGAAACTGCGCAAGGAGATCGAGATCCTCAAGAACACGGAAGAAGAACATCGGCGGGAGTTACAGAACTACGTGATGAATCTGGATGTAGCATAGTCCATTCAGGCGAAGAACCTCCGGATCTCTTCCGGGGGTACGCAGCCGACGAGACGATCGCCCTCCGACGAGATCATGAAAGGAACCCCGGCCTGGCCTGTTGCGTGCCAGGCCGCCTCCCAATCTTGAGCCACCTGGCGACTCTCGTCATTGATCGTACCCGCACTCTCCGGCGAGCCTCCTCCCTGCTCGACCAGTTGCCTGAGCACCGCCGGATCTGAGATGTCCCTGCCTTCACACCACAAGGCCCGATACGTATCACGCACAAACGCCATCCCATGTGATCGATCATGCCGTAGAAGTGCCGCCGCTTGTTCGATCGCCGGCCTCGTATTGGGCTTACCAGGAGGGAGCGCAATGGGCAGACCTGGTGCCAGCCGCTGCACGAATGTCACTTCATGCCGCAGTTCAGCGCCCAATGAACCCTGCCAAGGTTTCATTGGACGTGGTAATTGCGGCGCATGCTGCACACCGCGCCAATCACAGCGATCGAGCAAGTTCATCTCGTGCATCCGTTCGTGCATCGCATAACAGAACGGACAGTTGAAGTCGCTGTAGAGGGTGTAGGGAGGCGTCATACTCTAGGGACCACTGAGATGATCGCCATACAATAGCGCATGAAGCACCAAGAATACCAATAGTCTCCCCCTATTTATTGTCATAACCCGCGATCCTGGCATTCGTTCAAAGAGGTGTGGTATGTGAGCGCATGCCGACGCCCTGTGTCTTGCTGCTCATCCCTCCGCTCACCCAGCTGAATACTCCCTATCCATCCACCGCCTATCTCACAGGGTTTCTCCGTGGCCGCGGGATCGAGGCTTCTCAAGCCGACCTCGGCATCGAAATGGTGCTCAGGCTCTTTTGTCGATCGGGGCTCCAGGCCGTGTTTGAGCAGGTGCGCAAGCGCGATGATGAATTGCCGGGTGAAGCCAGACAGATGCTCGCGGTCGAGCCGGCCTATCTGAATGCAATCGAGCCGGTCATCGAATTCCTCCAAGGACACAATCCCTCCTTAGCCTTGCTACTCGCCCGTCCTGGATTTCTTCCCCAAGGCCCTCGGTTTGCCGGCCAGAAAGGGAGCGCTGCATCATCACGTGCCCTGCCGGAGCAGGATCGTGCTAAACGGTTCGCCACCTTGTATCTCGAAGACCTGGCCGATCTGATTCAGGCGACCGTATCTCCCCATTTTGCCCTGAGCCGATATGCCGAACATATCGCCCGGGCAGCCTCATCGTTTGAGACCATCATCGACGCGGTCGCCGTCCCTCCGACGCTGACGGATCAATTCATGCTCGAATCCCTGTGGGAGCATCTCGAACGCCTTAATCCTTCGCTCGTCTGTCTGACTGTTCCCTTTCCCGGGAATCTCTATGGTGCGTTTCGTCTTGCCCATTCGATCAAGAATCGACGACCTGACATCGTTATTGCCCTTGGCGGTGGGTATGCCACCACGGAACTGCGACGTCTGTCGGATCCCCGCGTGTTCGATTACGTCGATTACGTCACACTCGACGACGGGGAACGGCCTCTGCTCTCGTTGATCGAACATCTGACAGAGGCCAGACCGCGCACGCGATTCTGCCGGACGTTTTATCGGGATAAGGATCGAGTGGTCTTTGCGAATGATACGTCCGATCGGGAGTTCAGCATGGCCGAGATCGGCTGTCCGACCTATAGCGGCCTGACCTTAGGTCGATACCTGACGATTTTAGATAGCACGAACCCGATGCATCGTCTCTGGTCGGAAGGCCATTGGAACAAACTTACGGTCGCCCACGGCTGTTATTGGAAGCAATGTACGTTTTGCGATGTCGGACTCAACTACATCAGCCGCTATGAAATGACGCCGACCGATCGGCTCATCCAGCAGATCGAGCAACTGATCGCCGAGACACGCCGCCGAGGGTTCCACTTTGTCGATGAGGCAGCCCCTCCCGCAGCCTTAAAATCGCTCGCCTTGGCGCTACTGGAACGAGGCATCACCATTTCGTGGTGGGGCAATATCCGCTTTGAAGAGGCATTCTCGCCGGACCTGTGCCGCCTTCTGGCAGCCTCCGGTTGCATCGCCGTGACGGCAGGACTCGAAGCTGCCTCGGACCGTCTGCTGGAAAAGATCAAAAAAGGGATAACCGTCGATCAGACGGCGCTCGTGGCAGCGGCCTTCAAAGACGCAGGCATTCTGATTCACGCGTATCTCATGTACGGTTGTCCCTCTGAGACAGTGCAAGAAGCGGTCGACTCGCTTGAACGGGTGCGGCAATTGTTCGCGGCAGATCTGATTCAATCCGCCTTCTGGCATCGTTTCACCGCCACTGCCCATAGCCCGATCGGGCTCAAGCCGGCTGCCCATGGATTGCGCATCCTCGGGCCAGAGTTTCGAGGCTTTGCGGAGAATGACTTTCTACATGAGGATCAACGAGGCAAAACGCCGGAGTGGCTCGGCGAAGGGCTACGACGGTCAATGCTCAACTACCTCGAAAGGCGAGGACTTACACTCGCCGTCCGCCAGTGGTTCGACCATTCCGTGCCAAAGCCACGCGTCTCCTCCACGTGGGTACGTCGTCTGCTTAAGGGCCAAACTGTTGAAGATGACCCACGGACAGAACGGCGGTTCGTCTGGCTCGGTGGGCAACCAGTCTGTGAGCCTGTTGGAAGAAGAACGCGGCTCATTCTGCCTGGGCGTACCAGCGATCACGCCATCACACTCGCCGACCAACAGGCTCAATGGCTTGACGATCTGATTC
>VBOL01000001.1:28009-48107 GCA_005887945.1 Nitrospirota bacterium
CAGGAACCACTCGGGAGTTCGAGACCTTCCTCAACAGTACCTCCTGGAAAAAGGTTCGCTCCACCGCCCTGCTGCTCGTATAGCAGCCTGAGAAAAAACCATTTCGGCGCAGCAAAATTTCGATGGTCTGCACGTCTGGGATAAAAGGAAAACGCCCCGCAGGATAGCCCAGCGAGACGGGCGAGACGAGGTGGAAATCCAATCTGTTCAGGTCGCGCCTTTCGCGCATGTCCCGCGCTTTACGGGCACGGTCTGTGGCTGCTGACGGACTTTTTCAACATCCAGCTAGAAACACGAAGGACGGGAGAGGCTCAAAGCCTCTCCCGCCCTCAATGCCGGTTAAACCGTTCGCTACTTATTCGGCTGCGGGGTATAGCGCAGGTAGGGCTTCACGCTCTTGAAGCCTTTAGGGAAGAGCGTCTTGGCTTCAGCGTCGTTCACGGCCGGGGTGATGATGCAATCCTCCCCGTCCTTCCAGTTGGCCGGCGTGGCGACTTTGAACTTCGAGGTCAATTGGAGCGAGTCAATGACTCGTAAAAGTTCATCGAAGTTCCGACCACATGAAGCCGGGTATGTCAAGGTTAGCTTGATCTTCTTGTCCGGCCCGACGATGAACACTGAACGGACGGTCATGTTGTCCATCGCGTTCGGATGGATCATGTCGTACAGGGTCGCAACCTTTTTGTCAGGATCGGCGATGATCGGATAGTTCATCGTCGTCTTTTGAGTCTCATTGATATCGTTGATCCAACCCTTGTGCGAATCCAGCGGATCGACGCTGATCGCAATGACTTTCACGCCCCGCTTCTTGAACTCCGATGTAATCTTGGCAACGGTCCCCAACTCGGTGGTGCAGACGGGGGTATAGTCTTTCGGGTGCGAAAAGAGAATCCCCCACCCGCTGCCCAACCACTCATGAAAGTTGATGGTCCCTTCGGTGGTCGCTGCCGTAAAATTCGGTGCCTCATCTCCTAATCGTAATGCCATAGTAACCTCCTTTATTTATTATTTATTCAAGCCAATGAATCGACATCGCTCATCGCAACACGATACTTTCTTCCTAGACGAAGTGCAAGGGGGAGCCGGGGCTTATTGACCAGCCGTAATATTCAATCGACTTCTCACTTTTTCGTGATCCGACGCAGTCAGATCGACTTCGGTTAAAAAAACACGCTCGTCGGCAAGCTTGCCATCCACGACTAATTGTCCACGCATCTGTTCCGCCCGTTGCTGTGCCAGGAGGCGGAGATCCGAATCGGGAACCGGCATGGCGGCAACGAGCTGTTGCCGCATTTCCTCAATCGTAGGCGGTTTCGAAGGGAGCTGCGCACCTTCCGCCAGCGCCGCCACCGGCTGCCGGCTGCGCTGTTGATCGAAGAGCTCTCTGATCGCGCGTTCCTCCTCAACAATCGGCAGGTCAACCTCTTTTGATATACCCTTCCCCTGCTGCCATCTGGCGAGCAGTTGCGCTTTGAGCTTCTGAAGAGCAAGCACCTGTCGATCACGAAAAGGATCGGCAGTGCCGGTGACTTCCAGGCGCAAACCAGGCCGTTCCTCGAGCCCCTTCGCGATGGCTACGATTTTCCTCAGTTCTGTCGCGACAACTGCGACAGCTCCAGGATCAAATTCGAGATACTGCAGCTCTTCTGCATCGCCGCCGCCAGGAATAAGCTTTCCCATCAGCGTAAACGGAGACGCCACAATCTTTGTGAGCAGATTGAGCAACGTCGAGACCACCACCTTGCCGTACTTGAAGTCGGGATCCTTGAGGTCGCCGCGAATGGGCAGATCGATGTCGATTCGTCCCTTGCGATCTTTCAAGAGCGCCACAGCCAGATTAACGGGCAGTGACGTCGCATCCGGACTGTTGACCTTCTCTCCGAACGTCAGTTGATCGACCACCAATTTATTTTCCGCTTCAAGTCGTTTTCGGGAGACCTTGTACTTCAAATCGAGCGAGAGCTTCCCCTTTGACAATCCATAGCCCACCTACTTGCCGCTGTAGGGGCCTTCTGCGGTCAAATCCATACCCCCAAGGGTAATCGTGAGATCCGTAAATGCATCTTCGCTCAGGGGATTGATGATCCCAGCGATCTTGAGCGGCGCCGCCTTACCCACTCGACCGGTGAGGTCAACGTCCGCCCTGGCTAGTTGCTTCGACGACAGTCCCTTGATCCTACCGGTCAGATCTGAAAGCCCGGTCCGGACAGAAGGTTGCACTGAGTCATCTCGAAACGTCATGGCCGCTTTGACGAATTTCACCATACCGATCGTCACCGGAACGGGTGAGCGCTTGGCTTTCTGAGGCTCCACAGCCTTCTCATCCACTGAGGCCGATGACGGCGACGCAGAGGCAAGCTTGCCGAGATTCAATCCGCCGTCTGGCTGCACGACGAGATGTGCCATAGGCTGCTGAAGGCCCACCTCTTTAATCGAGGCTGTGGTTGGATCGATGGTCACACGAACTGTGTTGAGGGACAATGCTTGCAGCGAAGCCACCTCGTCACCCTGATCGCGGTCAGCCACGCTCAATGCCTCGACGCCGGCATTGCCTTCATACGACATGATCGGACCGTTCGGATGTTCGGTGGCCAGATGCAGCGTCCCGTCCAGATTGACGGCGCCGGACTGCACATCGATACGCGCAAATTTCTCAAGGTACGGCTGAAACGGTCTGATCGCAATGTCCTTGAGTACCAGGGCGACATCGGCCTGTAACGGCTTGGGCAACACCGATCCATTTACACGAATAGTCCCGGTTTCATTCAGCTGCAGCTCCACCTCAATCGGCAGAGCTTCTTTGATCGGAATGCGCACGTCGTGGGTCTTGACGGTCAAGGCCCGCACCTCGACATGGGCCGGAATGGGTAAGGTGCGATCGTCGAAATCGATCGCATGGTCCTGCAGCTTGACCTCCTTGAGCCAGACTGCCCACGGCTTCTCGTCTTTGGGTTTCGGTGAGGAGTTGCTCGCAGCAGGTGGAGGTTCGACGGAGTCCATAGGAGCAAACATCTGCTGATAGTTCACAGTGCCGTCGGGATTCAACCAGGCAGTGAATGATGCACGCTCAACTGCGATGTTCCCAACCGTAACCTCGTGCGTCGCGAGATCCACGTCGACACCCCCAACATTCAACGCCGGAATCGTGATCACCGGGTCGAGGCTCCCATCCTCCCTGAGAGCGAGCTTCTCGATCTGGACATTCGCCTGTGAAATTTGAAGCTTGATGGGAGTCGCACCGGCATCAAGCGCGTACCTAGCATCGGCTGCGACTGTGCCGTCGGTGACGTCGAAGCGGAATCGATCATGGAGGTATTGCCACAGGCTGGGCAACTTCACGCCGGAGAGGGAAAACGTGCCGGAGGAGCGAATCGGTTCGAGCGAGATGGTACCGGCCCAGGAGAGAGTTTCGCCCTTGCCCAACTCCGCGGTGAAGGCATATGAATTGTCACCACCTGGTTTGGTATGGAAATTCTTGAGCACAAGATGGATCGGGACGATATCGAGCACGTATGGCTTAGGCTTCGATTCATCGCGAAATTCGACGATCCCTTGCGCGATCTCGAACTGACCGATCTCGATAGTAGGCATTTCGGCTGGGGTCTTCTCGGCCTGCGGCGGCGCGTCCGGTTGTGATCCACCGTCCGGCGGCACAAGCTCCGCCAGATTCATGCGCCCTTCTTTGGATACTCGTGCGGACACATAGGGCACCGTGAGCCGAATGGTATCGAACACATAGGCCCGACGAATGAGGGAGCTTGCCTGAAAATTGACGAAGAACTCGTCAAACCCGATCAAGGCAGACTGATCCGCCTCTCGAATTTCCAAGCCATTCACCCGAAGCGAAAGTGTAAAGGGATTCAGCCCCACCTCTTTGACCAGCACCAGACGCTTGAGCTTCTCGGCAAGAGCAGGGATCGCGTAGGCTTTAATAAGGTAGGGAACGAGAAAAAACCCAACGAGCGTGTAGAGAAGCACCACGCCCAGAGCAAGGATCGCAAGACGGGAAGGGCGAAGCAACCAGCGCATGGACAGGAAACCCTATGGCGCGCCCGGCTGGAATCGAACCAGCGACCCTCAGCTTAGAAGAATGGCGGCCTTCATTCTACGCAGCCCCCTCTCCTGCTATCAAGCTTGATATATTCAGAGCACACTCGCTCGTGAATCTGTGGAATGGACCTCGGCTGTCTTCTGCTGCGACGGGTTTTCAATCATTTCAGTGAGATTCTGCATCCAGCTGACTAAGCCACCTGTCCACAATTTTTAAGTGGGGCACAACACTCTGTGCGAGATGGTACCCAGGAGATTTTGACGCACGCTGGGGCGCGCGAGGCCTCAGGCCCGATCCACTCTTCCCTGCGAGGCGGGACGCATGAGCTGCCCCCATTGCGGCGGTCGAGACCTAACGTGCGGGCTACTTTTTTACTTGAGGGACAACTTGGGCGTATCCTAACAGTCATGAAACGGTGGTATCTGTATCTGCTAACTGTGCCGCTTGGGTTGGTGATATTGGCTTACCTCATTGTCAGATGGAATTCTCCAATTTACTTCGCCGACATTTGGAGTAGGGACAATCAAGCAAAGAACACGCAGAGCGATGTCGGAAAGATGCCGGATGTAAACGCTGTCCCCAAAGATGTTCTGAAGCTTCGGCAAGCGCATCAACTTAGACCGCTTACTGAACGGGAAGATGGAACAAAAATACAGGATTTGCCGAATGGAATATACGGCTTCTCAATGTGCAGCGTCGTATCGCTTAGCGCGAAGCGTGGCAACACATTCTCGTTGGAGATTCAGAAGCATGATGGGATCGTTTACTATGTTGGTTATGCCTCTGACGAGGACATAGAAAAGTATCTGACTCGTCAAAAAAACTTTCATATACTAACGTCCCCTCACTCACGGGAACGGGCTTCATCACTTTTCGAAATCCCGGTAGAGTTTGTATCTAAATGCGAGGAGCGTCCTTTTAAAGATGGTTATCTTTTTGATCTTTTTGTTACAGCCATCCCCGAGTTGCCAACCTAAGAGGCAATCAATTTGTGATATTCGATATTTCCTGAGCAAGAAATTTGAGAATGGCATCCCGTAACAGAACCATGTATATGGTATCTCCGAGGCCGGTTGATCGGCGCGCATTATAAGTGTCTTGACTGCTAGGGCGCGGACGTTTTGAGAGTGCGGATCATCGGTTGCCCGGACGCATTGCAGGTATAGCGTTCCCTCGAACGCTTGTGGTCAATGCCTTTCAATGTCAGGTCCCGATAGGCACAGGCTGGCTGGTTCACCTTGATGCGTATCTTCATGAGGTTCACTCCTCAGGGGCCAGCCTTCAGGGCTGTTTGTCTGTGGCGCGAGTGAGTGCGGCCTGGATTCTGTTCTCTGCTTTTGTGCGGTTCTGTAAATGATTGATTGATGGAGTGGACTGCCCGGTAATGTCGGGCAACTTGACGATGGGTGCATTGAAAAATCCCAGTGCAGATGTTTTGACACAGATGGGTATTGGCGCATTAGTCATTAAGCGGATGGCCGACTCGACGCGCTTGTGAGCGTGCTCGCCTATTTGTCGGATGTCGAGCATCTCTTTGATGAAGGTGTCCTCCTCAAAGACTTTACAAAGCGCCTGAGCTTCAGCGGGATCGAGGTAGGATTTCTCGTGGCGGTAACGCTCCCTGAACCGGTTCAGCCTGTTGTAGGCGTCTTCCCAGTCGGTGGCGTTGACTGGGGTGGTGCGGCAGCGGTCAATCTTTTCTGAAAATGCGCGCGCGTAGTCGAGAATTCTGGTGAGAGCTTCTGACATTGGCGACGCTCTTCTATACAGCCTCTACATGGCCTGGTGGAGGTGCGCTGGTAGAGGGGGCGCTCGCCACGCTAGCTCTGCAGTCATGGAAGCCATCCCAACATCAGCGGCATTACTCTCATTGACGGCGCGTTTGATGCTTTTCAGGTCAACTTGAATGGTTTGTATCTCTTTGAGGACCTGGCTCAGTTTGCGATCAACCTCATCCAAGCTCGTCATGATGACTCCTTTCAGCGGGTCACCGTGAAACGGATTATCGGGGGTTTTTGTGGGCAACCGGTTCCCCGCACTCCATGCAGTCATAGCGTTCCGTCGAATGCCTGAGGTCAACCTCTTCCAATGATTGGGGCCGATGTTCACATTGTGACGAATCCCCTTGCTGCTTTCGCTTCACTCGTAAGGCAGTCGCTTCTGCCTTCGTCATGACGGTCCCTCCTTGTCCGCTCCCTCCTTCTCCTCTAACAATCCCTCACACTCCTGTTCAACCGTTCACCCCCGCCAGAGCATGGCCCCCTACCATACAGTCCACTTCGTTCCACTACTGTAATCAATCGGGTCTTTCCCTGGTATCTCGTAAGTCGTTGATTTCTGGTGCGCCCGGCTGGAATCGAACCAGCAAACGACCTCCACAGTACACCCAGGGCGAGCGATCAGCCCAACCACAAGGCGGGGCGTGGGGCAATGCCGGATTGGACGGCTATGCGGAGGTGCGCTGGTAGTGAGTCAGTGGGATGATTACACTGGCCATCTGTGCTTACACGCCGGATTCCGGCAGGACCACATGCGCTTTAAGGGATCTTTAATTTTTGGAGTGCGGTAGATATGCTGACGTTCTTCACTTCGGACATCCTGGCTGTTACATTTTGGGCATGTCTACCTCGATGTGCTTGTCATAGCCCCTCCATGTTAGTTCCCCGAACTGTTCCAGCCCCCTACTCTGCCCCTACTTTTAACGGACTCTCCGATGGTGCGCCCGGCAACATTATCCTTCGCTCTTTAGCGCCGGGACCTTCTCGTTAATTTCTGAGAGAAGAGATACCGCAGCAGTTGACGCAGCAACTAGTTCGACGTACATTTTTGAATCTTCGATCGGTTCCCCAGTGTGCAAGAAGAAAAATTCCCCGCCTGAATTCCTACCGATCCCATTATGCAAGTACCGCTTTCGTGTTTTGGACAAATCAAGAACCCGACTCAGTTGATCTGTTATGGAAGCCAACTGCGGATTACTTTCCGCCAATTTTATTAGGCCCTCGAATTTCTCTATCTCTCCGCGGTGGATTCCGTTTAAAAGGGCGCCAAGACTACCGCCGTTCAATTTTTCGAGGCTGGATTCAAGAGAAACATTTTTATCCGAGCGTTTGTTGATGACCTTCAGAAGATGTTCCAGTTGCCCAAAACGTATTGCGGCCCGACCGATTTCTTGCAGCACTTCTTTGGAGAGAAGCGGCAGCAACTCCGCAAACTGATAGTCTTTCGGATGGTGATCGCTGTCAACGGTACAAACTACAGGCTTCTTCAAAGGAGGAAAGGGAGCAGCAGAGACTTTAACTGTGTCATCACTCATTCCGTATTCTCCTTATTAAATGAGTGGCGATACATCCAGGGGGAGCGATTCGCCAAAAGGCGCAGCCCAGAGGCCGGGATAACGTGCGACCCTACAGGAGGGCGGCGTAAATTCTACACTGCTTCTACATATGACATTTTGCTCAGCAGCTAAAAACTGATAAGTTAATGATTTAATGGTGCGCCCGGCTGGAATCGAACCAGCGACCCTCAGCTTAGAAGGCTGATGCTCTATCCGACTGAGCTACGGGCGCAAGCTTGTTTTCAACTACTTAGTGTCAAACTGCTTTGATCGGTGATTACCTACTGCCCCCTGAATGTCCTCCTGAAGGTACCTGTTAAGCTTTTCAGCGGCTCTGGTCAAGTCCCGCTCGTTAATCGCATTGTACCGTGCCCACATCTTCCCCGACGTGTGGCCGACGATCTTCATCGCCAGCGCTGTGTCCACCCCTGCCCGTCTGAGGTTGGTTGAGGCACCGTGCCGGAGGTCGTGGAACCTGAAGTCTACTATCCCTGCGTCTTTCAGCGCCGTCTGAAATGCCCGCTTGATGCGTTGGGGCGGCCCACGTCAACCCTGTGATCTCCCCGAACCGTTGCCCCAACTGATAGGCAGTCAGCAACACAGGTCACAGGTGTGGCTTCGCAGCCTCATACAGCATACCTCACTCCTCCTTACTCAACACCCGATCCCGTTCGTTCTGTGAGTTGGGCATCGGGACACGTGACGCGACGTTGACTTGAAACAGTCCCCGACATATCGCCTCATTCAGACAATGGCATCACGTGGCGGTCCTGGTTTGTTAAGGAAGCGAATTAAATCAGGATCATGCGCGGGGGTCAATACGGGAAAAAGTGACGGCCCAGACCTGTTGGCGTGAAGGCGCGCAGGAGGGGGAACTGCGCGGGGTGGGGGGCGACTCTGTGCGGCTCTCTGCCCGCCTTCAATCTTCAGGTCGCCCATGATAAAATCTTTTTTGATGTGCGACTCGAAAGGAGGCCATCCTATGACGCTGAATCAAGCGGCGGATTTACGAGTCAAATGGAAACAGCGAGCGGATCGAACACCATGCGAGCATCTGAACCTGGAGTTGGAGTGGAACGATCTCGGCCATTCAAAGGGCAACTATATCTGCATTCTCTGCGGTGAATCTGTGGCCCAACGGTACCTAGCTGCGTAGCATCTCGGGAGAGCCTGCACCGTCAACGGCGCAGTCCCCTCAGCACGACTGTTGACCAGCACATAGGCACGTCGGCCTTGGCTGACAACTACAGATGAATGGGTATCAAGTAATCACTTCTGACCAAACCAGGTCATTACTTAGTTCCCACGAGATACACTGCTATGCAGTATGCACGAGCATCCGAGCACCACACCCCAACCGGAGGTTCTACGCCATGATGCCTCTAGAAGCGGCTATTATTGAACTGCTGCGGAACGGTGGTCCCTGCTGCCTAGACGATGTCGTCGCGTACCTTCCTAATTTCAGTTGGGGAGAGGTGTTCGGTGCTATTGATCGGATGTCGAGGGACGGACGGGTGTTGCTTCACCAACTCGGTTACTCGACCTAGCAGATCGCACTCCGCTCGCAGTTTTTGTAAACCAGTTCAACCTGTAGCCAGAAGGCGCCGCAATCAAGGCACATGAGTATCCAGGGCCATTCCGTACAGTCTTACACCGACGACACGTTTTTGACGGCATCGGTGGCCCGCTTCATCACAGAGGGGCTGCAGGTCAGAACTCCGCAAGACGTTGACCCCAGAACAGGTGACTCACGACAAGCTGATGTTCTTTGACGCGGGAGAACAGTTATTGAAATTCATGGTCAGCGACTGGCCGAGCGCATTACGGTTCAGGCAAGTGGTTGGAAGCATGATTGGTCAGGTTCGTCAGAATGGCCCAGTCCGCATTTTTGGTGAAATGGTGACCGTCCTCTGGGCCGAAGGGTACACCCGCGCCGCCCTTCGTCTGGAAGAACTCTGGAACAAGTTGGCGACGGAACAACCTTTTTCTCTCTTGTGTGCCTATCCCTTGTCGAAGTTTTCTGGGGGCAAAGACAACGATTCGTTCCTCGCCATTTCCCGATTGTATGCGCACGTGCATATTCAATAGCCCATCAGCCTCCGACTGAGGCCTCTCCGGCGATTTGCCCGCGCTACCAGGCATCTCGTTGCCCGCTTGAAGTCTTCTCCCAGGCAGCTATCTGAAGAATGATTGCCTATACCACCCTTCGAACTATCCCTTTCAGGGTTCTTCTCTTCACGCGTTCTGGTGGAATCCTTTAAATGGCAGAGGAGGCCCAAATACCCTTAAGCAAGGTGTAGGGAGGCGTGAAATGAGGAACATGGTTTGGAGCATTCAGGCAAGCTGCATACTGGGCCTAGTGGTGCTGTCAGGCTGCGCGAGCATCACGCCGTCTTCTCCTGTAGCCCCCATTCAGACCGTGACAAGTCAGGATCAGGCGACGATTCACGCCTTACACAAACGACTCCAGGAGCGAGAGCAGACCATCGCATTACGGGACCAGCAGATTGAGGTTATGTCTAGTCAATTGGACGCCCTGAAGCGGATTGAGCAGGGTATAGCGGACCGGCGGCGGCCCGTGCGTCATTCAGTGATCGTAGCGCCTTAGCCTTCTTGGGAGGGAGGCTCTACGACTCTTCCTTTGCAGTGTCACCAATACGCTACGCGGGTCTTAGCCCACCCTTGGCCCTTGCGCCGTCGTTCGCTTCCCTCCCACAATACGCCTCCCTGCGAGGCCCCCATGCCCTTCACGCTTCGTCCTTTCCGTCGGTTCCCGGTGCAATGAGGGAGGTTGGCAACCATTGATCGTGCTGGCTCTAGGGTAGGCTCTCGGTGTTGTGTGCGTGTCTCTTAGCTAGACTTCTTCTTCGTCGTTCTCCTCCAAGTTCTTCTCGATGGCTTCTAACTCTGCTATGATCTGCGAGAGGCGTTCTTTCTGCTCCCCGTCGATACTCTCCATCAGGTCTTCCAATAAGGCCAGCGCGTTACTCATTGTTCTGCGGGTCTGTGCCTGTGCGCTCATCATGGCTCGAACCTCCTCAGTTGTGGGGTTGTGGGCATGGCGTACCACGATGGTAGCCTCAAGGCGTGGCTGCTGCCCATCCTACAGAGGAGTGGGTTCGATATGGCACACAGACTCCCCTAGACGGAAACTGTACACGTGTGGGAGTCTCCCAGCGGCCATTGCAGAATGGCCCCAAGGCTATCCCCCCCTCCGAAGTACTCCCTTCGGGTCTTTCGCCCCACGCCCCGTGCCGCTATTCTTCTCACAGAGCGGACGTTCACAGGCCGAATTGCCAGGAGGCGTCATCATGACCAATCTACGCGCGCTCGTCGGAGCATGCTTTCTGCTTGCCGTCATGGGAATCGTTGTTTCCGTCCCGCTTGGGTGGACCATTGTCCTCGGTATTGGCGAGGCTTACCCAGAGAAGCTCATCAAGGGCCGACCATACCAGCGGAACGATGAGTTGGTGCAAAAGAAGATTCTTCCGCGAACCACGAATGAGCAGATCAGGTACAAGATTGAGGCGAAGCAGAAGTGAGATCAAGCGGGGCGGGGTGGACACAACTAACCCTACCAAGCAAGCTTCTATAGGAGCCGCCTTTATTTTCTCTTGATGAGTGCAGAGAACATTGATCGCACCAGCACTGGCGGGAGCATCGGCGTGGTGATGCTATGGTGCTTTGCAGATCGACTCTAGGGCTGCCAATCTCGTCCGAAGAAAATTTCTGATATTGTTCCACTTCACATCTCCGCTCACCATGCCTATAGGTGTTTGTGCATTTTGGAAGCGGCCCTTCGCTGTTGGTCCACCAATTTGAAGAAGAACGGCTCTTGTTTCTGCGGCCCACTCCCCCGCTTCTTCACCCCATTTCGCCGTGAATTCATCTCTCCGATCTAGAAAGGTTCCAGCCCTTCTGCTCTGCCCGTACTCATTGTCAATGCGTTCTCTCAGTGCGTACCCTTGTTTAAGCTGCTTTGTGCATCTAGGGTCTGGTGGAGTTGCGGCAGCTTCACTTTTTGATGTTGTCCAGCCGTCTATGAATAAGGTAATGAACCGTTCTGTCTCCCCAGCACTCCACCCGCCGTTGTTGGACATTTCGCAGATATGGAAGAGATATTTCTCTAAGTCCTCTCCGCGGTCTGTCCCTCTCCTTGGGTGTTGGTCGAAGTAGTTCTTCAGTACACCTTCTGCTTGCGCCTCGGTTGTCCCGGCGAGGGGTAACTCGGCCTTTAATCGGGCTTCCATTCCGCTGGTGTAGCCTGGGGGTGGGTTCTCTGTGCACAGCTTCTCAACTTGCCCACTACCCTGGCGCACTGTCCGCTCATCAGTGGTTGGTGCTTTGGGTGGTGTGCTGCAGGCACTGAGAATTAGACAGAGGAAAATACCAAGCAGTTTGTTAGCTATTGACACTTGCTCACCTATACCAGACAGCGAAGAGTAGCTATTTCGACAAGCACAAGCAAGCTTCGGTAGCAGGCGCCTTCATTTTCTGTTGAGAACAGAGAACATAGACCGCGCAAGCAATGGCGAGAGCATCGACGGCGGCTGAGCCTCGCGTGTAGCCCTTGCGCCCTCATTCGCATCCCCCGTACAATACGCCTCCCTGCCTACGAGGCTCCCATGCCCTTCTCGATTCGTCCCTTCCGCTGCTACCCTGTGCAATACTCTGTCACGTACAACGCAGGGCCGTTTCAAGGCCAAGGCACGGTGTGGAATCTTTCGCGTTCTGGTTGGCGACTCTCTGGTGACCTGCCCATGCGACCAGGGGAAACCGTCTCGTTCACCGTCCGCTCCCAAATGAACAGCGCATCGAAGTCCCTAAAGCGATGGTGCGGTAGTGGTCGAGAGGGCAGGAGTTTGCGGTAGAGAATGTGGTAATCGAGCCATACACCCCTGCGCGGCTTCAGCATTACGTGAAACGATTGGTGCAGGAACCCACGGAGATTGTCTCATGAGTGATGAGCGGCTCATAGCGCTCCGATTCCCTGTCGCCCTTGTGCTGTCGATCGTCTGTCTCACCGCGCCTGCACGGGCGGACTTCAAAGCAGGCGAGAATGCCTATCACCGCGGCGACTACGCAACGGCTTTGCGTGAGTGGCAACCGCTGGCCAAGCAGGGGCATGCCGTCGCACAATACAACCTCGGCCTGCTATATGCCAACGGCCAGGGCGTCCCAAAGGACGATGTCCAAGCGCGGCAGTGGTACGAGAAGGCCGCCAACCAGGGACACGCGGACGCCCAGGTCAACCTGGGGATCTTGTATGATTATGGACGGGGTGGTCCGCAGGATTTCAAGATGGCTGTGAGATGGTATCGCCGATCCGCAGAACAAGGAAATGATTTAGCGCAAAAAAAACTTGGCATGATGTATGAGCGTGGGGACGGCGTGGTGCAGGACTATGTCCAGGCCTATATGTGGTACAAGCTGGGAGCAGCGAACGGAGCAAAGCCTGGGGCCGTGCTGCGGGATGAGCTCGCCATACGGATGACCTCTGACCAGCTCGTCGAGGCGCAAAAACTGGCGCGAGAGTGGAAGCCAAAAGGCAAAGAGCGACCATGACCTACCGAAGCGTTCAAATGACACGACTCTTCTTGATAACACTCCTGTTACTGAGTAGTGGATCTGCGTATGCGGAGTGGGTAAAAGTTAGTGACCGCGACGAAGCAGGAAAGACTGTATACGTGGATCCAGCCACCATACGCCGCAACAGCAATCTGGTGAAGATGTGGCAATTCTCCGACTACAAGACTGTACAAACCGTGGGAGGCATCAGGTTTTTGACTGCCGAGGAACAATGGGAATTCGACTGCGCAGAAGAGCGTAGTCGGGTGCTTGCGCTCAAGGAATTCTCGGGCAATATGGGAAGTGGAACGGTGGTTTATACCAACTCACAAGAAGGTAAATGGGTACCAGTCAGGTCAGGCAGTTTGGGTCAAACTGTGTGGAAAGTTGCATGCGGTAAGGAGTGATCGCGCAGCCGCACGCAACCTTTGCCGTAGACAAGGTTACGCCATGAGCGACCACCTTCCCACACGCGACAGGATGTCCGTCGAGTAAGCCACGATCTCCAGCATGTGGGAGATCAGAAAGACACTATGATCGAATGGGTTCCGTACAGCGATCACAGAATTAAAGTCTGCTCCCAAAGCCTTGTGGATGCCCGCTGGTTGCCTCTGGCCCTCATATCGAAATCAGTTGGAAACCAAGAACTGCTCACGACAGTGAATGGTGAATCAACTGAAATCTGCAAGAGTTGTAAAGAGGCCGATAGCGTTGCCCTCAGGAAGGCAAAGCGCTGGATCGACCAGAATCGCTGATTCAAACCGCCCGCCTACTGACACGTTCTTCTGAGCAACCGACGACAAGATCAAGGATCAGATTGTGGCGAAGCACAAGTGAGCTAGAGCAGTCCTTCAACCTGCTTGAGCGCTTGGGCGGGATTATTGAGACGGGGCAGAGAATGGCGAAAGACCAGAGGCACGTGCGAATGTGGCCCCAATCCCCACGACCCCAGAAGGATCGGGCGGGTCTGATCAGGTGTATATCCGGCAGGGTCCCGCGGGTGTCTCGGGCGAGTCGGGCGCACAGGAAATCAGAGCCAATAAGAGGACGCCCCGTATCGTGGGCGCCAGAAAGGCCTTGGGCATCAGTATTCGTCCAATTCTTCCGTTTCATCGATCAACTCGGCCGTGATCTCGGTGATCTCGGTGTCCCACTGAGTCAATGAGATACCCCCGGCCTTCAGAATCGCTTCCTGTTCCGTACCTGCGGTTATCATCAGATCATAATGAATGCTTTGTCGCACCTGAAACGTTTTCATACGGTCACCTTTTGACGCCGATCCTTAATTATCTCAACGCCGTTGAAATGATCGACGGCCAACCGAAATTTGCCGGTTACCCGTTCCCTTACATCGGTTCAACGCCTCGGGTGACTGCTGGATACTAGCATTGAACAAGTGCCACCGGCTACTAGGAGATGTGCCGCTTCTTGATGGACGCATGCTCAATCGAGAGCTGATTCGGGAGGGATTTTACTGGTGGTATCGGAAGTATGCGCCAGGGGATGCGGTGCTGGAAGGGCTAGAGAAGAAAGTGCGAGAGGGACGGAAAGGGCTGTGGGCTGAACCACAGCCGGTGCCGCCGTGGGAGTGGCGGAGACAGAGCACGTGCACGGCGCGTGGCGGTCCTGCTCCTTCCTCACCCTCACCTTACACAAGGCCCCACAATACGGCGGTAGTCGTTCAACAGTCACACGAAGGAATAGACCAGGCCGACCAAAAAGACAGTACAATGTCCCTGTCCTTCATACTCCCAAGCTGGACATGGTGACACGACCACGGCTGACATGTTCTGGTCTCTTGCTTTTCCCCTATTTTCCTCTTTCGCCGACTTCTCCGGCCAAGTCGTTTCCGTCCTCGACGGCGTACTCTCGAAGTCCTCTCGAAAGAAAGGTCTGGTTGAAACTCCTGGGGCAAAAGCATGCACGCAGAACTTACGGTACACCTTCGACAGGGAGATGAATGCAGCGATCACGCATACGATCGCGACTATCTGGACGAGGCGTTCTACCACCTAGAGCGTGCGCATATCCTGGGCCAATCGTTCACATTCGCAGGTGGATGCTGAAGGTCGGCTGGAATCACCGAGACTCAATAACGATCACAGGCCAAGTTGGCAGGATTCTTGGGGCGTTAATCTTCTCACGAATCCGAGGTGCCATTGGGGAATACTGGTAGTGCGCACGTCTATCCTTCTATTCCAAAGAGTGCGGAATGCGAGTTTACTGGAAATGGGTTATTAAATCAGTCCCAAATCTGGGGCTTGGGTTGCTCATGTTGGCTTCGACAGTAACCCCTCGGCAAACCCGTTCCAATGTGGAAGCCTGGCTCATATATTTCGGCATTGAGAATGTACCCCCATGGCTCGCGAATAAGTCCACAGATACATGGGTATTTTGGATTGCGTTTGTGGGCTTCTGTGTATGGGCTATTCACTTATATATGCGAACAAATTTAAGGAGTGGCAAATTGTCCATTGTGATTCGTGATGGAGAACCCTGGGTGCAGGTGAATCCGGGCGTAGATCAGTCGCAGGCAGCGCACACCAGCGGATGGCTGTACACATATCGCATCGCATTGGTCAACAGCGATGATTCTACCCTTAGGAATGTAGAAGTGAAACTCACTTCTTTTGAAAAGAAGCCGCAGAATTTCGATGCGATTGGCAATCATCTTATACTGAGACATGACCGCTCCGGAACAACGAACTTTAATGTTTATCCCACTAAAGATCCACAATTTATGGATGCCATTTTCGTTGATGTATTCAGATTATTTTTAGGTCCTGAAGGATATTCATTCCTTCACGTCGCTTCGCTGCCAGAGGATATTAATCGCCATATTCCAGTAGACAAATATGATGTGAAAATCATGGCGACAAGTGAAAGTGGCGAAATGGCGATAGCTGACATGACATTCATTCCGCACCCTGATCACATCCCGGATTTCCGATTACTCAAAATGCAATCATTTCCTGGACGATAAGTCTTTAATTACCTCGCTCTCTTTTTTAAAATGAGACTCGCAGGGACAGGAACGACACGAATGCGGGCATTGACTGCCTCAGCAAAATTCAGCGGATGGAGTGCACCGACGGTTGCCAGAGAACTATCAGACTTACCAAGACCATTTCTATCTTCCCCACACCACAACCTGCGCTCTGAGGCCTTCAACGCACGCGGCAGTTTCAGAATCCCGCTCAGGGTCCGCGACTTCATCCCCCGCTCAGGCTGGCTAATAATATAGGTTCTGTGTACCTCCGCCCGAAACCCTAACTCCTCCCGTGAGATTCCAACTCGCCGCCTCAAACGGGCTATTTCCTTACCTAACAAGGTTTCGGGTGAAAGTTTGGGAGGACAAGTTAGCCGCAATGTTGGAGCAGAGGACGCAAGAGCCACTTATTTCCCGATCACGTGCGAGGCTATTTCTAGGGCAGATTGACAATATCGGCTCATTTATAGGGTGTTTCTGTCAGGTATTCCGCCAGCCCGCTACTTTCTCTTTTTTCCGTACGAGACCACGTCTTCGCTAGGTACCAGGTTTCCAGTTAGCCCTCCTTTTTGCCAGCCCTGGAAAATTTTCGAAAATCGCTTTTCAGCCTGAATGCTGTCACCCGGTGGAGCTACCCCCCAGGGAACCCATTGGGCATGGGAGTGGGCACGCAAATGTACCCCCTCTATGCCAGTCGTTTAACTGGCCAAGACCAAGTGGCAGAACAGGTGTTAATACAGTGTTAGAAATGGGGAAAAATCAGGCAGAAAAGCGGTCAAGACATCTGAGGCAGACTGACTTGCAGGGATTGCGAATCGCCAGTAATGACAAGGGGATTGCCTAGGCCGTCAACGACTTAAGCAATCCCCTCGAACATGCTTAGAATGCTTATGCGCTCTCCAACTGAGCTACGGGCGCGATCTTGAACATATAACACGTTAGGGGCGAGGCGTGAGGGGTAAGGCGAGGGAGTGAGGAGCCGATAAAGCACATACTCACTTCATCATTCGTTCACTTTTCAACCCTGACGGCTACTGGGTTTGGTCGGGGCGAGAGGATTTGAACCTCCGACACCCTGCTCCCAAAGCTGATTAGGTAATTATGCTATGGGATACACCGCGACACAGCGCGCAACAAGAAGCCAGCACTACCATACGGTTACAAACACGGCAAGATACAGACCGCAACAGCAAGACACAGGGGCGACCGTGACGAAAACCGGAATGTAGCGATGGAACCGTGACGGGAACCGGAACGAAAAAGAATTCATTTCCTATGCGCCAGGGGAATGAGAGAGGGGGGGCTTTGTCGGCAGGCGGGGGTGGCTCTTTAGGGAACCCGACGAGTACGGCCATACATGCACACACCTCGCTGTGACAGAAATATCGACGACGCGAAGCGATGCAGGAAAGGAGGGGGGCTATTCCGATTTCAAAAAGATAATCAGTCCGGATCCCCCGCTCCCACCGACAGACCCCAATGGCTCATATCATGGATTGGCTCCGTACAAAGACTTTTGCATCGGACCCCGCACACACCAGGCAGAGACGGTGCTGGACTTATCGATGGTGGTCGTGATGCCTGAATTGATGTATACGCCCCACACGAAGGTAGGAAGGTCTTGGATCGTCGTCGCCGACCAATAGATCTCCTGTAAGCCGGTAAAGGGATGGTCCGTCGACAGCGCAGGACTGTTTTGAGTTTGGTCCACGAGACTCAGCAGTTCGGCGATCGACGGGAGCCGCCAGGCTTTCCGGCTGCCGACGTTCTTGTTGATGCACGCATAAGATGCTTGTGCTCACGTCACCCCCTGCCCCGCTGTTATGGATTTCTCCCACATCAACCCTGTTTCGTTGTCCCGCACTGCCGCGTTGTTGAAGGCCGCTAACACCGTGAACCGCTGGGCCGCTGGCAGCACCTTGTCCCAATTCTGCGTGACCCCTGCAAGGGCATCTTCTTTCACTGGCGGAGCGGCTCCGGCGCTGCCGGCCATGAAGACCAGGCGGACCAGGCCTACGCTCAGCACCAGAACTCCGAACAGTGTGACTATGCCGACTCTACTGCCCCATCTATGTCTCATGATGTTCTCCAATGTGGTAAGGGAACGCGAGCTATCACAGCGATGCACGGGGCGAGACTGTACCCCACCATACAACAATGCAATACCACCTTTGGAGGGGATGTTCCCCGATTGCCAAGGGTTACTATGATGATTCCGACAACAGGGATAGCCCCACACGTTCGTCAAGACTCGCGGTGTTGTTCGCCGTGTCTCTCCGTTGCGTTTCTTTGCCTATGCACGTATAACCATGGGCCAGCAGAGCACCACGGGACGCGCCAGCGTAGAGCGGCAATGAATCGCCGATGAGTGTGTCGGTCCCTTTCGATTCACTGCCCCCAGCAGCGCCCCAAAACCCCCGTCTGGCCTAGGAGGATTCAAATGCTGGTGTTGTCGTTGGTTCGGACTCTTCTGTTCGTAGCGGCGCATGGAGGGACGATCATGAAAGCTGCGAGGGTCGGGCTGCTCGTCTCGGGCCTACTTGCCGCATGGGCGATGCCTGCCCACGCCGGCAATGATCTCCTCGCCGCCACCTGTAATTCAAACGACGTGCAGACTACGATGAATGCCGCCGCCAATGGCGATCGCGTGCTGATTCCCGACGGGATCTGCACCTGGACGACGCAAGTGACAATGCCCGTCGGCAGCGAGAAGGCCGTCACGATCCGCGGGCAGCACGACTGCACCCTCGACGCCAAGGGGCGGTCCATCTCGTGCCCGACCGTGCTCGTCGACAACATCCCGAAGGGTAATCGTGCCGCCTCCATCCTCATGCTCTTGAACACCATGGCGAGGAAGGATGTGCGGGTCAGCCATCTTGAACTGCGCGGACAAGCCCTCGACCCCAACGTCCAGAACCAAGGGACCATTGCGGTGCGTGGCGGCACCCAAACCCTCCGTATCGATCATGTGTTTTGTAATAAGCCCTCCACGGCCTGCTTCATTACGCATGACAATGTGATTGGGTTGATCGACCACAATAATTTCGATATCTCCGTGGACCTGACGGGCCAAAATAAGAAGTATCCGAACGGTATCGTGGCCTTTCTGGAAAACTACGGCGGCACTGGGGGTTATGGCGATTTGAGTTTTGCCTCACCCACCGGGCTCGGGTCGAGCCGGGCCCTCTTCATCGAAGATAATCTGGCCATTGGGGAGGGGCTAGATGGGACGCCGTTCGTCGATCACGCTGGCGGCTCGCGCGTCGTCATTCGGCGCAACGATATCGTCAATGAGCAAACCGGAGGCCATGGGACCGACAGCGGATTCCGTGTTCGGGGTGAGCGCCAGTATGAAATATACGACAACACGTTCACGAACACCATATCACCCCCGATTGTCAAGGCCATTGGGTCGCGAGGCGGGACCGGGGTTATCTACAACAACACCATTGGGGGGAGCGTGGGCTTTAAATATGTCGTGAACCTCGCCGTCTTTCGGTCGCATGGCCCGCTCTGGGCGCCCTACGGACAGTGCGTGGGGGCGGTCACGGTCTCATCGATCACGCGGTCTGGGTCCGTGGCCACAGCAACGACGGTGTCGGAGCACGGCGTGGTCACAGGTGCCGGTCTCAATACATGGATCACCATAGCCGGGGCAGATCAGGCAGAATACAATCGCAATTTCTTTGCAGTGCGGGTGTCCTCGACGCAGTTCACCTTTACGGTCGTCGGCACGCCTGCCACGCCCGCGACCGGCACGATCACGGCGAAAACCTCGTTTGACGGACACCAACAGGCCAATGGCTACCCCTGCCTGGATCAGGTCGGACGCGGGCAGGGCGACCTGCTCGCGGGCAACGCCGCCGCGTTCTCGCCCGTGGGCTGGCTGCATCAGGCCTTAGAGCCTGTCTGCATCTGGAACAATTCCGGATGGACGATTGGGCATGTCAACCCGCAGGATCCAGCCTGGACCACGCTGAACGTGGATTATTACGTGAATGCGACCACGAAGCCGTCGGCCTGCGCCAGTTACACGCCCTACCCCTACCCGCATCCCCTGCAAGCAGATACGACGCCGCCCGGGGCGTCGACAAATGTCCGGGTGCAATAGAGAGCGGCATGGCGCGACTCTTGACCTGTGGGTTTGAGGAAAATA
>VBOL01000001.1:48128-62776 GCA_005887945.1 Nitrospirota bacterium
CCCATTCCGGGACCTATCGTCTCAACACGGTGGCCTCGGTCACCCAAAGCCGCCGCTCTCGGCACCATAAAGCCGCAAAGCCGCCCAATTGATGCCCATGACCATGAGGCCGCTCACCAATAACAGCCAGGTCGGCGGCTCGGGGACTGCTGGCGTCCCCCCATTCGAGACCGGAGGATTGAGGGCAGTAATGCTGGCATCCGTCACGAACGAAAAAGCCTGGAAATATGTCACGTGCCCCGCAGGGTATAGAGCACTAGGGTATTGAAGAATCGTGGGGATAAGAGGTCCAAAACGAAGCTCCGAGGCCTGAGGCAGGAAGGCGCCTCACTCGGACAGGTTCCCCGTCGCCATCCAGCCCAATTGCAGCTGCTCCAGGCCGTCGGAGAAGCGCAGCGTCATGACACCGGGGGCGCCGAAGATACAATAGCCGATGCAGAACTCTGCATTCTGTCCTGGCAGCGCCGAGCCATACTGCAGGGTCTCCGGCAGATTGGCGTGAGGATCAGGATGGACGAGGAGGTCGTACTCGGCCAGCGCATAGCTGGCATTGCCCCCATGCGCCACGAGATGCCGCACATCAAAGGTGAGACCGAAGCGAGTTAGGGCGATGAGGCTGGTAAATGGACGTATTTCAAACGGCCTACACCCCGTCACCGTCGCCAAACCTACGGCGGCAAGCGGGAGTGTAAAAAAGGGAACCGCGCGCCCATCCTTGCACGCAGCGTGTGCTGACCGAGGTGTTTACGGTTTGGCATCGCCCTCCGGCGCACCCATCCACGCCGGTTGTTTGCCAGGAGACGAAGAGTTCTCAATGGTGTTACGCCTGATGGGTCTCACAGCAAGCGTCTGTTCCCGGCCGTTACGTTGTATCGTTATTTGCACGAGTTCGCGTGGGATTAGTTCCAGATCCTGCAATACTCTATCCCCTCCTCCACGGACGGGAATCCCGTCTATGACTATGAGAAGGTCTCCCCTCTGGAGGCCGGCATCATGGGCTGGACCACCAACCATCACTATTTGTGCTATAACCCGATTACTGCCCTGGTCGGGACCCCACGCAACACCAATAGGGAAAGGCAATAGGGCTTCCTCCAATTGGATGAAAAGGACGCCAAGGGCGCCTCGCATAATATTTAGTTTTACACTGTCCGGGTCATTCCACTGATTGCCCGGTTGAGGTAGCGGAACAGTGGCATATAAATCGACTGTCTGCTGAAAGACCAGGGCACCAGTCTGAACATGAATCACTTTCCCTGAGCTCATGGCGTGGACAAGTCCACCAGTTCCTCGGAATGCCTGTTTATCCCTATCGAGATCGCCAGTTACTTGATAGATGAAGAGATGATCGGCACCGAGCATGCGCCCGACCCCAACAAAATTATCATCTCGCACCCTTCCACTCGCTTGAAACTCCAGTTCGTGAATCGCCATATCAATGCGAACGCGTTCCACAATTTCTAAACGAGGAAAACTCTTCTTCAGACCAAGGGCTGCCTGTCCCGCCGTTGATTTAATTTCATCAGGCATCCCATTCTCACTAAGTGGGAGAACAGCCAGACGGAGAACAGCATGGTCAATCATTGGCGGCATGGCTGCATATATTGGATGTATGCAGGCCTCTCCCCACGGTTGGCAACCAGGCGGGAAAGAAGAGCTTGGTGATGACGCGCAGCCGGAAATCAGAAGGAATGAAGCAGCAAGACAGCCCGCCAAAGAACTGACAAGTGGTCTCTTGCGTGGAAAACAGTAGCGGGAATAGGAAATCATTGTCTATGCTCCGGCAAGGAAGAAGGCACCAAGCGCAATGAGGCTAGGCCGTCCGTAGGGGCCTGTCAAGCGCATGCGGAGAGGTGGTAGAAGCGACGATGGCATTACGGTAGGCTTACTTCGGGCGACAACGGTGAGGCTTGATCACCTGACCGGCTAGCGTTTCCTGGCGCTGGTGCCGCCCTTCATTCCTACCAGGACCCCACAGGAGGGGACCATGCCCAAAAGTCCAGATTGCCCGCGTTGCAACAAACAACTCGTAATCCCCGACGCAACGACAGTGAAAGAATTCGTTAAGCAGGCCCGCCAAGTCTGGTATTCAGCGCACCCAAAAGGTCGCGTCGGGCGACCACAGGTCCCTCCCGCTGCGGTGCGGAATATAGCAAGGATGTTAGCGGAGGGGGCCGACGTTCCTTCCATCATGAAAGCATTTCCTGTCGTCAGCAAGACGACTGTGGACCGCATCCGAGAAGGCTCTCGCGCGTTGGCCTGTATCATTCAGGCCAGCCACCGCATGGCCGATGGCGATGTGCGGGACAGGGAATGGAGAGCCGCTATACGACGCGCTCATGGAGTCAGGCCTGAGTGGCGCGATGCGATCATCCTTGGATGGTCTGACGCCATTACGCTCAATAGGCTCATAGACCCGATTGATCCGGCTCACCCGTTTGCACCCCAGCCAGTCGATCCAGAACACAAGCCAGTCTTGGTTCGGGGTAGATTGAAATAGTTTCATCTTGCTCTCCCTCTCATGCCCGCCAGCTCGTCCTCGTCTAAATTCACCGCCTTTCGCCCGAATATAGGCGAAGCTAAAGACCGATATCCCGCCAGGGTATACAACCCTACGAATGGATAGGGCACGACAGACGTTCACAACTAACAGGAGGAGAACCGTAATGAACAGCGAGCAACTCGTGACCGCCAAGGAGTTAGAGGTGCGTGGCATTCTGAAGAAGGGGACGGCGTACAAAATGGTCGCCGCAAAAAAACTCACACACTATGTCGTCGGAAATTCCGGGGGCGGCATTCGCTTCCGGGTAGACGAAGTCCTCGCGGCGCTGCGGCGGCCGGCAAAGGGGCCGGCTCAGTGAGCGCAGAGATCGGTGTGCGATCACATGACACCGGCCCGACTCGCGTCAACGAGTCGAGCCGTACTTCTCGGAAAGGATGGATGGGATGGACAGACTACAGGAATTTTACGTTGCGCGCAAGGCTCCGTTCACCGAACGATTCGCAACCCTACTCCCTCAGTTCCTCACGCTGCTGGAACGAGAATGGAGTGAGTCGAGCCCGCGGATGAGTGCTGAGGAACAAGCGTTAGTTCGTCAAGCACACCGGGCGCTCGGGACGCTCAATGAATTGCAAGATGGTGCCTCATGACGGCTATGGAATTCATATCGACATTGGAAGGCGTGCGGCCGCGCGGGACAGGCAAGTGGTCGGCCAAGTGTCCGGCGCATGATGACACGTCGCCCTCACTGTCCGTGATGGAAGGCGACAAGGGCCTTTTGGTGCGTTGCTTCGCGGGCTGCTCCCTTACGGACATTACGCAGAAGCTCGGCGTGCACGTGAAAGATCTGTTCTTTGATGCACTGTCCGCCGATCCTCAGCAACGCCGGGAGGCGATGGGCCAACGGGCACAGGCATGCGCGGTACGCCAAGCGGCCCTCGATGCTGAAGGCCGACGCGTAGACGCCCTCCGAGAAGCGGACAGACTTATTCAGTCTGCTCGTGGGATCTCGATCGATCAATGGACCGACCACAAACTCCATGCGGAGCTCGACCGGCTGGGCACGGCCTATGCCATCCTAGACAGTGAGGGCGAGTCATGAATGACACGACCTACGAACAGGCGGCGACCGCGTTTGACGAGGTGCACGAGCGATTTCTCAGCGGGATCGGACAACTCCTTCCGCCGACGACCCCCTTAGAGCCTCAGAGCATCGTGGCATTGACCCCTCAGACCCAGCGCGAACACGAACTCAACCGACTCAGTAAACTCTCCCCCGCCGATTATGGCTCGGCACGAAAAGCGGCAAGCGAGCAACTCGAGATCCCAGTAGCGTTCCTTGACGCCGAACGGGACGCGCGCCGCAAGGCAGAGAAGAAGGCCGAACCCGGCCAAGGGCGCGAAATCGAATTTGAGGACATTCCCCCGGCCTCGGAACCGGTCAACGGCTCTGACCTTGGTGACCGCCTCGCGGCCATCTTCACGAAGTTTGCCGTGCTCCCCTCGCATGGGGCGGAGACCCTCGCGTTATGGGTACTCTTCACCTACTGCTATGACCGATTTGAGATTGCCCCACGCATTGATCTCCGCTCCCCTGAAAAGCAGTGCGGGAAAACCACTGTCCTCGGCTTGCTTCGCCGTCTGGCTTGGCGTGCGTTGCTATCGTCCAACATCACGCCGTCTACTATTTTCCGTGTCGTCTCGGCACATACTCCCACCCTGCTCATCGATGAGATGGACACGTTCACGGACGCCAACGAAGAATTGCGTGGCATCCTGAACTCGGGACACACTCGGGACGGCGCCACCGTAATCCGGAACGTGGGCGAGCAGCACGAACCCCGAACCTTCTCCACATGGGCGCCGATGGCGTTTGCCCATATCGGGCGAATTCCTGACACCTTGGAGGATCGGTCGATTTGTATTCCCATGAAACGGAAGATCGCACGGGAACGCATCGCCTCCCTCCGCCAGGTGGGACCGGCGGCTGCCGCCCTTCGCCTAGACCTCCGCACACTGGTCAGTCAGATTGTGCGATGGATCGCAGACGAAGGCCCGCGCCTTGCCTGCACGGAGCCGCCCCTTCTCGAGGGCTTGAACGATCGGGCAAACGACAACTGGGCGCCCTTACTGTCGCTTGCGGAAATGCTCGGGGGATCATGGCCGCACCGCACAAGAGAGGCCGCCCTCGCATTCTCCGGGCCCCAGCGGCAATGGATCATGAATCGATGAAGGTCGAGCTCCTGGCAGACATTCGAGCCGTGTACATTCGTCAGGGTATGGACCGGTTGTCTTCCATGGATCTCTGCAACTTCCTCGTCCTGCTCGAAGAGCGTCCGTGGGGGACCTGGAAGCACGGCAAACCCCTGACACCGGTCCAACTCGCCCGGCTCCTTCACCTCTTCAACATCTCCTCGCGCAACCTGCGCCTAGAGACCGGAGTGGTCAAAGGTTACTGCCTCGAGGACTTCGACGATGCCTTCGAACGGTATATACCCTCTCCGTTCCCAGATCCCACCACCTCGAACCGCTACACCGCTACAACACGCGCCCAGAGCGGCGATAACACGCTTTTTCAATCCGCTACAGAGGGGGCGTGTAGCGTTTCTGAAAATGGCCTCAACCCCGCTCCCAGAGCGGCTTGTAGCGTTGTAGCGGATCGAAACGGTGTTTCAGAGGCGGAAGAGACCATAGACGAGGACACCGATGCTCATTGAGGCTGTAGATCATCCAATCCGCTACCGGTTTCCTGGCGGGGAAATTCGCCTGGAGCCGGGGCGGCCTGTGGAGGTCGAGCCTGAGCGGGCGGCCAAACTCCTCGTGAGGGCAGGGGCGAAAGTCCGGGCGATCACGCCCGTCATGCACCCTGGCGACCGGATCACCTGGACACGTGGCGATCTGACCGTCCAGCAGGGCGTGGTCGATTGTCTGCACACCGACCCTGATGGAACTGGCTGGGCGTTCTATACCGTGCCGGATGGAAGCTGGGGCGTGGTGAATCTGACATATGTCACGACACGGTAAGAGGGGGCACCGTGAAAGAACAGGGCGCTGACGGGAACGGGGCCAATAGAGGGGAATAGGCTTCATGCAGGAGACTGAAAAAGAATCAAAAGAAATCAAAGCGGGACGAGGGGGCGCACGAGAGGGAGCCGGGCGACCGACAGGGGCACCGAACAAGCTCACACGTCCGGTGAAGGAGCTGGCAGCCTCGTATGGCCCCGCATCTATTACGCGGCTGGTCCAGTTGCGGGATGGGGCTGCGAGCGAGCAAGTGCGGTTTGCCGCGGCGAAAGAACTGCTCGATCGGGCCTATGGCAGACCCCGACAGGAGATTGCGTTCGGCGGCGACAAGTCTATTACGGTGATTGTGGATCGTGGGGGCCACGTGCTCGACCTACAGCCGGCGTTGGAGAATCACTCAAAAGAGGAGGAATAAATGGTAGGGAGCTATTTCCGCTTGTCTCGATATTTCTTCAGCAAGTCCCGTACAGCTTCTTCCACCAATTCATTGAGCCACCGGTCCTCGTCTACAGCCAGGTGAGCCAGTTCCTTCATCGTCCCTTGGTCGAGTCGGAGACCGTAGTTCTTCCTGGGAGCTGCCTTGTCTCGCGCCATGCGTTGAAGGTACAAGACCGCCTGCGAGCTCGTCAACACGCTAGCTTGATATAGAGATATATATTTTGATATATTGCTAGCACACTATCACGATGGAGGAGCCATGAAACACACGAAGGTCATAATACAGCTACCGGTGCCACTCAAGGCACAACTCGACGCCTTACGCACACAGGGCTACACAGTATCCGGCTATATCCGTTCGCTCATCGAACGTGATTTGAAGAAAGGAGGGTGAGCAATGGCACGAGCAGGGAGAAAAGATCGTGGCTTGCTGTCGAAGAAAGATTCCACCGGCAAGACCGTGTGGCATGTGCGGCTTTATCACGAAGGGAGGGAACGGCGATTTGGCAGCTTCTCGACCAAGACGGCGGCACGAGACTTCTACGAGAAGGCCAAGCAGGAACAAAAGACGGGCCGGTTCTTTCCTGAGCGGTATCAGCACGGCGGGAAAGAATTAGCCTCGACCGTGATCGCGAATTATCTGACCACACTTCCCACCAGTGGCAAGAGGCCGACAACCATTGCCGAGGAGAATTATTATGGGCGCTGGTGGACCGACCGCCTGACAGGGAAGGCCCTCCATGCCGTGACGCCGGCTCTACTTGAGCAAGCGATGGCAGACCTCGCTGCGAAGCACTACACGCCTCAAACAGTCGTGCACTATCTCAAGTTCCTCCGTCATGTGTTCCAGTGGGCGATCGGGCCAGCATTGATCGAGAAGAGCCCCTTTGCCAGCGTGAAACTTCCTACGGTGCGAGCTGGGAGGACGCGATTCCTCTCAATTGAGGAGGAGGCCAGACTGTGCCAGGCCATCGGTCAGCCCTATGACGCCTGGATCCGGCTCGCCATTCTCACGGGCTTGCGAAAGTCTGAGCAGTTCGGCTTACGATGGGCCGATATTGACCTGGAGCGTGGACTGATCACCCTTCCCCATACGAAGTCTGGTGCGGTGCAATACGTCCATCTGATCGATGAGGCGAAACAGATTTTGAGAATCCTCATTCCTGGCAATACATCGGTGTGGGTGTTCCCGAGTGAGAACCCCGAGACGCACCTGGACCCGGACAACTTCTACGGTCGGGTGTATATGACGGCGCTTGAGGACGCGAAGCTAGAGGGCGTGACCTGGCACACCTTGCGGCATACGTTCGCCTCACGACTCGCCATGAATGGACAGGCACCTAGTACGATTGCGGCCCTGCTTCGGCACAGTGGGACGGAATTGGTTGCACGGTACGCACATCTTAGTCCAACCCACCTACAGGGTGCGCTTGAGGGAGTCTCTGGGTTTGGGAAGGTCAAGGACGAGACGACTCCGGCAGTATCGCAACCGATGCAAGAGGGGCAGAAGTCAAACCCAACCGTGACGGGAACCGGAACGGAGGCTGATGCACGGGAAGGTGAAGAGGCACAAGTTGTTGAAAGTATTGGTCGGGGCGAGAGGATTTGAACCTCCGACATCCTGCTCCCAAAGCAGGCGCGCTACCGGGCTGCGCTACGCCCCGACTCGAGTCCCTCGAATTCCATCTCTCGTAACAGGTCTATAGCCTGAGTAAACGCTTTGGCGCGATGGCTGATCGTGTTTTTTTGATCCGCCGACAGCTGAGCCAAGGTCTTTCCTAATTCTGGAATGAGGAATACAGGATCATACCCGAATCCTAGCGTCCCACTCGCCTCTTCTGCAATCACTCCATCCAACGTTCCTCGTGCCATCCGTATTCCGTCTGAAGGGAGTGCGATCGCTGCGATGGTCAGAAAGCGAGCGGTTCGTTGTTCACGAGGCACGCCCATCAAGTCCTGCAGCAGCTTTCGACAGTTGTCTTCGTAGGTCGCATCTTCGCCGGCATAACGGGCCGCATAGACACCGGGCCGCCCACCAAGCGCATCCACTTCGAGCCCCGTATCGTCGGCGACAGCCGGCAAGCCCGTGAACTCGGCAATGACACGCGCCTTCTTTACTGCGTTGGCCTCACAGGTATCCCCGTATTCGACCACGTCCGGGGCATCCGGGAATTCATCGAGTGTACGAATCGTGACGCCGAGATCGCCTAAGAGCGCAACGAGTTCCTCTACTTTGTGTTGATTGCGAGTCGCGAGCACCAATTCACGAATCATCGTCTCTTTCCTACTCCAATTCCCCGATCAGATCCTTCTGCAGCGCGGTAAGGGTCTGAATCCCGCTCCATCCCATCGCCATGAACTCATCCATTTCCTTTTTGGCAAAGGGGGTCCGTTCCGCTGTGCCCTGGACTTCGACATAGCGCCCTTGTCCGGTCATGACCACATTCATGTCGACTTCGGCCATTGAGTCTTCTATATAGGCTAGGTCAACAAGGATTTCCCCACCCACTTTTCCTACACTAATGGCAGCAAGGTAGTCCGTCAAAGGGCGTTTCTTGATCAGGCCTCGCTTCTTGAGAACTGTAAACGCGTCGGCCAGGGCGATGAACGCTCCTGTAATAGAAGCCGTTCTGGTCCCTCCGTCGGCCTGGATAACGTCGCAGTCGAGCCAGATTGACCGCTCTCCCATCTGGCCCATATCTGTCACCGCACGGAGAGCTCGCCCTACAAGGCGCTGAATCTCCAATGTCCTGCCACCCTGTTTCCCTTTGACCGCCTCACGCGGGGATCGCTCGTGGGTCGAACGAGGGAGCATCGAATACTCTGCCGTCACCCATCCTTGCCCTTTCCCCTTCAGAAAGGGAGGCACTTTCTCCTCAATCGAAGCCGTACAAATCACTTTGGTGTCGCCCATTTCGATTAGGACAGACCCTTCGGCATGTTTAATGAAATTCCGCGTCACCTTCACCGGACGCAGCTGATCTTTTCGTCGCCCATCGACACGCAATAGTCCCGCTGCAGTACTCATTGCTGACTCCTGTTCATGATGCTGCGCATTATATTGAAGGCCCTCCAAAAGCGCAATGAAACTGGCCTGGTATCCCGATCAACGAGTCGAGCCAAGGGAAAAAGCGCGAACGTTCGATCATTCCTGCCGATCGATTTGTACAAAAGTACGCGGCGCGAACGGCTAAATCTGTACAGGTGTGTGCTCACTCCAAACGCATGGCCCACTTGGACCTCGAGCAATGATGCGACTGCCACCCGTGAAAATGCTGTCACAGCGCGTCATCCCACTGCTTCTCGGCTAAGAAGACGTCATCTGGTGAGAGGTCCACAACGTGCTGGCTTTGGGGAATATAGTGGCACAAAAGGTGCACCTGACCGTACAGTTCTCCTGAGACCTCTGAACATCATGACACAAACGATCATCCACCGAGCCTAGACAGTTCCCTTCATCGTATGCAGTAGACTCACAAATCATGACATTGCTTCTTGACCAATCTGCCCAGCAAGCCCTCCTTGAGCTTAAGCGCGTTCTGATCATCGACGACGAAGAACCGATCCGTCGGCTGCTGGGATATATGCTTCAAACCCATGGGTATGAGACAGTCCTCGCGTCCGATGCGCGTGAGGCACGGACACGGCTAGGTGAACAGCCCTTTGCGTTGATGTTGTGCGACGTGAATATGCCCGGTGAGTCGGGTATGGAACTCGTCCGCAATATCGTAGGTCAGCATCCCCACACCGCCGTCATCATGGTAACCGGTCTCGACAGCTCGGTGCTGGCGAACGCTGCGCTGGACATGGGTGCTTTTGGATACATTGTCAAGCCGTTCGAGTCTAATGAAGTCATGATCGATGTGGCCAATGCGCTCCGCCGCCGCCGGCTTGAACTTGAAAATCGCCTGCACCGGGAGAACCTGGAAGATGTCGTCAGAACCAGGACGATGGCTCTCCAACAAGCGCTCGAGTGGCTCGAGCGCAGCGAAAAGGAGTTGCGTCTCTCACGAGAGGAAACGATTCAACGACTCGCCATCGCCGCTGAATACCGGGACAGTGCCACGGCACAGCATATTCAACGCATGAGTCACTACTGTGAATTACTCGCCAGGAAGTATGGGCTGTCCTCCGAACGGTGTGATTTGATCCGCACCGCCAGTCCGATGCACGACATCGGAAAAATCGGCACGCCGGATCATGTGCTCCTCAAGCCCGGCAAGTTCACACCGGAAGAATTCACTGTCATTTCTCAACATGCGGAAATCGGCTATCGTATCCTCAGCGGATCGGATGCAGAGATCCTCAAAGTCGCGGCATCGATTGCCTGGACCCACCATGAGCGTTGGGATGGCAACGGATATCCGCGCAAGTTGAAGGGCGAGGCGATTCCCGTGGAAGGACGGATCGCCGCAATCGCCGATGCCTTCGACGCCCTCACCACACAACGGGTCTACAAGCCGGCCTTCAGCCTCGATCACGCCGTTGACCTCATGACCAAACATCGGGGGGAACACTTCGACCCCGAGCTCCTCGACGTCTTCTTCGCCTCGCTGAATGACATCAAGCACATCCACGACCAGTATGCCGACCAATCGCCGCGCGGAATGATCCGCGAGGCGTAGGAACCTTCCGACAGTGACCGCTCTCCTGCGGCGAACGATGGCCAGGCATCTACGTTGTTCTCGGCCCAGTAACATCCTTACCGTAATCCAATGAATACGCCTCCGGTTTTTCGGAGCCTGCAGTCGCGCATCTGCCTGCCCCTCCTTCGCCTCGTGACGAATAGCAATGTCGAACAGGCTCCTCGCATCCTTTTCGTCATTTCGTTGACCGCTTTTCCATCCGCCGATATACTTTCATCATCTCTTCAGGTACAGCCCCACGCACAGATTCCCAGGCCCTGTACCCACAATATTTCACGGTCGCGAAAGGACTGCCGATCATGGCAAAGAAGACAACGGCGGTACGCAAACAGGGGGCGACACGCAATTGGATCGCCTATCTGTGCGAATCCTTGGTCACGTCCGGAGTCATGCCGACTTGGGAGGCTGCGACCTATCTGACCGAGAACCTGTTCGGAGAAAAACCAAATCCCCGCCTCTTAAGTACGACCAACGCCTACGAAGTGACGTCCCAATTTCTTCAGCGGCTGTACCATCCCCTTGTTGAGGCCGCCTCTCGCGACATCACCTTGCCGGATGGCGCTATGCTGCACGTGTTTACGGATATCAGCCTCACCGGCAAATCTGCCGTGCTCGTCGTCTATGTGTCCGGCAATAATCACCAGCACCAGTTACTGATGCTGGACGCTGCCAAAGCCTGGGAGCTGGTCTTTACTGATTCAGAGGACGTGAATCGCTGGGCAGAAGAACGATATCGGTGGGTGAAGTCGGCGTTGACCGCGGCGATCGGGAGAACCGCCCGAAACACCGTATTGGCAGAAGTCTCCTAGCGTGCCTTTTTGTATAGACGCTTGCTCATCCTGTGCCGTGGCCTCTTATCTTCCAATGGGTTCATAGTTCAGGTTCGGCCCCAACCATCGCTCCAGCGCTGAAAGGGGCATTCCTTTTCGTGCCTGGTAGTCGAGCACCTGGTCCTTCCCAATTTTCCCCACCGCAAAATACTTGGCCGCCGGATGGGCAAAATAGAATCCGCTCACGGCCGCAGCAGGCCACATCGCGAAGCTTTCAGTCAGGGTGATTCCTGCGTGCTGTTCTGCGGACAAGAGATCGAAGAGCAACCGTTTCTCTGTGTGGTCAGGACAGGCCGGGTAGCCTGGCGCGGGACGAATCCCACGATAGCGTTCGCGAATCAAGTCCTCCGTCGTCAAACGTTCCTCCTTGCCGTATCCCCACTCCTGCCGCGCGCGCGCATGGAGCCACTCGGCAAAGGCTTCGGCCAAGCGGTCTGCTAATGCTTTGGCCATGATAGAATTGTAGTCGTCGTGCTCGCGCTCGAACTCTCGACATACGACATCCACCCCTACTCCCGTCGTCACGGCAAAGGCTCCGAGATAATCCGCTCGGCCGGACTCTTTCGGTGCGACAAAATCCGCCAGCGCAAAACTGCACTGCCCTTGCGGCTTCTCCGATTGCTGGCGCAAGCTATGGAAGGTCGTCAGGACCGTCGTGCGACGATCATCGGTGTAGATCTCAATATCGTCGCCCAGGCTGTTGGCAGGAAAGAACCCATACACCCCGTTGGCGGTGAACAATCGTTCATCCACAATCCTGCGGAGCAAGGCCAACGCATCGTCGTATAACTCCTTGGCCTTCGAGCCCACGACGGGATCCTCCAGAATGGTCGGGTAGCGTCCGCGCAATTCCCACGTGTGAAAGAATGGCGACCAATCGATATAGGGAATCAGCTGATCCAACGGCTGCTGCGGCACCACCTTTACCCCAGTGAAGGTCGGTATGGATATGTTGACCTCAGCCCAATTGGATCGGAATCGATTGGCTCGCGCCTGCCCCAATGTCCAGAGAGATTTGGCTCCCCGGTCCTGATGGGTCTGGCGTATCTGATCATAGTCGGCGCGAACCTTCTTGGCGAAGTCAGCCCGCAAGTCGGCATTCACCAGACTGCCGACGACGCCCACCGCTCTGGAGGCGTCCAGCACATGCACCACGGAGTGGTTGTAGGCCGGGGCGATCTTGACGGCTGTATGGGCTTTGCTCGTGGTGGCACCGCCGATCAGTAACGGCAGGTCAAAGCCCTCGCGTGTCAGCTCGCGTGCCACGTGTGCCATTTCATCGAGCGATGGGGTAATGAGTCCGCTCAGTCCTATGACCGTTACCCCATGTTCACGTGCAGCCGCCAAAATCTGTTCACAGGGCACCATCACTCCAAGATCGATCACCTCGTAGTTATTACATCCCAGGACAACCCCGACGATGTTTTTCCCGATGTCATGCACGTCGCCCTTGACCGTGGCGAGAAGGATCTTCCCATTTGAACTCGACGCGCCTGATTGTTGCTTCTCCGCCTCCATGAACGGCATGAGGTAGGCCACGGCTTTCTTCATGACCCTGGCGCTCTTGACCACTTGAGGCAAAAACATCTTGCCTGACCCGAACAGGTCCCCCACGATGTTCATTCCAGCCATCAGCGGTCCCTCGATCACATGCAGCGGTTTGGCAAACTTCTGCCGAGCTTCCTCGATATCCTGCTCGATGTAGTCGGTCACGCCTTTCACCAATGCATGGGAAAGGCGCTCCTCAACCGTGCCGGCGCGCCACTCATCGTCTTTCACCGCCGCTTTGCCCTGTTGCTTGACGGTCTCGGCAAAAGTTACCAATCGTTCGGTCGCATCCGCCCGGCGGTTCAGCAACACATCTTCGACCAGCCCCAGGAGATCCTTGGGAATCTCCTCGTACACCGCCAACTGTCCGGCGTTCACAATTCCCATGTCCAGACCGGCCTTGATGGCGTGATAGAGGAATGCCGCGTGCATCGCCTCGCGCACGCTGTTGTTACCGCGAAACGAGAAGGAAATGTTACTGACGCCGCCGCTGACTTTCGCCAGAGGAAGATGCTGTTTGATCCAACGCGTGGCTTCGAGGAAGTTCACCGCGTAGTTATTGTGTTCCTCAATGCCGGTCGCCACGGTGAGGATGTTCGGATCGAAGATGATGTCCTGGGCTGGAAAGCCGATGCGCTCCGTAAGGAGGCGATAGGCCCGCTCACAAACCTCAATCTTGCGCTCATACGTGTCGGCCTGGCCGCGTTCATCGAAGGCCATCACCACCACGGCAGCCCCATAGCGATGGACCAATTTGGCCTGCTGGAGGAACTTGGCTTCGCCTTCTTTGAGGCTGATACTATTGACGACGGGCTTGCCCTGGATTTCCTTCAGACCCGTCTCTATTATGTCCCACTTCGAACTATCCACCATGATGGGTACGCGAGAGATATCCGGCTCCGACGCCACCATTCGTAAGAACTTCTCCATGGCAGCCTGGGAGTCGAGCAGGCCTTCGTCCATATTGATGTCGATGATCTGGGCACCCCCTTCGACCTGTTGTCGTGCCACCGAGAGCGCGGCTTCATAATCGCCCCCCAGAATCAGTTTGGCGAAAGCCGGTGACCCCGTGACGTTGGTCCGCTCACCGATATTCACAAAGTTCGATTCCGGCCGAATCGTGACCGCTTCCAGCCCGCTTAGCCTGGTATGAGGCTCGACGGACGGCGTGACGCGCGGCGGAAGACCTTGCACAGCCTCGGCAATCAGTTTGATGTGTCCGGGTGTCGTCCCACAACAGCCACCGACGATATTCAGCCAACCATTTTGCGCCCATTCTTTCAATTGGGGTGCCAGGCTATCGGGTGTCTCTGGAAATCCCGTCGGCAGCAACGGATTGGGCAGTCCGGCATTCGGATGGCAGCTCACAGAGATCGGGGCCAGGCGTGAGAGTTCTTCAATCAACGGGCGCATTTCTTTGGGACCTAACGCGCAGTTGATACCGACGCTGAGCAAGGGCACATGGGAAATAGAATTCCAGAAGGCCTCAATTGTTTGGCCCGTAACCCCGCGATTGCTGCCAGCTTGAATAAACGTCACCGAGGCCATGAGGGGGAGGCTGATGTGACGATCATCGAAAAACTTATCAATGGCAAAGAACGCGGCTTTCGCATTGAGCGTATCGAAGATGGTCTCGACCAACAAGAGATCGACTCCGCCATC
>VBOL01000345.1 GCA_005887945.1 Nitrospirota bacterium
ACGATCCGATCGAAGCCGCCTATTTCGGCGTGTATATCTGGAAGCAAGCCGTCGAGAAGGCCGGGTCGAGTGAAGTCGACAAGGTCCGAAAGGCGGTCTATGGCAGTAAGTTCCTGGCGCCGGGCGGCGAGATCATGATGGATGCCGCCAATCACCACACCTATAGACCGGTGCTCATCGGTGAGATCTTGGCGGACGGGCAGTTCAAGGTGGTCTCCCGTTCGAAGGGGCTGGTGAAGCCGGAACCCTGGAGTGAATATACGAATCCGGACAAGGGCTGCGACTGGGTCGGTCATCAAGGGACGTATCAAAAGGCGTAAGTCACCATGAGAAGAGGGGGCTACTCAGTAGCCCCCTCTTCATGACTGCGAAGAAGTGCGGTTGACGAGACGCGAAGTCTACGTCAGTTGTATGTCTTGCGGAGGGGCAGCTCACGATCGTGACAAGTTCGCTGGGTCGCACCGTTGCAGCACTCGGTATCGTGGGACTGTTGAACGTCCTGATCATGATTCATGCGGCGCAGCAACGAGGCAAAAAGGATGAATGACCTGTCTGAAGCAACGGCTCCCCGCCTGTATTCCTGGCTGCCGGTCCTCATCAGCGTGATGACTGTCGTCATGCTGGCCATCGGCGGAATCGCGTTCCACTACACCGAAACTCGCATGGTTGCCACAGCAGGCGAAACCCTGGCCCTTACAGCTGCCGAAGTCTCGGACAAACTGGACCGATTTCTGTTTGAACGGCGTGGCGATGTGCAGATGATGGCACGGACGTTCAGCGTGCAGCCAGACAATCGTGAGTTTCAGTCGGCGTATCTCGCCTCGGCCAAGATCTCGTACCCGGATTACTTGTGGATCGGCGCCACGAACGAGCGCGGACAGGTCGTGGTCGCCACCGACCCGGCCACGGTCGGGCGGGACTACAGCGCTGAATCCTGGTTTCAGGCCGTGCGTAACGGGAAAGGGGTCCATCTGGGGGATGTGGAGCCCTTCGCAGTGATGGGCGGTCCTGACGCAATAGCCATGACGGCTCCCATCACCGGACCGCGCGGGGAATTCCTGGGGGTTGTGACGACGCGGGTGGGGATTCCTGGGCTGGAAAACGTCATGACGGGGACCCTTTTGGCTTTCCGGCAGCGGGAGGGATTTTGGGGAGCGCTGGAATACCAGTTCCTGACTGACAAGGGGGTTGCCTTCATTGATTCGGATCTCCAGCATAAGGGCCACGTCAATCTCAAACAACTCGGCCTACCGTCGGCGCTGTTAAGCGAAGCGTCCCTGTCCAGTTACGTGGAGGAGGTGCACATGCGTCGCCACGTGCCCGTTATCACTGGCTATGCCAGGACTCAAGCCCGTGGCGGGTTTGAGGGTATGCATTGGACGGTGCTGATGCGCATGGATCGGCGCGACGTGCTGGCGCCGATTCGAGAAGTCCTCTGGAATCTTGGCCTGGCGGGCTGCGCCGTGGTGGTTCCAATTTTTGGACTCTTGCTCTGGACCGTGAAGCGCGTGAGGAGGGAATATCTGCTCGCGCAGCAGGAGCGTGCGCACGCCAGGGACGCCGAAGCGTCGCTGCGCAAGAGCGAGACACACACGCGGCGCATTATCGAGATGGCGCTCGATGGTTTCATCGGGATGGATGCCGCTGGAGTCATCACTGAATGGAACGTCCAAGCCCAACAGATATTCGGCTGGCCCCGGCAAGAGGCCATCGGGCGACTCCTCTCTGCCACCATCATGCCTGCACAACACCGGGAAGCCCATGAACAGGGGTTGCGTCACTTCCTCGCAACCGGGGTAGGACCGATGCTGAACACACGGATCGAAATCACAGGTTGCCACCGGGACGGGCACGAGATTCCGATAGAACTGGCGATCTCGCCGGCCTTGGGGCAGGGGGGGGCCTACACGTTCAGCGCGTTCGTGCGGGATATCTCGGTGCGGAAGCTGACGGAGCAGCAGGGCCGCACGTACCAAGAGGAACTGCAACGACTCAACGAGGCCTTGGATAGGCGTGTGCAGGTCCGAACACAAGAGCTGGCCTCCGCCAACGAATCGTTGGTAGCCGAAGTGGCTGAACGGATGCAGACCGAGGTGTCGCTCGAAAGCAGCCGGCAAGCACTGCAGAAGTTGACGTTCCAGCTGTTGCGCGTGCAGGAGGAAGAGCGGCGTCGTATCTCGCGTGATTTGCACGATGACATCAATCAACGGCTCGCGCTTCTTGCCATGGATATCGAAGCGGTAGAACGGCAGCTCAGCTTCTCACCGGGTCACGTGCGCGAAGCCGTCCGCACGCTACAAGACCGGGTTGTGGAATTGTCTGATGTTGTGCGTCATTTGGCCTATCAGCTTCATCCCTCCATACTCGATGACCTCGGCCTGCCGATCGCCCTGCAGCGGTTGGTGGACGACTTCACAGCTCGAAGCCATATCCAAGGGAGCTTTGGACACAA
>VBOL01000346.1 GCA_005887945.1 Nitrospirota bacterium
GTGCTCAACTCCACCTCACTCCAGCTCATTCAGACCTACTCCAGCCAAAGTTCGGATTTTGGACTTCCCCTGATTTCGTGGACGCCTTCCGTGCATAATCAGCGAAGGGAGGTGCCTCATGGGCCAGCAGCGATGGAGTTTCACGCCGAAGTTTAAGCAGGAAGCCGTGGACTTGTGCCGGCGCAGTGGGAAGAGCGAGTGCCAGGTGGCGCGGGAGTTGGGTATTCCCCAACCGACGTTCAATCGCTGGATGCGGAAAGTCGCGGGCGCGCCCCTAGGATCCAACATCTTCCTGGCGACCGAGGAACTCAAGGTCTTGCGCCGGGAAGTGGAGCAACTCCGCATGGAGCGCGACATCCTAAAAAAAGCCGTGGGCATCGACACCGCCTCGATTGATTATGGTCAACCCACCAAATTTGAGACGCATGTCGCGCTCCTCTCCCAGAACGTGCCGGTGTTCGAAAATCTTGGCGATCTACGCGATCTTCCGGATCAGGGATTCGACGTGATCGCCCTGCCGATGAAAATTGCCGGCGGCACCGGCGGCCCGCTGCGCGTAATTGCGGTGCTGCCTCCATCACAGTAACAGGATGCTGAAAATGACCTCCCGCGGCGTTTTCAGTCGCCCGTCTCCCTGCAACGTACCCCAAGGGTACGCTTTGGTCGCCGAGCTCCCTTGACTCTTAATGAGCGGGCCGCCTATTCAAAGCTTGGGCTCGATGCCCTTGAAAAGTTCAGGCGTAAGCATTCTATTTTCGAGATCTCTCGCAAGACCATCAAGACCACGGAAGAGAGTTTGGTTCTGAATATTCATTCGTTGAAGCTCAGCGAGACATTCCTTTCGGAAAGTTTTGTTACAAGAAAGGTTGATCTTCCATAGGTGTTTACGTCCAATGGTCGGCGTGCCCAGATCCCGTAGATTCTCCATAAAGCTACGAGACACATCCAATGGCATGAGAAAGACCCCTTGTTGCGCGTGCAGTCTCTCGTTTAGGCGAAATGGATTCACAGGCCAGATCCCTTTTTTTCCTTTCAATTTACGAAGGTAACTAAATTCGGTGTCTGATTTTGAATTTTTGGCCTTAACAATTTTGCCTAGTTGAGGAACTCGACGCACAACACGTTTTTTCCACTCATCCACGTTGCAAGCCCAGACTGCACAGTGTTCGTCATCCTCCGCCTCTTGCATTGCTAGGAAAACAGCGACAAAGAACGAGTACGTCCAATCTAGTAGTCTTGCTGGCCCACCATAATGACGGATGAGTGCAAGCCACTCTACTCACTTGTCCTCCTTCGGAGCTTCAGATAGAAACATTGGAGCAATTCGCTGAAAGTAACGTTCGAGGTTGTATTCCCAGTTTTTTGCTTCGGTATGTAGAACAGATCCGCACTGTCTGCGAATTGCCCTTTCCAAAGATGTTTCAAGACACCAGGAAGTGTCCGTGTGTCCTCGAAAAATCCATCTTTTTTTCCAAAGGCTACGTTCAGAACTTCGATAGAAGTTCAGAATGGCATCCCATGAATCAATCGTTTTGCCTGGCTCAGGCTTCACTTCATAATAAGATTCGCTACAGCACTTACCAGGAATACAGCGAGGCTGGGAGGCACTTTTGACCATGAATACTCCTTTCAGTGGGCTCAAAAACGTATGCTTGCGGTTAGGAGATGTCAAGGTTATGCCGCAACTGGTGCCAACGTGGTGCCAAGTATGCACCACCTCCCACAACTCACACCCATGTGTTGAGTCACACCTCACCCGCACTGTTTGATGGGGATTGCTCGTCTTGGGTGTTCTGAGTGGCGTTCGGTAGGACTCTTGATCAGCAGGCTTTATCTGAAGGTCGGCAGGTGAGGCCTCAAGATAGAAGAAAGGCCACCTTTGTAGGCGGCCTTTCTTCTATCTCAAGCTCTATCCCTCCCTGCGGAGTGGGTGCAGGTGCTCCCCACTGCGCGCATCGACCAGCACATTCTGATCGTGCGCGGTCTGCGAGCAAGGGAAGCACTGCCCCGCTCCATGCGTTCTAAGCGGAGGGAGGTGTCGATACTGTTTCCTTGGCCGCAAACAGAAGGGCCACCGTTTCCGGTGGCCTTTCTGTTTTACTCCCCACGAGCAGGCTGGGGAATGGGCTCTAATCGCGGGTTGCACTGACCTGGGCGCCCGTCCGCCCGCAGCGGGGGCCCTACACCGGGCGGGGTGCGAGGACGGACGGGCTGGTCAGCGACAGGACCCGCGATTAGGTCCCCATTTCCCATGATGCGAGGTATTTCACCTGTTCTTTCGTCAGCTTATCGATGTGCATCCCCATGCCGGCGAGTTTGAGGCGGGCGATTTCTTTGTCGATCACCGGCGGTACCGGATAGACCTTCTTCTCTAGCTTCTTGTAATTCTTCACCAGGTACTCCGCACCGAGCGCCTGGTTGGCGAAGCTCATGTCCATGACGCTGGAGGGATGGCCCTCGGCCGTTGCCAGGTTCACGAGTCGTCCCTCGCCGAGCAGACTGACCCGACGGCCGGCCTTCAGCGTGAATTGCTCGACGCCCGGTCTGATGAGGCGCTTCTTGCGGCTCAATTTCTCCAAGGCGGGAATATCAAGCTCGACGTTGAAGTGGCCTAAGTTGCAGACGATGGCCCCTTCCTTCATCATAGCGAAGTGCTCACCGCGGATGACTTTGAGGTTGCCCGTGACCGTGACGAAGAAATCTCCCACCAGCGCCGCCTGTTCCATCGGCATGATACGGAACCCATCCATCACCGCTTCAATCGCTTTGACCGGATCGATCTCGGTGACGACGACGTCGGCGCCCATGCCCTTAGCGCGCATCGCGATCCCGCGTCCGCACCAGCCATAGCCGGCGACCACGAAGGTGGTGCCGCAGATCAGCCGGTTCGTCGCACGGATGATACCGTCGATCGTGCTCTGGCCGGTCCCGTAGCGGTTGTCGAACAGGTGCTTGGTGTCGGCGTCGTTCACAGAGATCACAGGAAACTTCAGCACTTTCTTTTCGGCCATGCTACGGAGTCGGATGACGCCGGTGGTGGTTTCTTCCGTGCCGCCGATCACGTGTTTCAGCAAGTCTTAGCGCTTGGAATGGATCAGCGAGACGACATCGGCCCCGTCGTCCATCGTGATTTGAGGCTTGTGGGCGATAGCCGATTGGATGTGCTTATAGTAGGTTTTGCTGTCTTCGCCTTTAATCGCGAAGGTCGGAATGCCGTCATGTTTGACGAGCGCCGCCGCGACCTCATCCTGCGTGCTAAGCGGATTGGATGCGCAGAGCCGGACGTCGGCTCCGCCGGCTTGGAGTGTTTTCATCAGATTGGCGGTCTCGGTCGTCACGTGGAGGCAGGCCGTGACACGGAGCCCTGCGAACGGCTTCTCTCGCTGAAACCGCTTCTTGATAAGCCGCAGCACCGGCATGGTGGCTTCGGCCCATTCGATCTTGAGTTTGCCCTGGTCTGCCAGCTTGATATCCTTCACATCGTAGTATTCCACTGAAACCTCCTCGTTAGGCGTAAGGGGTAATGGGATATCAGAAAAAGGGGGACGGTTCATCACACCGTCCCCCTTCGTGTAGTTCGCGCACAGTGTTGATTAGAGGCCTGCGTCTTTGCGCAAGAGTTTGGCCTTGTCGGTCTTTTCCCAGGTGAACTCCGGTTCACTCCGACCGAAATGCCCGTAGGCTGCGGTCTTTCTGAAGATCGGTCGGCGGAGCTTGAGGTAGTCGATGATGCCGCGAGGGGTCAAGGGGAAATGTGTCCGCACGAGCTTATCTAGCTTCTCGACCGCCACCGTTTCTGTGTTCTTCGTGTCGACCAGCACCGAGACGGGATCGGCCACCCCGATCGCATAGGCGAGCTGCACTTCGCACTTCTGGGACAACCCGGCGGCGACGATGTTCTTCGCGATGTAGCGGGCCATGTATGAGGCCGACCGGTCCACTTTCGTGGGGTCCTTGCCGGAGAAGGCGCCGCCTCCATGGCTGCCGTGGCCGCCATAGGTGTCGACGATGATCTTGCGACCCGTCAGTCCGGTGTCGCCCATCGGACCGCCGACCACGAAGCGGCCGGTGGGATTGATGTGGTGTTTCACGCTCGCCGGGTCGTAGAGCCCTTTCGGCATCATGGGCTTGATGACTTTCTCCATGATGTCGCGCTCAATCTGCTTGTTCGTCACGTCGGGGCTGTGTTGCGTCGAGACGACGATGGTGTCGATCCGCACCGGTTTCCCGTTCCGGTACTCCACGGTCACTTGAGATTTTCCATCGGGACGGACCCAGGGCAGGATGTTCTTTTTCCGGACTTCTGCCAGCCGCTTGGTGAGCCGATGGGCGAGGACGATCGGCATCGGCATGAGTTCGGTCGTCTCGTTGGTAGCATAGCCGAACATCAGTCCCTGATCGCCGGCGCCGCCGGAATCCACGCCCATGGAGATATCGCCGGATTGCTGGTGAATGGCGGTGAGGACGGAACAGGTATGGTAGTCGAATCCCCAGGCGGCGTCGCAATAGCCGACATCCTTGATGACCTCGCGAATGATATCCGGAATCTCGACGTAGGCCTTGGTGGAGATTTCACCGGCGACGAAGGCAATTCCGGTAGTCAGAATCGTTTCGCAGGCCACCCGGGCATATTTGTCTTGGGCAATGATCGCGTCGAGGATTCCATCGGAGATCTGGTCGGCGATCTTATCCGGATGTCCTTCCGTCACGGACTCTGATGTGAACAGGTAGTTGTGTCTCATTGGTTCCTCAAGGTTCGGTTGGCGATAACCCAATGGATTGCCGCGCGATATTAGTATGAGCGCCCCCTGTTTGTCTATGCTTTCATTTCAGAGGGGATCTGGCGCAGCGTCGCGGCCAGCTTGCTTGACACCCCTTTTCCGGCACTTGTAAGATAACCTAATTCTGCGGTTCTCGCCTCCTTTGAGGAGTTAGGCTACAACGCGGTCACGGTCGGGTTCCCCTTACTGGCCTTCTGCAGCATTCTCGGGGCGATGGGGGGCAATATTCTCCCTCGCAGGATGCCCCCCGCAGCTTGCTGCGGGGGGGCTTCATGCCCGGGGGTGGCTATTGGAGCTGGGATCTCAGGAACACCTGGTTGCTGATCGTGTGGTTGATTTACAACGCCTACACCCATGCCTGCATTGAGCAACAGGCCGGCATCCGCGAGATTGTCCTCGGGCCGCGTGACTGGATGAGACTCGACAGCCTGCAAGTCCTGACCAAGTGGCTCAACGTCACGCCCAAGGCGGCGGACGCTCAACAATCGGATCGCGGAGCGAGGAAGGGATAATGAGGCTCGCGATTGCTGGAGCGGCCGTCTGTCTGATGGTCGCGCTGGTTGGAATAGGCGGTGCGGCGGTGCCGGATATCCCGCCAGTCGCTGAGCGCAACGTCGTCAAGCTGGGTGAGCCGGCGCCGAACTTCCAGCTCCCAGATTTGAATGGCCATCTCGTGGCGCTTTCGGACTTGCACGGCAAAGTCGTGCTGCTGAATTTTTGGGCCACCTGGTGCGGCCCCTGCCGGGTGGAGATGCCGACGATGGAGCAGCTCTATCGGACGTTTTCGCGGAAGGATTTTGAGATTCTCGCCGTGTCCATCGACGTGCAAGGCGTGGCGATCACCAGGCCGTTTCAGCAAGAGTATCATCTGACGTTTCCCATCCTCCACGATGCCGACTATCGCGTGGGATTGACCTATGGCGCACGGACCCTCCCGATGACTTTCCTGGTCGATCGACAGGGGGTTGTCCGCCACCGGATCTTCGGCGCGCGTGACTGGGGAAATTCCGAAGCGCATCAGCTCGTGCAGATGTTGATAAACTCCTAACCCATGTCGCAATCGACCACGAATATCTCTCTTGTGGCGGCCTTTTCGGCTGGGTTGCTGTCGTTCGTCTCGCCCTGCGTGCTCCCGCTGATTCCCTCCTACATTTCGTACATCACCGGGCTGTCCATCGAACAACTCACCGACTCGACGGTGCGGTCGAAGTTCAAAAAAACCATTGTCGTCAACGCCCTGTTGTTTATCGCTGGATTTTCAGCAGTATTTGTGTCCTTCGGCGCGTCGGCCAGCTTCATCGGACAGGTCTTGATTGCCTATCAAGATCACATTCGACGGATCGGCGGGATCCTGATCGTCATATTCGGCCTCTATTTATTGGGGATCGTGAATATCAATTTTCTGAAAATGGAGCATCGGTTCCAATTCAGAAATAGACCGGTCGGGTATGTGGGATCGTTCTTGATCGGCGTGGCGTTTGCCGCCGGGTGGACGCCTTGCGTCGGGCCGGTGCTCGGGACCATCTTGTTGTATGCCAGCACCCTCGACTCGATGCTGAACGGGGTGCTGTTGCTGACGAGCTATTCGGTGGGATTGGGGTTGCCGTTGTTTCTCACGGCCCTGGGGGTGGATCGGTTCCTCAGCTATTTCAAGCAGGCGCGTCTGTATTTGTGGGGCGTCTCCAATGTGAGCGGAGTGTTGCTGGTCGTCGTGGGCGTCATGATATACGCCAATAGCATCACGATGATTACCGGCTTTTTACAGGGGTATGGGATTGGTTGGTATCTTGGGCAGTGACGCAGAAGGTGTAACTGCCAGTGTAGAGTTCTGAGTCAGCAGAACTCCGCTCTCATCACCGTGCACGCACAATCGCAACTCAGCTCTGAGCACTCAGCACTTAGAATTTAGACTTCCTCCTCCCAATGAGTACTCTGCCTGACGTCAAAGCCTACGATGCCGTGGTTGTCGGTATGGGGCCGGCCGGTGCCACTGCCGCCTACCAGTTGAGCCGTGCCGGCCTGTCCGTTCTCGCCATCGAGAAGGAAACCCATCCTCGCTACAAAGTCTGCGGTGGCGGGTTGTCTGCCCGCATCGACCGCATTTTGGAAGACGATTACAAGTCGGTCGTTGAGCATACGATTTACGGCATACAGTTTTCCTACCGCGGTGCGGATCCCTTATCCCTTGATTGCTCCAGCCCGATAGCCTACATGGTCATGCGTGATCGATTCGACCATTTCCTCGTGGAGAAAGCAAGGCAAGTAGGCACCGAGGTGCACGAAGACGAGCCGGTGACGTCCTGTCGGCAGCTTCCCGACGGCATTGAAGTGACGACGGATCGGGGCCGGTATCTGGCCAAGGTTCTGATCGGGGCGGATGGGGCGAACAGCTTGGTGGCGCAGCAGTTGTTCCCGGGACGCCGGAGCCGTCGGATGGCGACCCTGGAGAGTGAAATCCCGATCGGGCCTGCACCCCATTATCCCGGCACCGGCCGTGCACTCATCGATATCGGCGCGACACCCGCAGGCTACGCCTGGATTTTCCCGAAGCAGGAACGGCTCTCGATCGGCGTGGGGGATCTTCGCGGAGGTCTAGCGAGCCCGAAGAAGATTTTCGATCAGTTCGTGCGGGATGAGAAAGGATTGGCTCCATGGAAGGTACCGCAGCCGGTCGGCCATCCACTTCCGCTCTTCAGTGAGCACAGCGGGGCCAATCGGGAGTCAGTCGGGTTAGTGAGTGGCCGCGCCTTGCTGGTGGGAGACGCTGGGCATCTTGTCGATCCCTTGTTCGGCGAAGGCATCTATTACGCGGTGAGGTCCGGACAGTTGGCTGCAGAATCGATTCTGAGCCAGGTCAAAGATGAGCGCCGGTCGCTGGCTGATTACGAAGAGGCCGTCCGGCGGGAGATCTACGAGGAATTTCGGGTGGCGGTCCGCATGGCGAGCATCGTCTATTCGTATCCGCGCCTCTGCCACCGCCTCCTGCCCCGCTATCAAAACATCGTCATGCTCTACTACGACGTACTCCGTGGGCGTGAGACCTACCAAACGTTTTATGCCCGCGCGAAGTATGTGATCAAATCCTCCTTAAAGGAACTGCTCCTTGAAGCGGTTGCGCTCCGTTGAATTCAGAATAGCCTTCAGCGATCAGGGGTCAGCTTTCAGCAAAGGCTAGAGACTGTATTGAAGTTGTTGCAGTGCGAGTTTCTGCTGAGAGCTAAGAGCTGACGGCTTCCCGGCTATTCTTTCAGCACCAGGCGCCGAGGCGGCAGCTTACAAAAGACTGGCGCAATGCCGTGGCGGAAGGGAGGTGGAACGATTCAGCGGGGACAGAAGGGATCAGTCCAGCGGCGCGACTCGGCTGATTCCCCGATGGGGGTGCAGTCGGCGAAGTAGAGGAGGGCGTGGGTTCGACATTTTCGGCCAGTAACGTCGCGGGTTTCGCCCCTCCAATTTTCGCGAGCAGGCTCCTTCCCTCGCTGGAATGCGCAGTGTCCGGGTATTTTTCTGCCAGCAGCGTCAGCTTTTCGCTGGCCCAATCGTCCGCACCCAGGTCGTGGTAGCTGAGTGCCAGAAAGTACAGGGCATCGGGCGCGACCGACTTGTCGGGGTACAGTTTCAGGATTTGTTCGAAGCGATGTGCGGCGGCAAGATATGAGCCCCGCCGATAATAGAATTCCCCCACAAAGAGATGCATCTGCGCCAGGAGGTCGTGACATTCTTGGAGCTTCTGGAGCGCTGGGTCATCATACCGGCTTCCCTGAAAATCTTTCCTCAGCCGTTCAAAGGCTTCGATGGCTTTCTGAATGGGGCCCGGATCACGCTGGATTCCCTTGGTCAGTTTCATCTGGCTTTCCCCGATTCGGAACAACGCATAGGAAGCGAGGATGTGGGTGCGATGGAGATCGAGGAAATGGTTATATTCGACGATGGCTGCCGCATACTCCTCTCTCTCAAAGAACGCCTCTCCTCGCTTCATGATGACGTTGGGGTCGTAGTTCTTTTTCATCGTATCGCCCAAGAAAATCTGCTCGTCAGTGCCGCTCAGAGCTTTCTTCGCGGTGCCCTGATTCTTGGGTGTGCTGGAGCAGGCGGTGACGACGCAGAAAATTGTCGCGCAGAGGCCGAGGGCCATTGCAACTCGTGGAGAGCGGAAGGTGGGAAGCGTACGTATCATAATCTGCCGCCGAAATGTAGCAGGAGTCCTGAATGAAAGCAATGAATTCGAGCATTCGAGTTGACCCCTGCGGCACCGAGACCTATAATCCCGCCGGAATTGCGCTCTAATTGCAAGGTCGCCAGTCTATGATACGCACGAGGATTATCGGCACAGGATCGTATCTTCCCGAAAGGGTGGTGTCGAATCGTGAGGTGGGGGCTTCGTTGGGCATTGAGCCCGCGGTTGTCTCTCGCTTGACAGGAATTCAGGAGCGACGGAGGGCCGATGCGTCCCAAGCGTCTTCTGATCTTGCGGTGGAAGCAGCTAGGCCGGCGCTTGAGGCTGCCGGACTCCCGGTTTCTGACCTGGGGGCGATTCTGCTTTCGACAACCTCTCCCGATACGGTCTTTCCCTCCACCGCCTGCTATGTTCAGCGAATGCTTGGGTGTTCCACGATACCGGCATTCGACGTGGCGGCTTCCTGTTCGGGCTTTCTCTATGGACTCTCGATGGCCGATGCGATGATTCGGAGCGGGCAGGTCAAGACGTGTTTGGTAGTGGCCGCAGAAGTGAAGTCTCGTTCCGTCGATCCCGCCGATGGCGATACGGGTCTCTTATTCGGCGATGGGGCCGGTGCGGTCGTGTTGCGGGGCGAGACAGAGGCAGGCCAGCTGAGCCGGGGGCTCTTGGGGCTCCGTCTCCACGCGGACGGTGCCCAGCATGGCTTAATTAGGATTCCCGCAGGCGGATCGCGCCGGGCAACGACGTCGGGGACGGTCGAGGCGAAGAGCCATACCTTGAGGATGCAAGGGGCGCCGCTTTTTCGTTTGGCGGTCAAGCGATTGGACCAGGCCATCCGCGAGATCGTAAAAGAGTTCGGTGTCGATATACAGGATATCGCGCAGCTGGTATTGCACCAAGCCAACGGGCGGATTCTCGACCAGCTCACGAAGCGGCTTGGGGTCTCACCGGAACGGGTCTGTTCCGTGATCGGACGCTACGGCAATACGTCGTCGGCGTCATTGCCGATCGCGCTCGACCATGCAGTCCGGTCAGGAAGGATTCTGCCACACGACATCGTCTTGTTGGGCAGTTTTGGCGGTGGCGTGACGTGGGCGACAGGGTTGGTTCGGTGGTAAGGGCTGTGTAGCAGGATGTTGAAGCAGTCCGTCGGCAGCCACAGAGCGTGGCGCCTGAAGCGCGATCCGAAGTTCGGGGTTCGAAGTTCCGATAACATCGAACTTCGGACCTCGAACCTCGAACCCTCTCGTCTCGCCCATCCCGCGAGTCTCGCTCGGCTATCCTGCGCCGGATTCTCCGGTTGTCCTGGACGTGCGGACTAGTAAAGTTCTAGCGTGCCTATAAGAGTTTCTCTGTAGCCTGCCAGGCACGGGTGTGACGGCGCTGTCAATCTGACCGTGAGAAACTCTGATTGTATCTGAACTGAGGAGTGTCGTGATGCTGTTTGGGTTGATCCCTCAAGAAGAAGCCTTCTTTGAGCTGCTCAAAAAGGCCGCACATAACATGATTGAGGGGAGTCGTCTCCTGAAGGTGATGATGGAGGACTTCCGGTCTCCCATCGAACAAGCCCGGGGGATCAAAGACGTTGAGCACGTTGGAGATGGCATTACGCACGACATTGCGCGTCGATTGAACAAGACCTTTATTACACCGATCGATCGGGAAGACATTCATGACCTCGCCAGCGCCCTCGACGATATTCTGGATGTCACGGAGGCGATCGCCGACCGCTTTGTGTTATACAAGGTGGCGAAGCCGACCGAGATGGCGATCAAGCTTGCCGACATTCTTTACCAGGCATCTGTGGCCGTGGGGCGAGGTGTGGACCTCCTGGGCCTTCCGCATCCGGAGATGAAGAAATGCAGTGTGCAGGTGAACAGCCTGGAGAACGAGGCCGACCGAGTCTCCCGCGATGCGATTTCCGCCCTCTTTGAAAAAGAAACCAATCCGATCACGGTGATCATGTGGAAAGAAATTTACGAGAACTTCGAAGCGGGAACCGACCGCTGCGAAGACGTTGCGAACATTCTTGAGCGGATCGCGCTCAAACACCACTGACAACTCCTAAGGCGTGAGGCGTGAAACGTAAGGCGCAAGAGATCACAGCTATGCGAAGAGACTGGTTCGTCATGTTCTCCCCCCCGTCGATTCCTTCCCCCTCTCCATTTACCCCTCACTCCTGACGAGTCTAAGATGCCTGACCTGACTGGAATGTTGCTCATTGTGGTTGTGTTGGCGCTCCTGTTCGACTTTTCGAACGGGTGGCATGACAGTGCCAACGCCATTGCGACCGTCGTCTCGACGAGAGTCGTGAGCCCGTTTGTGGCGGTCATGGCAGCCGGTGTCCTCAATGTGGCCGGGGCATTCATGTCCACCGCCGTGGCCAAGATGGTGGGGTCGGGGATTATCAATCCGGCTTTTGTCACCCAAGAAATGGTTGCGGCGACATTGACCGGTGCAATCTTGTGGAATCTCTTCACGCTGTTGTTGGGATTGCCGACCAGTTCCTCTCATGCCTTGCTCGGCGGACTGGTCGGGGCTGCGGTGACCCATGGAGGGTGGGCCACGGTGAAGTGGTCCGGGCTTCGACCGGTGATGGAAGCCATGGTGCTTGCGCCGTTCTTTGGCTTTGCCATAGGGTTTTCGTTGATGGTGTTGATCAGTTGGGTCTGTTTTCGTGTGACCCGGAGCGTTGCCACTCGGCTGTTCAAACGGCTGCAGCTTGTGTCCGCCTGTTTCATGGCGTTCAGTCACGGTGCCAACGATGCGCAGAAGGCCATGGGGATCATTACGTTGGCGTTGCTCTCTGCGGGGCAGATTCCTTCGGGTGAGGTGCCGGGTTGGGTGATCGGCGCCTGCGCGGTCGCGATGGGATTGGGAACGGCCGTGGGCGGCTGGCGGATCGTCCGAACGCTGGGAATGGGCATAGTCAAGCTGGAACCGGTGCATGGGTTTGCTGCGGAGACCGGTGCTGCGGTGGTGCTGCTCGTGACGGCGTACATTGGTCTGCCCGTGAGCACCACTCAGACCATCACGACGTCGGTCATGGGGGTTGGCGCGATCAAGCGACTCTCGGCGGTGCGCTGGGGCGTCACCAAGAA
>VBOL01000085.1 GCA_005887945.1 Nitrospirota bacterium
CTATTCTTCGGCAAGATTGTTCCAGAGTTCATGGCAGTAGTCAGGGTTGGAGATATTAAGACCATTAACCGCGCTCAACCTGTTCTGAAAGTCTCTCGGCTCCAGTGGCGAGACGACATACAGTCGCAGGCCATGTTTGTTGATGGCATCGGGAATAACTTGGTTAATGTTTCACGATTATATGCTTGATACAGGTAGGAGAGTTCCGTGGGAAGAGTTGTCCATCCGAGACAGAATGTCAGAATCCAGACCCTGGCAGAATTTCGACCCCTTTAGACCGACCACGGACAATATGCTCTCTAGGCCTTAACTCCTTGTCTCCCACCCCTCTTGTCCAATCCCTCAAACCATTTGAAATACTTACGTCTGTTCAGCTCATGATGTTTGGCAAAGCATTTGCTGACTAGACCAGGCAGAGGGGGGCGTCCAAGCAAATATATTGCGCTTTTTACTTCTAAAAGGAGGAGGCTCCCATGGTATCCATTCCTAAAGTTGTCGGTGTTCTGTCGTGTGGATTCTTACTGGGCTTGGGTCTGTCCCTGAATGGTATCCACACAATTAAGGGCGAAGTGTTGCACGTTGAACCCAGTTCCTACTTCGTCAATCAGTATGACGGTTCTCAAGTGCGTTTGCATATCGATGAAACCACCCAAATGACCGGACGCATTGGCCCAGGAGAGCATATTGAAGCGAAAGTGAACAATGAGCATCACGCGGTGTCGATTCGCTCGCCTAAATGAACCTAATACCAGTAAAGGGAATGAAGCCGGTGGCGGTTTTCTAGCCCCGAAAATTCTGCGAGGAGCCTAGGGGTGCATGGGGACGTGTTATTACATCCAACCAAGAAGGCTACCATGATGATAGCTATTTCCAAAATCATCGGTGTCCTGTCGTATGGTTTCATGCTGTGCCTGGGTCTGTCGAATGTCGCGTCGTCTGCAGACCAGCTCAACACTGGCCAATCTGTTAAAGAAGATGTTTACCGTGTCGGATAAAAACCACTTTGAAGCCGGCAAGGAGGTCAAGAGCGAAGCGGTGCGCGTCGAAGGCGCTAACTATTTCGTCAAAGGGCAGGACGGTAAGGATGTGTGTTTGCATACCATCTCAACCACCCAGATGATGACCGGAATCATTGGGAAAGGAGATCGGATTGAGGGGAAGGTAAACGATCAGAGCCAAGCGCTGTCGATTAATAAAACCTCGACGTACTAGGTACGGGAGTCGGTTGGATTGTCACCGGAAAGCGAGGCTTGCTGGGCTTTCGCGCTGGAGTATGCCACGCTGAACCCAAGCGCGACAGACATCGGGTGAGGACGGATGGCACCAGCTAGGGGTTTCCCACGGTTGAAGCTAAAACCTAACTAGCAGAAAGGTTACATGACAAATTAAAAAGTGTGGGTGCTGATGAGCAGGGAGGTTGTTAAATATGCCAACCGGCGACCGACAACGCCAGCGGAATAGAATCACTAACGCTGTCTTCAGGAAGAAGAGTCCCAACTATCAACGCTGGTATCAAGCCACCCGCGATCAACCAGATGCGCTCCGTATTCCTTTACGTGAACGCCCGTCGCTTTGGATAGCTCCAGAGCTAGATGGCGGAGGGAGCCGCAGGGATGGGCTATGGCTGTCACCATAGCAGCAATGAAAGAGGCATGAAAACGGACCATGACACAATCGGTCAAACCATCATGCGGGCGACCCCAAGGACAATGTCCAATCCGCGTCCTCGGGTGAGCCTGGTAAGGAGACCTCGACATGAAGCTCATTGAAGCCTTGATCAAGCCGTTCAAGTTGGATGAAGTTAAGGATGCATTGGTGGACATGGGTGTGCATGGGATGACGGTCACGGAAGTCAAGGGATTCGGACGCCAGAAGGGGAATAGGGAAGTCTATCGGGGCGCTGAGTATACGACCGATTTTGTGCCCAAGGTCAAGATCGAAGTGTTCGCCCCGGATAAGCTGGTCCCACGCGTGGTCGAAACCATTACGCGCAGCGCGAAGACCGGCAGTGTCGGGGACGGTAAGATCCTCGTGGCGGATATCAGTTCCGTGGTACGGATCAGGACCGGCGAGATGGGGGAAAGCGCATTGTGACGAGGACCGCATCCGACACTCTCGTCTCCGTTATCGATTTTCGAGATAGCGCGAACTGTTCAAGGATTGAGAGTGCCCAGCCTGGCGAGACAATCGAGGTTCTTGTTCATCCAGACCAGGAACCACTGTCGGATCCATTGTATGCCAAAGGGACGCGCAGCCGGAACGGCACGTTATTCATTCTCGAAATCACAACGGCAGATGGGAAGCACCAGTCTTTGGAATGGGAATACCAGCTTCTCCAGTTCGTATCACAAGTTCTCCAACCCCGCACGCAGCAGACTTAACGGCAGCCGATCAGGGGTGTCTTCGCTCCACTCACGGCGCAAGTGCCTCAGGAGAGGCTCAGGCGAGCTTCGCGGACGCAGTTCGAGATGTCCGAAGAAGCTGCGACGAGGTGGGCCGGGCCCTATCCCAAGATCGTAGAAGATCTCCCAAGGCGACTGGCTGTAAGCGAAGGCCGCCGCACCTATGTGTTTGTCAATGACCGCAGTGAAGGTAACGCGCCATTGACGGTGCACGCACTCTCCAAGCTGCTATACAGCTATGTACCTCTGGGCAACTGATTCACCGCACACGATGCAGTTATAGTTGCCCGTTTGGCCGTCGCCACTCCATTCCAATTCCAGGTTGAGATGCTCACAGGGTGGTGGATCAACTCGCTGTTTCCACTTCACTCTTAATTCAGCAGCTTGAATGATCGTCATTACTTGCCCCCGTTATCCGATCCTTAATTATCGAACAGCTCCTACCCCTGTATTTCTAAATCTAACCGATTGAAACCTGCGTGGGTTCATGAACCGCTCAAGCTGTGCCTCCAGGGCCTTTTCCTTGGCCTCCTCTAAAGTCCTTCGACATGCTCTCGACCCAATAGGCGCCGGCCATCGCGAGTGCGTCGAGCCGGTCGTCAGGGCTGCGTGGGGACTAAGCTCTCCCGAGGGACGCGTAAACGACCCGATCCATCTATGGGAGCAACGTGGTAACCAAGATGCCGATCGCTACGACTCCACCGAAGACCAGAATGGCATCCACGAGCGAGCGCACATCCCTCATCATGGTCACCTCCTTCCTATACGAGGCATTACGCGTAGGTTACTCATGCGCTGGAGTGGCGCGTCCGGATGTACGGCCCGGTTTTATGTCCGTGCGACATCCGTTCATGGGGCCGAGCGGATCGACAGCGCGTGATTCTGATCGTTCACTTTCGCCTCAATACGCTCTCCTTGGCCTATGTTTCCGGTCATCTGGGTCATTTCGTCGATATGCAACCGCACTTCCTTACCGTCATACTGCTTGACGAAATAGTTTTCGTGTTCAATGCGCAACACCTCGCCCCTGATTGCTTGAACATCCTTCTGCTTTCCTTCCTCGCTCTTTACTAGGTGAGCAGGTAGACCAGCATTACTTGAAACAGATTGGCCAGCCTTCATTTCGTCTGCAGCCGAAGCCGCATAACCAATGCATAGCAGGAGCCCACAAGATATGACAGCAACGACTGTGGGAAGAGATACCATGGCAGCCTCCTCTGCTTGAAAGTGTTCGATCACGGATTCTCGACCTTGAGAATCTTCAGCTGCACGACGAGCGGCTTTCCCGCGAGCGGATGGTTGTAATCCAACACAGCCGCAATGTCTCCCACTGCTGCCACAGTGGCGAGCTCGCCCAGAAGATTCTGTACGATATCTCCTTGCTTCGCTCCAGGCGGCAACAGGGTTTTGGAGATAATCAGCTGTTTCCCCTCATCATGAGGACCAAAATTTTCCTCTGGATTCAGTTCAACCTGCTTTTCCTCCCCGGGTTTCATTCCCACTACCTCTTGTTCCAACGCGGGAAAGATCTCGTGCCGGCCCTGAATAAACTCGCTGATGTTGCCGTAGTCGATCCCGGTCGAGCCGGGAACGCTGGCTACATATTGCAGGGTGACCTTCGAGCCTTCCACGATCCGCGAACTCTCGGCCTCGGGAGACCGAGAAGAACTTGCTTGTGGAGACTTCGCTCCAACACCGTATCCCCCAAGGAGTGTCATGCAAGCCAGACTGAATATGAGACTCGCTTTTGTCAGGTCATGTCGTCTCATGCAAGCCTCCTTCTCCAATCTATAGCGATGCGTTAATTGAGTGTCCCAGATCTACATGGCGGTGGTATCCACCCTTGTCGATTTGGAGTCCTAGGGGCAGAGGAAGACGTGCCCATCATGGAGACCACAGAGATAGCGCGTGAACTGGACTTGTGCCCAGCTTTCATGAATGCCGTCCTGCCCCTACCGAGCAAGGTATCCATGAGACCGACCTCGAATGCTTCACTCAGTTGTGACAAGCAACTGCTTCCGTTCCCTCTCTTGTTCTTAAGTGAGCTCCACCCATCAACTTGAGCAAAGGGGATACCACCGGCCCCGAAGTTGTTTGAGGCCCGTTTTTCAAACAGATATGAAGCATTATATGGAGTGGTTGCTTCGCTAAGGCACAGCCTGTCCGGGTTTCAATAAAAAACGAGGTTAAGGTATTGTTTTTGTGAAATCTTTCAACGACGACAGGTTGTCCGCCCCTGGACAAATTGACCAGTACTATCCCTCCTCGACAAACTGCCGAGTGAGGTTGGTTCTTCCCATCGGGCAGGATCACATCGCCAATGGCGCGCTTGTATTTGTCGTGACCCTTCGTCTGGACGATGACTTCCCTCTCGAAGACAAGCGCTGAGGCGGCGTGCTTCGCTCGTGTGCCGTACGCTTGGCCTTCTCCGGGCAGTCGATGCTGGTGAGGTGAATGCGTTCAGGATGTTGTACAGGACTTCGAAGCTGTCGCCGTCGCTCGCGTTTGAATCGTTCTTTGGGGGCTAATTTATGAATCTCCCGGTGCTTATCCCTGCAGCATGGCAAGGTGGCCTCGAAGGTTCGGCCAGAACCTCACCAGGGAGGCGCATTTAATATAGGAGGGATGCAAACGACGGCGCAAGGGCCGCAGGCAAAGCTCAGGCGAACTTCGCGGGAAATAGTTGTATATCGCAGGCGCGTGGGCGAGTTAGGCCATTACGACCGGAAGCGCATCCCAATCGGTCGTGTAGGCCGGTGAACGGCGGTGAAACTGCGTCTTCCATGCTTTGGTGATACCGCTTGACGCATACTTGAGGGTGCCTGCCCTAGGCTTGGCGACGATCAAAGCGGATCAGCCGAAGATCCACCGAGCCGTCGCAAGCGTCAGCGCGATCGACACCGTTAAGAAGAACCCGTCTTGTACCATCGGGAGCCTCCTCGGTGAGAGGCAGGGGCTGTCCGAAATGCTACACGGCTAGGTACCGTTGGGCCACAGATTCACCACAGAGAATGCAGACATAGTCGCCCGTCAAATAACCCTGTTCATCCCATTCCAATTCCATCCTCGGATGCTTACAGACTGTTCGATCCGCTCGCTGTCTCCATTTCACTTGTAGATCGACCCCTTGATTTATCGTCATCACCTGTCCCCCCTTATCCGACCCTGAATTATCAGATCTATATAGGTCTGAGCATTCAATGCTATGCGGTTCTCGTCGGCAAATTCTTGTGCATCAGTAAAGCTGGAGAACCGAGCCGCGTTCGAGCGCATCATGGTTGGGGACGCATCCTGGGCAATATAGCAAGTCCCAGGGGCTACTTGTTCCTGAGGGTTAGCCACTATCACAAACCACGTCTGTTTCATCTTTGCTCCCGTTGAAGGGGGGTATTGGGTAGCCCGAACTATGCCCAGGAATGCGCAGCGTGGGACCTAGGAAACGTCCCAGTTTGGTCAGAGATTATTACCGGAAGGTGTCCTGGGACGCTGCGAAGAGGTGGGCTAGGGAGAAGGGGATATTACCACGCGACTGACGCCAGGAGTAGTCGTTGGATAGAAGCTCTCCAGAGTAATGATAAGGACTTCCTCCCCATTGCTCCCAAATCCAATCAACTCATCTTCGTGAGGTGGTCGTTCGAATCTATGCTCCCACTTCAAGCCATCCGAATCTATATACGTGCTGACTGTGCCGAAGAAGTCCGCCACTCCTTCTCCTTTACGCTGCTCCACCATCTTCCATGTTTTGTGGATAACCGGGTGCCTGCTTGCGCCCTCCTTTAGTGTAATCAGCACATATGAACTGGCAATGGTCACCATGAACTTTCGTGGATCTATCTGGACCGCTACAGTCTGGCGTATGCCGGAACTGTAGTCCGCTATGGCAACGGCTTTCTGGCTCGTACCAGTGACGGTACCGATAGTGGTCTTGAGGAATCCAGGGGGGTGAATCCTACCG
>VBOL01000348.1 GCA_005887945.1 Nitrospirota bacterium
CGTTTCCGCCACTCCCACGGCGACACCGGCTGCGGATCGACCCACAAGCCTTTCTTGGCCTCTCGTGCGTCGGCTTCTAACCCTTCCAGCACCGTATTCCCCGGCGTATACTTCCGCGACCACCAGCACAGTACGATGGATAAAATGGCCGTCGACGGACAAAATGTTTTGCGGGACAGGCAGATCCATATTTTGCCCTGCTTCTTAGAATCATCCTAACATCCCGACAACTTTGAAAATGTTCACGATCGTCCTCCAACCAAAATCGGTGGCAAGCCATTTGCGATTTATTCAATCTCGAAAGGTGCAAGATTCCTTTTCCCGATTCCAATTCCCGGCCAAGGAGGAACCGACATGACACACCCCAGCTTCATGATGCTATTCATAGCGGCAGCGATTGCGGTATCTCTGCAGGCGATGTTGCAATACTTGAACGAAACTTGTCGGGAGTACTGGATCAAGATGTGATGCCATAGAACTGACGCTGGGCGTCGAAGCTAACAAGGACGTAGGACAGGAGGACGCGGCATGCCTACACGACTTATCCTCTTCCTAAGTGCGATCGGCGCAGCCCTGCTCCTGGGGCAGGGATTCGTGATGAATTTTGTCCGGGCATTTCCAACTCTCGTGAAGACTGATAACGCTGCGGTGCAGGACGGAGCGAAAGTGACGGTGCGATTTCACATCACGCTTCGTGACAACCCCACCACGACCTACAGCGATACCGAGCAATTCGTACAGGGCCAGCATGTAATCCCGCCCGCGCTTGAGCAGCGGATGGCGGGGATGCAACCGGGTGAGTCCAAAACCTTTCCTCTGTCGGCGGAAGAAGGGTTTGGCCCCTACGATGAAACGAGGATTCAAATTATCCCAACAGCTGATTTGCCCCTCGACGCCCGGGAAGGCGACATTGTAGATGCTGAGGCAGGCCGGACTGCTATGATCGTGAGGATATTTCCGGAGACGACTGTGCTCGATTTCAATCATCCTCTGGCGGGCAAACCGCTGATTGTCACCCTGCAGATCGTGACGATTGAGAATCCAGATGAGGTGGACAAAAATACCGAAACCGGCAACCGCGATCATCCTGATCTCGTCAGGTTGTCAGAAGTGTTGCGCCCCACTTAAAATTGTGGGCAGACGGCTTCGTGTTGACCCGAAATCTCTTGTGGGACGAGCTAGATCGAAAAGATAGGGCTCAGTTGTTTCTTTTCATGATGACTTCGTTCTGAAAACGGTTCATCTCATGAAGATGGTTGGGGGTAACCAGGTTGAGCCAGAAAAACGGGCAGAGATCCGTGGTCAACATGAAGACGTAATAGGAAGGCGAACGGTAGGCTGATCGGTGACACTCCGACGGGGTTTCTACCTGGTCCCCTGCCGCGTGTTGTGCTAGGATTCTGTTCATGCGTCGTCTCTCCCTTCTCTGTCTGGCCCTACTCCTCTCAGGCTGCGTCGCGAGCCTGGCCGAGATTCGGCAGGCGCCCCCGGACCAGATGGGGAATTTTTCGGCACCGGCTCCCACCCTCTCCTACTGTGTCCTTCGTGGTATCGAAGCCATCGATTCTCCCTATGCGGCGCAGCTCAGCGGGGGGCCCGATCATCAGGAATTTTTTATCACCGTCACGCGGCAATCGCTCCTGGCTCGACGGATAGTGGGGTTTGAGTTGCATTTCCTCGCACGAACCCAGAACACCCAGGTGGAACTGCGCGAAGGCCATATCGACGGTCACGCGCTTGCGCAGCAAGCCTGGCCCCTCATTGTACGCTGCGCCCAGCAGGTTCAACCCCCGGCTGCCACCGCACCGTTCCCACCAGGCGTTTCGCCCAAATAAGCGAATCCCACCCCTCCACGCTGTAAAGAGATGTTTAGGATAGCATCGAAAAACTCAAGCACATCGATAGGGACACTCGTCCCCCTACGACCCCTCGCCTGCCTATAAAGCCCCCCCCTCACTCTTTCCCCGGTTTCTCAGGTGTTATTTAGGTGTTAGCCTGACCAGCAAATGACGGCAAAATCCAAGCAAGAGAAACAAAGTCCGGCAAACTGCATTCAAAGTACACTCCTCAGTGGGAGCGAGGATTGCCCAAGCCATCAATGACTTGAGCAACCCCCTCGGCCTCACTCTTAATCAGCGGGCCCTAGGTTCGACCCCTACACGGCCCACCACAAATCAACCACTTACAGAGCATCCCCCTTCCAACCGGTCTCCTTGTAGGCACAGTGTAGGCAGTCAAACAGAGAAAATATATTTTCCTGCCCCCCCTCCTGCTGGGCCTCAACTCAAAATCAGAGGCAAATAGATTCACGTTTCAGATACGCCTCGGAGGGCATAAATAAAATTTCGAGCCATAGGGTCCTCGCCTTAAAAGAGCTACTCAGGCAGTTACTACTGAAGATGATCGAGTGAGACCAATTGATACGATCCCATTGAAGTCATGCAATAGTTCTTTTCTACCACTGCGATCATCTACGACTGTGTCATCTCCCTGATCGTCACCAAAACCGCTACCGAACCGCAACCAAAACCGCAACCCCAAAAAGCCTGTATATGTGCCGAAGGCGGGAATTGATTGGTGGCCTATTCAGGGTCGTCATCACCGACACGAGCTTCACAGACTTTGTACTATATGACCGTTTTACGACCGTTCTTCTTATCAGGCTCGAGTCCTCATCGACTCACCACTTCGTACAATAGACAGAACCTGCAAAACGACTGTCAACCTGTGTCCTCTTGCTCAATAGCTCTCCGTACAGTGTTCAAAATCCTCCCTCAAGATGAAAACCCAAGAGGTCGATTTTTCTAGGGCGTTGACGTATCCTTCTGCCTGTTCCAAAAATAAATGATTGCGCATGCTAAGTTAACCATTAAGACACGCCGTGCGCATTTACTACTCAGCAAATTCAGACCCCATGGTCCTTGATTCGATCGCGGGGCTCAACAAAATCCATATGCAACTATCCGAGTTTCTTAGGTCTGAGCAACGTCTCATTCGTCTTCCCGCGGATGTCTCAGGAAGTCTCCCCCCTCATAATGAACTCCTTCCAGTTCTGGAGGTCGAGAAGACGGAGGGTCCCATTTACGTTTCTGTTTCTACTGAGCGAGGGCTAAGAAATTACAGGCGTCGTCGATAATCTCAGGGTATACTCTGAATTCTTTCGGTTTCGCGACGACGAGGATGGTTCTCACCATCATCCTGAATATGTGGAGTTGTCTGGCTATATCAGGTCGGAGACGCTGTCGGGCGTCATCGAAACTGACACAGCATATACGGAGGAGTTTCGAGATGAGATGTAACCCTAGGTTCGATCCGACTCGCTCCTGCGGACCTGACCAAAAACGGTCCTTTTTTGAGCCGATGAGGTCCAAAAACAAATAGTACTGACCAGTTAGAAAAAGCGGCTGCTTCATAGGTGGAAGTTTCGCCTCCTCCTTCTGTCAATCTTCTTTCTCAACAATGCCTTGGCTGGCTGGCCCTTCACTGGTAGGGTAAACTCGTTGATCCTGAGAATGATCTATGGCCATCTTACTTGTCGATGACTCACGGGATGATTGCCTGCTCGTCGGGTCCTACCTGAAGTCCGCCGACTATGCTGTTGTCCCCACTCACTCGGCGAGAGAGGCGTTGCATTACTTGAAGGAGTTAACTGAGGGCGAGCCGTTGGTCCCAATCGATTTGATTTTGCTTAATATCAAGATGCCTAGGTTCGATGGACTCGACGCCTGCGCGCGGATTAAATCTATGAAGCATTTTGAAGCGGTCCCGATTGTGATGATTTCGGCCGATACAACCCCCGGCACTATCCAATTGGCCTTTAGGCGAGGGGCTGCCGACTATATTCGAAAGCCAGTAATCAAGGCTGAACTCTTGGCCAAGATCGCAATGGTACTCAGAGTCCAAGAGGACGCCAACCAGCGAGCGCAGTCACAGAAGGTGACACCCCAGAAGACGAACATCCAAGTCCCCCTGACCATCGACGTTTTAACGGGCATTATGAACTGGTGGAGTTTCGATGAACTCTTCGAGCAAGAGTGGGCACGCGCGGCACAGGAACACCTTCCTATTTCGCTTCTCTTCCTTACCCTCGAAAATTTTAAGGCCTTTAACGACACCTATGGGTACCTCACGGGTGACGAGTGCCTACAGAAAATCGCTCAGGCTGCGCAAGAGACTTTTGCCCAACCAGGCCAGATCGTGGCACGCTATCGGGGTGCGGAGTTTGTAGTACTGCTATTCGGTACAGGAACCGAAGATGCGAAGCCTATGATGGACCATTTCCACGAGACCATCGAGGCCTTGTATCTCGGCCCCACCTTTGCTGTAGGGGTGGCCACCGCGTATCCCACTGAAGGCACCTCTCGTGCGACCCTGCTCACATCGGCCAAGAAAGCAGTTCCCAATCGGAAGTAGTCAAACCGCAATCCTGTCTTGATCACTGCCTCCTATCCTGAAGCTGAATTTCCATAGTTCGCCTTCGACCACCCCAGAAGAATTGTGGTCACAGTTCACCAACAGTTGTTTGTGAGCCATACCTACTAGACTGCTAAACGTATGATGTTTCGTAGTGGCCCAGTTAGATAATCGATAAGGATTTTGAACGAAACGGACTTTTGCCTCTTTCCATTGGAATGTTCTCTGGTTCCATCGGCGTCGGAACTGATGGATGGCATTTAGGGGGGATTTGTCTCGGGCTTCTGACCTACCTACTGCTTGCCTCCTCATGGGTAGACATCGGCTGGCATCCCACGAGACGCATCGACACTGAGCGTCAAACTCCACGACCAGAGGAGACACCGTTTGATGCTTATGTTCTGCTCCCCGCGCCTGCGGCGAATTCCCGTTCGGCCGAAGAGAAGGACGTCCATGATCGACCTCTAAATGCTCCTTTCCTGGAGCCAGGCAGGAACATGGATCAACAGATAATCAATAAGACTCCTCACCGACGGAAGCATTCCCCGCGGCGTCGGGTAAACTAGGTGGAGAATATTCTTCGCGCCAGACCATTGCGGCAAGACCCGTTCAACAAGCCCCTCTTTTAAGGGTGCGGCAACCACTTGTTCCGGCAGCAATGCGATGCCGATACAGCGTATCGCAGCCTGAAGTCTCATGCGCAGATCACTCGTTACAAGCCTCGGCTTCAACTCGATATTTTGCGTCCGATTATCAAGATTTGTCAGTTTCCATCGCGCCCCGCCGGCGAATATGTCGTCGGTACTGGCGACCGTGTTGAATTTGGGCAAGTCAGCCGGATTTTCCGGGTGCCCATAGTGGTCAAGAAAGGCAGGACTGACGACCAGCACGCGTTGGGAATTGCCGAGAGTTTTCGCTACCAGTCCGGCCACGTCCTCTATGACGGGTTTTGCCCGGATCGCGATGTCAAATCGTTCCTTAATCACATCTACGGTCCGGTCCGTCGCCTCGACGAAGACAGAAACTTTTGGATGTACCGTCATGTAGCCGGGGAGTGCATGAGCCAGACACCTTTGCGACAGCAGGACCGGGCTGCTGAGGCGAACGAGCCCTGCAGGTTCCCTGCGCAATTCCGCCACGCTGTCATATGCCGCCTGTGCTCCCTCGACCGTCTCAACACATCGCTCAAAAAAGCGCTGGCCGGCTTCTGTGAGAGCCAAAGCCCGGGTGGTGCGTTGTAATAAACGGACACCCAGCCGCTTCTCCAGTGCTGCGATCCTCCGGCTGAGGCGCGTTTTCTCAACGCCTATGGTGCGTGCCGCCGCAGAAAATCCGCCGTATTGGACGACCGATGCAAAGAAGTAGATGTCGTTTAGATCTTCCATATCTATTGTTGCTTATACGCAACAATCTATTGTGAACTGGCCATCTACCGGCCTTACTGTTGCTGAGCTATAGCTAATTTTATGGACAACCCATTTGTGGAGTCAACGGCATGAATAGCCAGGAAGAACTCGCTGAAGCCTTTGAACGCTATCGCGCCGGTAAGGATGGGGCGGCTGGACGCTGTTCACGTTTCTACCTCATCCAAATTGCCCAAAACCATTTAGCAACCTTAAAAATCCAAGGAGAATGCCATGACCAATCAAACCCGTCCCT
>VBOL01000347.1 GCA_005887945.1 Nitrospirota bacterium
TCCTCAGCCCACCCCCCTCGCATTCGTCCCGAGCGGACATAGAAATACTGGGGATCAGGCAGTGAGTCTGTGTCGACCCCCAGCGCATTTCTAGTGGTGTCCTGAGAAATCTTCCGACGCCCTGTGCTCCGGTATACGCGCGGCCTTCCGCGGTGCATTGTCGGCCGGCGTCTCCATGAGCAGTGTCCTCTCGATCGCGTCGCTCTGAGCCTGCTGCTTGACAGGCACTCGGCCGGTGGCGCTGGCGGTTCCTTCCAATAAGACATCGGCCACGAGGGCATCTGTGGTCGAAGTGACCTGGCCGGCTTCCTGGCGTGCCACCAACAGATCCATCGCCAACCCTCCGGACTTATGCTGGCCGCTCAGGGCGCTCTTCATGTTTCCGATCCGCTGCGCCAACTCGATTGTGGCGGCTTGCTGCAAGCGTGGCGCTAATTCGTCATCCACCATTTGCCAGTACCCGTATTTCATCTCATCCAACGCCATCTTTGTTTCATTGGCCATCTGGAGATCCGGGATCGTGATCACATTACCCTCATGCTCCAGCCGTGGCGTGCCCCAGTAGTAGAGGGTGCCGCTCACTGCTCCGCTGGTCTCCACGGAGAGGAGCGCCCGGCCGTTGACGTCGGAAGCGACCGCGCGTTCGATCGTCAGCGTATTGAAGAACGTCGTAGGCAGCTTCGCCTCCTGATGGAACAGTCTGTCTTGCAATTGTTGAGTGAGCAGGGCATAGGGCACCGGCACACTAAAGAGGATTTTATACGGCTGCCCCTCCTGCACCGCAACCGCCGTGTTGTCCATGTGCACCTTCAGTGGCGGTGTGGTCGTCGGCTTTTGGCACGGTGTCTGGTATAGGGCGACCGGCGTTTGCCGGGCGGCCCCCGTGATCGTCGTCTGATGTCCCGGCCCCTTGAGCGAGCCTACGGTGAAATCCTGCACTTTGCCGTACAGACAGAGATGGCTGTTCGCCTCCCCTACGACCATGGGCTCCTGTAACCGATCCCAGACGAGTTGAATCGGAATGGAGTAGCCAGCCCTCTCGAGGGCTTGGCCGATTTGCTGATTGATCGTCTCCTGTTGGAACAGCTCGGCCAACTGATCTTGCACCACAACATTGAACATGTTGCACTTGCTGTCGCTCTCCGGTTTCAAAGTGATGGAGGTCCTGGAATCGCTCATCGTAACGAGAAGTCCCTGATCCTGCTCGCGCAGCATGAGCCGTCCTGTCCCCTCAAGCACGGGAAAGAGAGGATCGAGCCGGCAAGCGCGTGTGGCGTTTGATTCGATCTCTCCCCGGTAGACCGCCTGATACTTCACCAATCCATCCTGAATAAGCACCTGCGGTTCGCCTTCTCGGACAAACTGCCAGCGATAGTTGTTCGCGAGTGGGTGACCCTCATCGGTGAACCGTTCGGGCACCGCCGCTCGAATTGTACGTTGAACCGGAGTGAGATCGGCCGTGAGGGTCACCGGCAATATCGATTCGGGAGCTTGCGTTTGTTTTTCGTTGGCATTGAGCGGTGCGATCGTCGGTGGGGTCTTGCCTAATTGAGGCGGCGGCTGCGGCATCCTACCGGTTGCGGGAATGGTATGGCTGCAGCCGGCCAGAATCAAGATCGGCATCAGCAGCGTGAGCGATGTACGTCTGATGAAAGATCTCATGGGCACCTCCTTGCGCTTCAAAGCATGATTGCAGCAAATGACACTGGAATTGATTGTGAGCTACCACCTCGTTAAGAGACCTATTCCGGTTATATCCACAGGGTTCCTGCCGCGACCCTGCATCACTTCAAAATTCCGAACAGCCACAGTAGAAAAGTAATGCCGGCTGGAATGCCATAATCCATAGAATCAATCCCTTGCCCAGTATTCCCATAAACTCCCCTCATAGTCTTGGAAAGTTCCTTCGAGTCAATTCGTTCTGTCATGAGCCTCCATTTCACGATCGAGAACCGCGAGCATCTTGAGATGGGCGGCGTGATCAGTGGCCAGATCGGACGTGAACAACACGGGATACCGGTTCTGCACGAACCGCGCAAACTCGCCTTGACGATCGGACGGAATTTTCATCAAGACCGCAAGAGAGGTGAGATACGGACCACCACCTTGGGCCATATCCTGTCGCAAATTCTCGAAGGCAACGCCTGCAAACAGATTCACCTTTTGCTTCTGCTCCACCATTCCATCTTCCGTGAGCATGGAGCCCGGACTCGTGCTCGAAAAGAATTTGACCGTAGTGTCTGTTGTCGCCTTCAACGTGTTGCAGGCTGCGGTGGCAATGCCCACGCTAGCGAGCACCACCACACACATGAAATTCAACTTCGAGAACGCCGGAATGCGCATGACAGAACCTCCTTTTCCCATCTAAGATATTTAGGTGACGGGGGGCGTGTGCCCTGCAACAAGTGATTCACCAACAGCACGATTCCGATGACGAACAAGATTCAAGAGATCTGAATGGCAACGCCAGCAACTCCTGACAAGCCGAGAGCGGCTGCTACTAATCCCACGAGAAGAAACACCAGCGCGTAGTACAACATCTGACCACTCTCTTCTTTACTTCGATGATCGAGCGTTCCGGTTAAGTAACCAGAGGACACGAAAGACTTCTTAGCTACTTTCTTTTCCTCTTGACCTATTTTTGCCTGGGTCCCGCCTGTCGCCGAGCTGCTTCTTGAACCATTCATCCGTCCAGCGCTTCACGTCTTCTTTTCGATCTCCGTACCGCTCTTGCATCCTGCCCTGGAACTTGTCGTAGCCGCCTTCGGTCTGCCTCAGCTTGTCATCGGTAAACTTACCCGATTGCACCTGGAGCTCATTCCGTTTGCCTTCGAATTGATCGCGATTCATGGTCTCTCCTTTTGCGTAGTTTTTGGAGGAGTAATTCTCCATATTTTTTGCACATGTGAGGTGTTGGGCAAATGACGGGCCAGATCTCCGGCAAGGTTGCAAACCGCCTCTAACTTCCTAATCTGTAAGAAGAAACAGGTGAGTTCACGAGAAGACGGAAGAACAGCACATCAGCTTCTAGTGAGACTTTTCATCCACTGATATTATCGCTGAACGGAACAACTTCTTATCGTTCAAGTGTTTGGAAACGCGGACGAAGTGTCTCGGTCAGGACAGCATGTGCTGGGCGCTACTGCGTCGAAGGAGATCAAAAAGGAATGAATAAGAGATGGCGAGTACGATCGGGAGAGCAGGGGAGACCTCACCAGCGCATCGGGTGAAATAAAGGGGCAGACCACCTCTCAAGTCCGATCCTATCGCTGTTTCAGACAGAGGGAGGGGTGTCCATGACTACGCGAGCGTGCTCTCGATGGATGGCGGTTGCAGTGTGTGCTGGCGCGTTCGCGGCGAGCGTGCAGGCGCCCGTTGGTGCTGCGGACGGCAACAAGGCGTGCGGGCTGCTCACTCCCTCTGAGTTGCAGACCGTCCTGGGCACCACGGTGAGCCTGAGTGGGGGCGGCAGGATGGCAGCGGGGCGAGCCGATCTCTGCACCGGTCAGACCTCGACCGCAACGGTGATGCTGCGGCTCAGCACGGGACTCGACCCGGGCAGAGATCGCTCCGTCGGCACAGAGCAGGGAGGCGTCGAAGTCGTTACGAAGATGGGGATTCAGGTCGACGTGAAGACGTTTGGGCTGATTACTTGCTCGACTATGGTGCCACCCGCGAATCTTGCGCAGCACGGGTTCAATACGACATGCACGGTCAGCAAACCGACCGCTGTCGCCGGGGTGGAGGTAACCGCGAAGAGCCAGCACGATATGGTCTCGATCGAACGGTTGCATCCTCTGGCGGAGAAAATGGCCAGTCGTTTCTAGCTGTGAACGTGATGGCGAGGGGCTATACGATGAAGATCTGTTCAAAATCAGGTGTTTCTGACCTATCTACCTGCCTCCGGCAAAGTTCCACCGATCAATACCATTATTTCTCAATCCGCCGCCTTGCGCCGTCCTTCGGTTCCCTCCTATATAATTCGCCTCCCCGCGAGGCTTCGTCACGTATAACCCTGGCCCGTTCCGAGGCCACGGTACGGTATGGGCTGGCTGGTGATCTGCCGATGCTGAAGGGGGGCTGGATATGGCGAAGACAAAACAGACGTTGTTTGTGATATTTGCTAGCCCTCAGAAGCAAGTAGCATTCGGGACTTGCTACATTGCCCAGGATGCATCCCTAACCATGATGAGATCGAAAGCGGCTAGGTTCGACAGCGTTGCTGATGCAAAAGAATTTGGCGAAGAGAACTACATAGCGTTCACCGCTCTTACTTACCATAGTCCGGGAAGATTTTATAGCTTGAGTTCAAGTTCCTAGCGCAACACCAGTATCCTGGTCTACAGCAGGAGAAAGGATTTGCGCGGAATGAAACAGTACATACGCTTGAGCCTCGCCGAACGCGAGGAGATCAGCCGCGAGCTGGCGGCAGGGGGCCGTCTGCGAGTGATTGCTCGACAGCTCGGACGAGCACCCAGCACGGTCGGACGGGAATGGCGCCGGGCGGAGCGGACACGGAGCACCTATCGGGCCACGCGAGGACAACACGTCGCGAGACGCTCAGCCCAGCGGCCGCGCAAGCTCCTGACGCACCCGCACCTCCAGGCTTACGTGCACGCGCAGCTGACGCAGCGCTGGTCGCCGGAGCAGATTGCCAGGCGGCTGAAGGCGGAGTATCCTGATGATCCCACGATGCGTGTCTCGCATGAGACGATCTACACGTACCTGTACGTGCTGCCCCGCGGCGCACTCAAACGGGAGTTGCTCCGGGCGATCCGGCACCGACGGAAACACCGGCGGGTGCGGCGGGGCAGTCCGGAGCGACGCGGCACCATCCCCGCGATGCTGAGCATCGCGGAACGTCCCGCGGAGGTGGCGGATCGGACGGTGCCCGGCCACTGGGAGGGGGATTTGATCGTGGGGCGCCGGAACGCCTCGGCGCTCGGCACGCTCGTGGAGCGGACGACCCGCACCACCCTCCTGGTGCCCCTGCGGGCGAAGGATGCGACGAGTGTCCGGCAGGCCTTCGCCTGGGAGATGCGCACCTTGCCCCAACAGATGGTGCGGTCCCTGACCTATGACCAGGGCAAAGAGATGGCCGAGCATGCGTTGTTCACGCACGAGACGCGCATCCAGGTCTACTTCGCCCACCCGCATAGTCCCTGGGAGCGGGGCACGAACGAGAACACCAACGGCCTCATCCGGCAGTTCTTCCCAAAGGGCACGGACTTCTCGCGGGTCTCGCGTCGTCAGATCAAGCATGTGCAAACCCTCTTGAACGCCCGGCCTCGCAAGGGGCTCAACTGGAGGACACCGAGCGAGGCGTTTCACAACGTCCCTGTTGCGCTAGGAACTTGAGACCGCCGTGGGATTTTTGGAGCCGGCGATCCGGATTGAACGGACGACCTGCGGTTTACGAATGTGAGCAAGACGCTTTTAAAAAGGCTCGGTGTTGCAAATGGTTTCCCCGTTTCTTATTTGAATGCCGAAGCTTAGAAACTTTCTGGTGGCTCTACTGATTTCAATGGTTCTTGTCTATTTGGACAACTTTTAGCACAAATTTAGCACACCCTCGATCGGCTCAGCACTCCGCGTAAAAGACAGAACGTTCAAAACATCTTTCATCCCTTTTCCGCCTTCCTAGTCATTCTGTGCACAGTGTTCAAAAACCTCTCTGATGGGCGAGAACGGACAAGTCGACTATTCAAGGATTTTGGCCTATCCTCGGGCCAGCTCAAAAACAAATATTTTTGCACGGGCGATGGGTTAGAAATCGTGCTTCAGGTGAGGCAAAGTGGCACGAAGCTCACCTGTCTGGTTGCGGTTTGACCGTGCTGACATCGGCAATAAGTCAGGGACGAAACCCGGCTCTTGCCGAAGGTCCTCAGCCTCTTCCCCCATCCCAAACCGTTCTCTTATTATCTCGTTGCCATTGTGCCCTCTGTACACCAATTCGTCTGTATCGAAATCATATTCCGGTATTTCTAGATTGTCCCATCTCTGGATAAAGTACTGGTAAAACAAGTTATACAAGCCATGATCATTAAGGTTATGCTGGAATACATATTCCGGCATCGTTTGTACGTCCAGGTCGGTGTGATAATGCTTTAGCCAAAGATAATCACCGAGGATCGCTAGTTTGACGAGGGGTGGGTCCGAATAGAGCTTGAGTTTGACGGCTTTCCCGGTTGCCTTGAGCCTCTTTAGCAAGGTGATGCTTTCCCTGACCTCCTGTCGAAACTTCTCAAGAGTAAAATGTGGATGGAGAATCGCATCGATGCGACTTGTCGCTTCCTGACTGTACGGATTCACAAGCAGTATGTGAGCTCCCAGACACTTTCCCAGCACCGTATAGAGATCGCCATCTTGGTCAACAAAGGTTCCATAGCCAGTTGACCCAATCACCACGATAGTTCTTCCCGTTCCCTGCTTTTCCTTTAACTTCCTGATCCTTCTCTGGGCGCGGAGTTTTCGCCAAGGGGAAAAAGCGGTCAAGCCAGCACCAGTTGCCATCTTAGCGAGAGTCCGGTCCCGGAGGCTTCTATGAAGATAGTTGAAGGAGACAATTAGAAAAATCGCTGCCGTCATTTCAACAGCGACGAGATAGCCCTTATCATTCTCCACGCGAGACCAATAAGTTAGAAAACCCCTCGCAATTGTGGGTAGAGATAAGGCTATCCCCGCACTCAGTGCGACTACGACGATGTGGTAGAGACTCCATGCCGTGCCACGCATGAAATTTTTGGCAATTGATAGTTTTTCTCTCAGCATCGAGTTACCTCTTCCCAAATTCCCCAACAGTAGACACTATTATTCCTCAGCTGCACCGATCGTCCGTCCCACCTTTTCCCCACGCAGATGCTCGATAGCTTCTATGAAAAATAAAACCCCTACGACTCCTGCTGGTAGCAAAGTCAGGAGTCCGTCACCTCCAGACTCATGAGGGAGTTGCTACGCGATTAGCTGTGAGAGTATCAGCGAGCGCTTACACAACGATCAGTTCCAATGGCTAGGTTCAGAACAATAGGCGGCACACCCATTCGTTGTCAACGCACTTAATCTAACCCGCCACGATGGATTGTTACTCAGGACTGATTCTGGGCCTGACCTCAGTCTCCAGAGGGCGCAACACCAGGGACTGAGCGTCAAACAAGAAGACCCTACGCATTATCGTACTCCGTTGATCGACGCCCTGTATTAGTAAAGAATTAAAAGGGTGTAAAATTTCAATGGTGTAGTGTGGTGGGCACCCAGGAAACTTGACTGCGATGAGTGAGCGATCATTTACCCATTGCACGACGAAAACATGACCAGTATGTCTCACTCAAAACCAGTTCCTTTTGAACACCCATGAAGATTGGGGCAAAGCCCTTGAAGAATCGATGTCTAGAAAGCTGGAAGCGAACGAGGATTATGGACAGCCTGAGCCCATGACTAACATTCAAGGTGGTACAAAAGATTGACGCAGGTCAACGTGACCTGCCCGGGCAAATTTGGTCCAGAGTGAATGTTAGACTGGACCGCAACCAGGGAGGTCAGGGTCATGCCCAAGAAACGGTATACGCCCGAAGAGATTATTCAA
>VBOL01000349.1 GCA_005887945.1 Nitrospirota bacterium
TATAGATATAAGCGATATCGCCGACGACACAATCCCGTTGAAAGCGCGCCAGGATGCGATCTTCGGTATCGACCCCATTCTGTAGGGTCAAAATGACAGTCTGATCGTTCAGGGCCGGCTCGATTTGGGTCAGCACCTCATCCAAATCGTAGGCTTTGACGGAGAGGATGATCAGGTCCGGCTTCGGGAGATCTCGCGGATCGGATGCGGCTGGTGGTTGCACGGTGAAGGAGCCATTGGCACTGCGGATCGTCAGGCCATTCTGCTTCACGGCTGCGAGCGTCTTGGGCCGCAGCAGGAAAGAGACAGAGAGATTCGCTTTCGCTAAATGTGCGCCGAAGAACCCACCGACTGATCCAGCCCCCACCATCAGAATCTGTTTCATCATGCTCCTCACAAGAATAATGGAGGCGTACTATACCACGCAGATTCGTTGGCTCGAAATGCGATACAATTCGCGCATTCGACCATGGCCACCGACGATCAGATCATCCTCGCCCGAACACACCTCGCGTCCGCTCGAAACGTGACCGTCCTCACAGGAGCTGGAATTTCCGCCGATAGCGGCGTGCCGACCTTTCGCGGGGCGGACGGCTTGTGGCGCACCTACCGCGCAGAGGATCTCGCGACACCTGAAGCCTTTGCGCGTGACCCACGATTAGTCTGGGAATGGTATAACTGGCGGCGTGAATTGATTACCACGAAATCGCCAAATCCTGCCCACGACACGCTCGTGGAGCTTGAACAGCGATGGACCGATCGAATGTGGCTGATCACGCAAAATGTCGATGGGCTCCATCGAACCGCCGGATCACAACGCCTCTCCGAAATTCACGGCAACATCTGGAAAGTTCGCTGCACAGGCTGTGGCGTCATTTCGGAAAACCGGGAGATCCCTCTTCCCATCCTGCCGACATGCCGGCTATGCCATGCTCTGCTCCGGCCTCATATCGTCTGGTTTGGGGAATCGCTCTGGGAGGAAGACCTGCGCCGCTGCGATGAGGCCCTGCGGGCCTGCGACCTCTTCCTTGTAATCGGCACATCGGGAGTCGTCTATCCCGCTGCAGGCTTTGCGTCGGTAGCGAAGGAGGTCGGCGCGCTGGTCATTGAGATCAATCTCGAGAGCACCCCGCAATCGAACCTAGTTGACCTCTCGCTGCGGGGCCGCGCGAAAGATCTGGTTCCGTTACTTCTTTAGCCCGGTCTGTCTGGTTCATCTGGTTAGTTTCGTTCAACCACAAAACCAGACAAACCAGATAGACCAGACAAATCAAATAACGGTCTTCTTCTGCTGGCGGACTTTTTCAGCATCCTACCAGCGGAAGGAGCTCCTCCAACGTCCGAATCACATAGCCACCTGACGCCTGAGAGCGCCCCGCTCGATCCAGCAACACACCGGTCAGCCCGGCCTTCGCTGCACCCTCCACATCGTCCCGGACACTGTCACCCACATGCATCGCTTCGTTCGGATCGATTGCATGTTTTTCAAGGGCAACCTCGAAAATCTTCGGCGCCGGCTTGGCGGCCCTTGCCAGGCTCGCAATCGTCACTGAATCGAAGAGCCGGTCGATCCCGAGTCCCCGCATGACAGGAAAGAGCCGGGAATCGAAATTGGACACGATCCCCAGCTCGAATCCCTCTTCACGCAGCCTGGTCAGCACGGCATGGGTTTCAGGAAACAATGCCCAGGAACGAGGATCTTCAAATACCTGAAAGACCTGCTCGAAGAATTCATCAAACCGCTCGAACATCCCGACGCGATAAAATACGTTGTGTACGATGTCGAACCACCAGAGCCGTTCACATTGCTTCAATTTGATAGGATCCGTTGCGGCAAAAACCGGTGGCGTCGCGTCGCGAAAGGCACGCTGAAAGGCTTGCGCAATCGATGCCTGCGAGTCGGGAGTCTGCCGAAACCCATGCTGAACCGCATACGTGAAGTAGACCTCTGCCACCGAACCATTAATATGAAACAACGTCTCAGCTGCATCAAAAAAGATAACGCGGATTGGGGTCTTCATTAGTCGTACGAGTCCTCCCGGTGTCGAATTGTAGTCAGGTCAAAAATCCGAAGTCAAAACACGCACCTATCGTGCGATTTCTTGACAAAGAATACCCCCACTGCTAGCTTCGATATAGTTCAATAACATTGGAGGGTTAGGTGGCTTCAACCATCTTTATCGTGGATAGCAGTCCCGCCGTCCGCCGGCTGGTCGAGCAGATCTCGAAACCGGAAGGGTGTGATGTCGTGGGATTCCAGGATGGCCCCGCAGCCTTGGAAGCGGCACGCCGGATGAGCCCGAATCTCATCATCGCAGATTATCATTTGGAGAACATGACCTTCTCGGGGTTCTGTAAAGAAGTCCACAAGCTGGATAACTTGGCAGAAACCTATATTGTCTCCCTGATCAGCTCGGCGGATCGTGTGGATGAAACCCACTTGCGTTCGCTGGGGGTGAAGGCCTTTCTCAACAAACCATTTCAGTCCGAAAACCTCATCGATATGATCAAGGATTTGGAAGCACAGCAGGCATCCAGGACGAACGGATCAAAGAAGAAATCTCGCTTCTGGCCTCCGGTCTCGAGCGCGACGGACGCCGATGGTGGTGATGACTTCAACGATGACAGCCTGACCGAGGAAGAAGAGGAACAGGCGGTCGCACCCCACTCCCAACTGAAAGACTCCCCCGTGACCACCACCACAGCAGCGCAGGCCTCAATAACCGAACCGGAAGAAGCGATGAAGGGCCTCTTCGGTCAACTCCTTCAGTCCATGTCAGAACGGACAGAAAAAACGATTGCCGACCTGCTCCCCCGGATGGTAGGGAAAGACCTGGCCACCCTCGTGGCCAAAGCCGTGGAAACAGAGGTACACACACATATGGGTGCGTCCCTCTCGGAAGAACGACTGACACAGGTCCTTGAACCGTTGCTCATGACGGCACTCCCGAAGGTTCTCTCACGGGAAATGTCCCTCCTCGAACCCATCATTCGGCACAGCATTTTCGAAATCGCAAGCCCCCTGATCAAAGAGCGCATCGATCCATTTGTCCGCGAACAAACCAATGCCGTTCGCACCGCACTGTCCAATATGGTTCGGGAACAACTCGGATCGATCGAGGGACTCGTCAAGGAAGAGATCCAACAGGCTGCCGCCAAGCAGACCTCTGATATGGTCGAAGCACTCGTCCATGCGATAGCCCGAGAGCAGGTTGAACAGGCTATTCAGCGTCTCGTGCCAGACCTGGCCGGAGAGCAGATCAAAGCAGAGATCACACGACTCACACAAGCCGCATAGGACTCTCGGCCACGCTGCGACTTACCCCTTCTTGCTCTTCTTACCCTTACCCCGTCCGGCTGTCGCCAGCGCCTTCACCCGCGCGACATTCTTCCGATGCTTCTTTCTCGTCTTGCGGTCTTTTTCGCGGCCTGTGGCCATAGTCTCTCCAAATTGTAAAAAGTGGAAGCGGAACGAACCCGTCGCCCTCGCCTTGTGCGAGTCTGTATAACACACGGCTCTGCACCCCTCAAGCGATGTGTGCCCCCATCTTTCCTTGAGAGGCCAGCACCCGCATGTTAACATGTTAAGATGCGCCGCATTTCTAGCAGGATGCTGAAAAAGTCCGTCAGCGCCCATGGAGCGTGACGCGCGAGATATGCAAGAAAGGCGCGATCCAAGGTTCGAAGTTCAGGGTTCGAAGTTCCGAGTACCTCGAACTTCGGACTTCGAACCGTCGTCCGTCTCGCTCGTCCCGCCTGTCGCGCAGTCTTGCTTGTCTCGCTCACGATTCACGAACGACGGATGAAGACTGGATGAGCACACCCCAACTCGAGAAAACCTACGATCCCAAGGCGGTCGAAGCACGTTGGTCTCAGGTCTGGGACCAGCAAGGCTATTTCCACGCCTCGCCGACCCATCCCGGCCAACCGTACTGCATCGTGATTCCCCCACCCAATATCACAGGCTCACTGCATGTCGGCCACGCGCTGAATCATTCGATACAAGACATACTGATACGCTGGCGACGCATGCAAGGCCGCAATGTTCTCTGGCTGCCCGGCACCGATCATGCCGGAATTGCCACACAGAACGTAGTGGAAAAGCAGCTCATGGCCGAAGGCGCCTCTCGGGAATCCATTGGACGCGAACGCTTCATCGAGCGCGTATGGCAGTGGAAAACGACCTATGGAAACACGATCGTAAGCCAACAGAAACAACTTGGAGAATCCTGCGACTGGGACCGTCTGCGATTCACGATGGACGAGGGACTTTCAAAAGCCGTCTTGGAAGTCTTCGTGCGGCTTCATGAAGATGGCCTGATTTATCGTGGGGAACGGCTGATCAATTGGTGCCCGCGCTGTTTGACGGCTCTGTCGGACATCGAAGTCGAGCACGAAGACGTGAAAGGGAAGCTCTACACGATTCGATACCCGCTTGCTAAAGACCCGACACAGTATCTGCTCGTAGCCACCACGCGCCCCGAAACCATGCTGGGCGATACTGCCGTGGCTGTGCATCCTGAAGACGAACGTTATCGGCATCTCATTGACGAAGAAGTTCGGCTTCCCTTGACGACACGGACGATCCCGATTGTGAAGGATGCAATCCTGGTCGACCGGGAATTCGGAACAGGAGCAGTGAAGATTACCCCGGCGCACGACTTCAACGATGAGAAAGCAGGTGAAAGGCATCACCTTCGACGGATTTCACTTTTTAACGAACACGCTCAACTATCTCCCCTCGGTCTCCAGGAAGCACAAGTAGATGATGCGATCAGAGGCGAGCTCGCACTGACGTCTGTACAGGATGCGCGAGGTATCGTAGTGAAAGAATTGGACTCGCGGGGGCTCCTCGCCGCAACCGATCCGCATAAGATGCCTATCGGCAAGTGCTATCGCTGCAAGACTGTGGTCGAGCCTTTCTTGTCACCACAGTGGTTCGTAAAGATCCAGCCACTGGCTGAGCCTGCTATTGAGGTAGTCGAAACCGGCCAAGTTAGAATCATTCCTGAGGGGTGGAAAAACAATTATTTGGGCTGGATGCGCGACATCAAGGACTGGTGCATCTCACGCCAAATTTGGTGGGGCCACCAGATTCCTGCCTGGTACTGCAAAGGTTGTAACGCGGATATTTTGCTATCTACTAAACCAGATGGAACTTGGGTCATTCCCTTGGAAGCCAAACCTATCGTCGCCAAGACTCCGCCCACGCATTGCCCAAACTGCGGTGGGCAGGAGTTTATCCACGATCCGGACGTGCTCGATACCTGGTTCTCTTCTGCCTTGTGGCCGTTCTCTACGCTTGGCTGGCCCGAACAGACGCCTGAGCTCAAAAAGTACTATCCGACCTCGACCCTAGTGACCGGGCTCGACATTCTTTTCTTCTGGGTTGCCCGTATGATCATGATGGGCCTGAAATTCATGGGTGATGTCCCCTTCCGTGACGTCTACATCCATGCCTTGGTCCGCGATGTCGAAGGCCAGAAGATGAGCAAGTCGAAAGGCAACGTCATCGATCCGCTGCATGTCATGGAGCAGTTCGGCACCGACGCGCTCCGCTTCACGCTCGCCTCGATGGCCTCACCGGGACGCGACATCAAACTCGCAGAGGAACGGATCGAAGGCTATCGCAATTTTGCGAACAAGATCTGGAACGCCGCTCGTTTTGCCCACATATACCTCGCAGGAATTAAGGAGTCGATGCCTCCAACCGATCGGTCATTTCCAGGTCTTTGGATTCGAAGCAGGCTAAACGACACGATTCAGGTCGTGACTATGGAGCTAGAAGCCTACCGGTTTGACCGAGCGACTAATGCTCTCTACCACTTTTTCTGGCATGAGTACTGCGATTGGTACCTTGAATTGATCAAACCTGTTCTCCAGGACACAATGCATCCTCAAGGTTCTGCAACTCGACGGATGCTCCAGGAAACGCTCGAGGTGTTTTTGCGACTTCTTCATCCTTTCATGCCCTTTATTTCCGAAGAAATATGGCAAACCTTGCCTCACACTGGTGAGACCATTGTGACTCAACCATATCCAGTCACTCAAACAGACTGGCATGACCCGTCTTCAGAAGAAACTTTTCATCTTTTTGAACAGTGCATCGGCCTCATGCGCACAGCCCGCGTCCTGCTGAACTATCCGCCGGGAAAAGAGGTACGCTTCTTTGTCACACATGAAGACCCTGCCGCGATTGTAAGACTGGGTACACTCGAACAGGAACTTGTACATCTCGGACGAGGCCAGATCTCGCTCACTCATGTCTCCCAGCGGCCGATGTCGAATGTACTCGGCCTCATCAGAGATGGTGTTACCGTTGGTGTTTCTGTCGAAGGAGACGTAGACCTCAACAAAGCGCTCGATCGCCTCGTGAAACAGATTGCGGAGACCGACAGGGAGTCCCAGCGGCTCGACGGCAAGCTGAAAAGTGCGGACTTTGTTTCAAAAGCTCCGCCAGAAGTGATCACCGACCATCAGGACCGCCTGCGCGCACTCTCTCGTGACCGCGCCATGTTGACCAGCAGCGAACAGCAGCTGCGCGCGATGCTAGGAGCCTAGCATGGTGGCACTGCCGGCTGTTGACATCCGACGTGCGGTCCGGATGGGACTCGAGGAAGACCTCGCCCAAGGCGATATCACGACAACGGCACTCTTTTCCGAACCTACCCCTGCCCGCGCCAAGATCATCGCCCAACAACCTCTCGTCGTTGCAGGAATGGCAGCAGCCATTCAAACATTCATCGCGGTAGATGTATCCCTCAAGCTTGCTCCATCCCGACGAGATGGATCGCATGCCAAAAATGGGGATGTACTATTGCGGATCGAAGGCGATGGACGATCCATCTTAATGGCTGAACGAGTCGCCCTGAACTTCCTCCAACATCTCTCCGGGATCGCTACCCTGACCAGTCACTTCTGCCACGCCGTTCATGGCTATCCAGTCACCATTATGGATACAAGAAAGACTCTCCCCGGCTGGAGAGCGCTTCAGAAATGGGCCGTGTCACTTGGTGGGGGAACGAATCACCGTGTGTCGCTTGGCGATGGCATCTTGATCAAGGACAATCATCTGGCCCTGATGAAAAACAAGAAACCGGCTGTTCTTACAGCCTGCCGGATAACGCACGCAGTGGCCTCCAAAGACAAGCCCGTAATTGTCGAAGTGGAATCGTTATCGGAAGTTCACAACGCCCTTCATGGCAAGGCCGACATCATTCTCCTGGACAATATGACTCCCGCCACAGTCAAGCAAGCAGTGAAACTCATCCACGGCCGTGCGCTGGTGGAAGTCTCGGGAGGCATCACCCTGAAGAACGTACGGGCGATGGCGGCGGCCGGCCCAGACCGCATCTCCATCGGAGCCCTCACCCATTCAGCTCCCGCCGTGACGCTCAGCTTGGTACTCAAACCACGCCGCCGGCACCGCCGGACTTCGTAACTCGTGCAACCCTCGCCACCACTTACCAGAGACACGATCCACAGCACCCTGTCGACCACGTGGCTGGGACGTCGCATCGAACTGTTTGATTGCCTCCCTTCAACGAACCGGGAGGCCGTTCAGCTCGCACAGGCAGAAGTGGAACATGGCACCGTCGTCGTCGCCGATAGCCAGACAGCCGGACGCGGGCGTCTCTCCAGATCCTGGTTTTCCCCGCCCGGTGCCAATCTCTACTGTTCCATCATCCTCAGAACAACACGCCCACCAGAACGCCTCACGGAACGGCTCTCCTGGTTGCCGCTGATCTCTGCGCTGGCCGCAGCCGAAGCGATCGAACAAGTCTCGTCCATCCACGTCTCCGTGAAATGGCCCAACGATCTCCTGATCTCGGAACGAAAAGTAGGCGGAATCCTCTGTGAAAGCGGTACAGGAATGCGATCAGACCCTTTCCAGATCATCGGAATCGGCATCAACGCCAACGTTGACCACGATGACTGGCCGGCTGACCTTCGCGACTCAGCCACGTCGATATGGCAGGAACGGAAGATCGTCGTCGACCGCAATAGACTGCTCGCGCAGCTGCTCCTCGAACTCGAACAGTGCCTCGATGAATTGGTCATTCACGGAACGGATCGGATCGCGTTGGCCTATTACCAACGATGCTCGACCATCGGCCACACGGTACGAGCGACGTTGGGCAATGGAGACATAGTCGTGGGACTTGCCGAGGGAATCGGCCAGGATGGATCCTTGCGTGTGCTGCCGCAGGCGACTCAACCTGGATCGGGAACGCCGGAGGTTGTCCACCTGCGCGTAGCTGACATCATCCACGTAAGAATCTAGCAGGATGCTGAAACAGTCCGCCAGCATTGGAAGACCGTTGTTTGGTTTGTCTGGTCTGTCTGGTTTTTTGGTTGAACGAAACTAACCAAATGAACCAAATAAACAAAACAAACCAGATCAACCAGATGGACCCGACAGACCGGGCTTGTCCCAGACGTGCAGACCATCGAAGCTTTCGTGTGCCGGCATTGTTTTTCCGCAGCCTGCTGGCCAAACCACCCAATCAAAACGTACAATAGGTCTCATGCTCCTCGTCGTTGATATCGGCAACACCAACATTGTCTGGGGCGTCTATGACGACCGCACCCTGGCGGCCCATTGGCGATTGGCCACGGACGTGAAAAAAACCTCGGACGAGTACGGCATCCTCTTTGCCAATCTCCTCACGGCAGCAGGGATTCCCTCTCAACGTCTCTCCGGTGCCATCATCTCCAGCGTCGTGCCTGCGCTGACCGGGACCGTCGAAGACATGCTCGAACAATATTTTCATCAGCATCCAGTGATCGTCACCTCGGATACGGACACGGGGCTCACACTCCGTTACGCTAACCCAAAAGAAATCGGCAGCGACCGGCTGGTGAATGCCGCAGCCGCTTATCATAAATATCGTCGCGATCTCATCGTCGTCGATTTCGGCACCGCCACGACCTTTTGCGCCATCACGGCAGAGGGCCATTACCTCGGAGGCGTCATCACCCCCGGCCTTGGGATCTCGGCGGAAGCCCTGTTCGCACGCGCCGCCAAACTGGCCAAGGTGGAATTGATTCGTCCTAAGACCGTGATCGGCACCGACACCGCCGGCAGTATTCAAGCCGGCCTGTTATTTGGGTATGCAGGACTGGTTAATACCGTCGTCCGGCGAATGGAACAGGAGTTCGGACGCTCCGTCTATGTCATCGGTACGGGAGGGCTCAGTTCCATCCTGGCCGCCGAAACAACTTCCATTCAAAAATTTGAACCGCTCCTGACATTAGAAGGTCTTGAGCTTCTCTACCGACGCGCTCAGGGTAGCCCCCCTCCTAGCATGCAGGTCTAAAGACCGCCGTTCCCTGCACAAGTAATTAATTTTTCTGGCCCGGTTGACTTTATGGGCCCTGTGGCTATCTCCTAACGGACAAAGGAGTCTTTCATGACTGAGGAACACCAGAACGCGAATACAATCGAGAACTTCGATACTTCATCGCCCGGAGATTGCCCCGCCACGGAGGAAACAGGCCTGGTCGAGGAGCTTCAGCGGGCTCTCGCGGAAAAGACCGAAAAATCCAATGAACTCAACGACAAGTATCTGCGACTCGCCGCTGAGTTTGACAACTACAAGCGCTTGGCTCAGCGGGACCAGCGCGATCTCATCCGATTCGGCAATGAACAATTGCTCAAGGAACTTTTGCCGGTCGTCGATAATCTGGAACGGGCCATCAAGGCCTCTCGAAACGGTGGGAGCAACGACGTCCTCATCCAGGGCGTGGATCTCACCCTCAAGCAATTGACGGGAGCCTTGACGAGATTTCATGTCACGCCCGTCGAGACGGTCGGCCAGCCGTTTGATCCCGCCACGCATCAAGCTGTCGTCTCCGTCGCGTCCGAGAAGGTTCCAGAGCAGCATGTGGTCGACGAGTTTCAGCGAGGATACCGCCTGCACGACCGTATGTTGCGTGCAGCCATGGTGAGCGTGTCCACCGGACAGGCACAGGACGGCGCACCAGAACCAGACGAAACCATAGGTTTATCGTAAGAACACAGACCGAGTAGGAAGGAAGGAGCAGGCACATGGGTAAAGTGATCGGCATCGACCTTGGAACCACGAACTCCTGCGTCGCCATCATGAGCGGCGGCGACCCGATTGTGATCGCGAACGCAGAAGGAGCCCGCACCACGCCATCTGTCGTCGCCATTACAGACAAGGGAGAACGCCTTGTCGGACAGATTGCAAAGCGGCAAGCGATTACGAATCCGGAGAACACGATTTTCTCCGTGAAGCGCCTGATGGGGCGCAAATTCCGCAGCCAGCAAGCACAAGACGCTACCAAACGCCTTCCCTATAAGGTGTCTGAGGGGGACAACGGCGATGCGCACGTCGAATTGCGCGGCAAACGCTACAGCCCGCCGGAAATCTCCGCCATGATTCTGCAGAAGATGCGGCAGACGGCAGAGGACTATCTCGGTGAGAAAGTCACCGAAGCGGTCATCACTGTCCCGGCCTACTTCGACGATAGCCAGCGCCAAGCCACGAAGGATGCGGGCCAGATTGCAGGCTTGAACGTCCTCCGGATCATTAACGAACCGACAGCCGCGTCTCTCGCCTACGGTCTGGACAAGAAGAAGGACGAGCGGATCGTCGTCTATGACCTGGGTGGCGGTACGTTCGACGTGTCTGTCCTCGAGATCGGCGACGGCGTCTTCGAGGTCAAGTCGACCAACGGCGACACCTATCTCGGCGGCGACGACTTCGACCAGCGCGTCATGGACTGGTTGGTCGATGAGTTCAAGAAGGATCAAGGCATCGATCTTCGGAAGGATCGAATGGCCCTCCAGCGCCTGAAAGAGGCAGCTGAACGCGCCAAGATCGAACTCTCGTCTTCACAGGACACCGAAATCAATCTGCCCTTCGTCACCGCAGACTCCAGCGGACCGAAACACATGGTCACGAAACTCACCCGCGCGAAGCTTGAACAGCTGGTCGACGACCTCATTCAACGAACGATTGATCCCTGCAAAAAGGCCCTGTCCGATGCCGGCGTGACGGCCCGCGACATCAATGAAGTCGTCCTCGTCGGCGGCATGACCCGCATGCCGAAAGTGATTCAGGCCGTCAAAGACTTTTTCGGCAAAGAACCGCACCGGGGTGTGAATCCCGACGAAGTGGTCGCCATCGGCGCCGCCATTCAAGGCGGCGTGTTGAAAGGCGACGTGAAGGACGTGTTGCTCCTCGACGTGACGCCGCTCTCGCTGGGCATCGAAACCCTCGGCGGTGTCTTTACGAAGTTGATCGAGCGGAACACGACCGTCCCGACGAAAAAGAGCCAGGTCTTCTCGACGGCTGCCGACAATCAAACGGCGGTGACCATTCGAGTCTTCCAAGGCGAACGCGAGATGTCGAACGACAACAAGCTCCTCGGCCAGTTCGACTTGGTCGGCATTCCTCCCGCGCCCCGAGGGATGCCGCAAGTCGAAGTGACGTTCGACATCGACGCCAATGGCATCGTCCATGTCTCGGCCAAAGACTTGGCGACACAAAAAGAACAGTCCATCAAGATCACGGCGTCCAGCGGCTTGAGTAAGGAAGAAGTCGAAAAGCTGGTGAAGGATGCACAGGCCCATACCGACGAAGATAAGAAACGGCGGAAGACCGCCGAAGCCAAAAACCAGGCCGACACCCTGATCTACCAGACAGAAAAGAACCTGAGTGAGCATGGCGACAAGATCGCTGCAGAAGACAAGACCAAGATCGAGGAAGCGGTGGCCGCGCTGAAGAAAGCGATGGAGGGAACGGACCCCGGGGCGATCGAGTCCGCCACCCAAACATTGACGACTGCGTCCCACAAGTTGGCTGAGGAAATGTATAAGAAGGCTTCGGCAGCGGCTTCAGCCGGCAGCGGCACCGACGCCGCAGGCGGAACCGGAGCCGGCGAGACCAAGACGGATGAAAAGGTCGTCGACGCGGAATTCGAAGAAGTAGACAAAGACAAAAAATAAGTTACAATACCGTCAGTGAGACCGAGCTTCGTCGATGCACGGGGCTCGGTCTTGCTGCTCTTTCACCCGGAGAGATGGCGTCGGTGTCCAAGCGCGACTACTACGAAACCTTAGGCGTCGACCGAACCGCGTCCGACGACGAGCTCAAGAAGGCCTATCGGAATATGGCCCGCCGACACCATCCTGATCTCCAGACGGGAGAGGCCAGAAGAAAGCGTCAGAAGAAAAGTTCAAAGAAGTCAATGAAGCCTACGAGACGCTGAGCGACCAGGAAAAACGCAAGCGCTACGACATGTTCGGTCACGCCGGGACGCAGCAGGGTGGCGGTCCTGATGGTTTCGGATTTGGCGGAAGCGGCTTCGGCGACGCCTTCAATGACATCTTCGAGGATTTTTTCGGGGGCCAGCGAGGCGGCAATCGAGCGGAGCGCGGCAACGACCTCCAATACAATCTGGAACTGACTTTCGAAGAAGCCGTCTACGGGAAAGAGGCCAAACTCAAAATCCCGCGATGGGAAGTGTGCAACGACTGCAAAGGGACCGGCGCCAAGAGCGCTGCATCGGTCAAAACGTGCCCCAGTTGCAAAGGGGCCGGACAAATGCGGTTCCAGCAAGGGTTCTTCAGCATCACTCGACCCTGCGGCCAATGCGAGGGGGCGGGACGAATCGTCACGGAGCCCTGTCCTGCTTGCCAGGGCCGTCAACGCACCTATCGAGAGCGAACCATCGCCGTACACATCCCGGCCGGCATCGAGTCAGGCATGCGCCTGCGCCTCTCAAACGAAGGGGAACACGGAGTCAACGCAGGCCCGCCAGGCGATCTATATGTGGCAATTACCGTCAAGCCGCACCCGATCTTCCAGCGCCAAGGGCACGATATCCTCTGTGACGTCCCGATTCATCTTGTCACAGCAATACTCGGAGGAAAGATTGAGGTCCCCACGCTGAAAGGCAA
>VBOL01000084.1 GCA_005887945.1 Nitrospirota bacterium
TGCCAACAATGCGGGCGAACATTCGAACCGATTCGTCCGGTCCTCTTTTCCTTCAACCATCCAATCGGCGCCTGTCCGAAATGCAAAGGGTTTGGCAATATTCTCCGTTACGATCCCGACCTCGTCATTCCCGACCACAGCAAGTCGCTGGCCCAAGGCGCAATCGAACCCTGGAGCAAACCCAGCGGCGATTGGTGGCAGAAGCAAATGTTGCTCTCCATGAAGCGGCGTGGGGTCGACCTCACCATCCCCTACAAGAATCTGCCACAGAATATCCAGCAGATGCTCTGGCAGGGAGAAGGCAAGATGGAGGGCGTGCAACACTTTTTCGAATACTTGGAAGGAAAGCGCTACAAATTGCATGTGCGCGTGATGCTCAGCCGCTACCGGACACCGGTCCCCTGCCCAACCTGTGCTGGGTCTCGACTCAGACCGGACGCCCGTTACGTGAAGATCGCGGGCAGAGACATTCATGAGCTTTCTGCGCTCACGATCGAAGAGGCTGCCGCTTGGATTACATCCCTCACCCTATCTCCCTATGAAGATCAGATCGCCCGCGACATTCTCCGACAACTGACGGCCAAGCTTGGTTTTCTCTTACGCGTAGGCCTCAGCTATCTGACGCTTTCCCGTCAGACCCGTACGCTCTCAGGAGGAGAGGCCCAACGCGCAGCCTTGGCCAATCAACTCGGTGCACGCCTGGTCGGCACGCTCTACGTCCTCGACGAACCGACCATCGGTCTCCACCCGCGTGACACCGCAACGCTCGCCAGTATCCTGCGAGAGCTGGCACTCCAGGGCAACACGGTGGTCGTCGTCGAACATGATCGCCAGATGATGCTGGCGGCCGACTATCTCGTCGAACTGGGCCCTTTGTCGGGAGAGAAGGGCGGCGAGGTGATCTGCGCGGCACCACAACAGGAATTCATTGCAGACCGGCGTTCAATCACGGCGCGCTACCTGCGTGGCGAAGACGAGATTGCAACGCCCCGGTATCAGCGAAAAGGAAACGGAAATTTTCTTGTCATAGCAGGTGCTTGCGAGAATAACCTCAAGGATCTCTTTGTCAGAATTCCGCTCGGCATGTTGGTCTGCGTCACCGGCGTTTCAGGGTCGGGCAAGAGCACGTTGGTCGAAGACACGCTCTACCGAGCCATCGCCCGTGCCTTTCGTATCGAGTCACTGCCAATGGGCAAGTTTCGCGCGATTAAGGGGATCGAACATCTGACCGGCATCAAGCTCATCGATCAGGAACCGATTGGACGAACGCCGCGCTCGAATCCGATCACCTACCTAAAAGCATTTGATGAGGTTCGCTCCCACTTCGCCTCTGAGCGCGATGCGCTCAGGAGCGGGCTTACCGCAGGCCATTTCTCCTTCAATACCACCGGGGGCCGGTGCGACCGATGCGGAGGGAGCGGCGTCGAGAAACTCGAGATGTACTTCTTTGAAGATATCTATGCCACCTGTGAAGCCTGCGACGGAAAGCGATTCAAACCGGACGTCCTCTCCATTCGCTATCGCGGGAAAACGATCCATGATGTGTTGCAGATGACGGCTGAAGAAGCACTGGGCTTTTTTAGCGGCTCGCCCAAGCTCACAGAAAAACTCCGCCTGCTCTCGTCCATCGGACTCGGCTATCTCCGCCTCGGCCAACCCGCGACAACGCTCTCAGGCGGCGAAGCCCAGCGGTTAAAAATCGCCGCCGAACTCAAAGACTCGTCCGCGAAAAATGTGCTCTATATAATGGACGAACCGACCACCGGGCTGCACATCGAAGACATCAAGAAGCTACTGGCGATGCTGCAGAAACTCGTGAACACCGGCAACACGGTGGTGGTGGAACACAATCTCGACGTCATCAAGTCAGCGGATTGGATTATCGACCTAGGACCTGAAGGCGGAGCAGCCGGCGGGCAGATTGTGGCGGAGGGAAGACCGGAACAGGTGGCGAAGGTCGCGGCTTCTCATACCGGACGATTCCTCGCCCCTCTGCTTGCTTAAGAACAGAAGGCACGCCAGCGCCTATAGCCCCGGCCGCTTCTCGGCCGTCAGCGATATCTCTATTGGCATTCCGGCACGACGCACATCTAACTGGAGTGTCTGCCCTGCCTCAACCTGACAGAGTCGTTTCGCTTCCCGCTCTGAAGACAGGCTCGATAAGACCGCGCCGTTACAGGCAACGACTCTATCGCCTACCCTGAGGCCCGCTTTCTCTGCAGGCAAGCCGCTACGGAGTTCCCGCACGAGGTAGTGTCGACCGCCCGCTGATTCTTGTAACTCCCAATTGACTCCGATCCGTCCGGACCCGAGCAACCCGGTTTGCGAACCGAACCGAGCAAGAATGCGATGTGCGATGAGGCGGGCCAACCCCTCGGGATCATCAGCCGTGGCATCAGAACTATGCCCCTCCCCATTAAACAGGACTAAGCCACTTTCCACATCGATCATACGAAAGACCAGCGACACGCGGCTGACCTGCTCTCCCACGGTTCGTTCCCATTGCTGCACTTCGCCCACAACGATTGCGTGTGCACCGACAAGTTTACCGACTTTCAAAACGTCGGCATCATCCGCGTATTGCAGTTGGACGACCTGTTCCTTGAATACTTCGTCGAGCTTGGCTCGCTCGACGATATTGATATCCAAATCTAGGAGTAAGGTCGTCATGATCCCGGCGACACGCGAGCCGGATCCTTGGGCGGCTACCGCATCGACGAACGGCATCACTGCCATCGTACGATAGCGATCGATCGTGTCCCGATTAATCGGGCCGACGCCGGTCACGACCGGCTCAGGACGTCCGAGCATCCCCCCGGATCCTAGAGCGGCAGTGCCGGACGAGGCACAGGCGCGACGCCGCTGTAGAATGGCAGAGGGCGTGCCCCAGGCACAGAGTTCGTCGTTCACCAGCACGATGTGGTACGGATATTCGCGTTGATGTTCCGCGGCAACGTTGGTGAAGGGATAGAAAATACAGCCGCCGATCCAGATCGAGATCGGGCAGAGAGCCAACTCATAGAGCCATTGTTTGCGGGCCGTGAGGGAATATTCCCAGACCAGCAGACGACCATCGTCACGTAGCACACGATCCGGCCGACCGATCTGGTCAATCACCTCGGCCTTCGTCATCGGCACGGCCAGCCGGTCCAGCTTGGATTCCGACTTCACAATCGTGTAGGCGACCCCGCAAGCTGAAAGTGTGCTGGCAAGACCAACGATCACGAGTGTGAGGATGAAAACAGAACGCTGGATGGAAGGAACCACCTGCTGCATCGGCATCGCTGCAAGCGTAACACTCCGGGAGAGAAGGCTGCAACGCAGAGAGGCGGGGCGGATAGAGATCAGTTCAAAGAAGGATCGAACGGCATATCCGCATAGTGGCGATAGTCGTCACCCATGGTGCTCACGATGTCCGGCCAGATACGTGCGGGATCTTTGTCGAAGACGGCATTGGGATCTGCCGGAATGGCAAACCAGGATCCGGTCTGTATTTCAGACTCCAGCTGCCCTGGGCCCCATCCGGAATATCCGATATAGGCGCGAAAGGCCTCGCGCCCCTCGCTGGTCGTCAAAATACGATCGACGAGGTCTGTATCTCCGCCGAGACAGATCCCTTCGAAGACATGATGGGAATTCTCAGGCAATTGATCCAAGCGATAGAGCATCATAACCTGGTTCGTTTGCACCGGCCCGCCGGAGAAGAGGACATGCCCTTGGCCTTCGAGGATAGGTACTTGAGGTAACGCCTCCGAAACCGACATCGCCGTTGGGCGATTGACGACGACACCCAGCGCGCCTTCGGCCCCGTGCTCGCAGAGCAACACTACGGTCTGCCGAAAGTTCGGATCGCGCAAGGACGGTGCCGCGATGAGGAAGATGCCTTTCCCGAGTGGAGCTTTCATGTCTTAATCCTACCGCGCTGACCTGTGTCGCGCAAGCGGGACGACAAACCGAACCCCGCAGGATAGCCAGGCGAGACGGGCGGGACGGGTTGATCTGGTTCACCTGGTTTGTCTTGTTCATCTGGTTAGTCTGGTTCAACCATATAAACCAGACTAACCAAACAAACCAGAGCAACCAGCCGGTTTTGTTTCAGCATCCTGCTAGCGATAGAGGGATTCGCGTCGATCGCGGAGTAGATCATTGTACGGCGTGAGGGCTTTGTTCCGCGCGTCGGCAGGATCGATCTCGACGATACAGAGTTCTTCCTGGTCGCGCGGCGCGCGATGCAGAATCGCCCCGCGTGGAGCGACGACTTCGCTGTTCCCGATAAACGTCAGCTGATCTTTGCCGCCTCGTTCTTCACTCCCTGTGCGGTTACTCGTAATCGCAAACACTCGATTTTCCAGGCACCGAACCGGCATGGAGTCCGGGCAATTGGGCAACACGAGGTTCGAGGGATGGCAGATGATCTCTGCCCCCTTGAGCGCCAACGTGCGAGCAGCCTCCGGATAGTACCAATCAAAACAGATCATCACGCCGATCTTGGCCAACCCGATATCCCACACCTGAAATCCCGTGTCGCCGGGCGTAAAGAACAGCGTTTCCTCAAAGAACAGATGTGTCTTCCGATAACACCCGATGAACCCGGACGGACCGACGACCACGGCGGAGTTATAGCAGGCAGCCCCGGCCCGTTCCGGAAGACCGGCGACAATCACCATCCGACGCCGCTTCGCAAGCTCGATCAGCCGTTGTGTGGTCGGTCCATTCGGCACCGACTCTGACAGCGTGATCGCTTCTTGCTGCGACACGAACTGATAACCGGACGCACACAACTCGGGCAAGACGATCAGATCAGCATCAGCCCGGTCGAGTGTTTCCACAACCTTATCGAGATTGTGCGACACTTTGCCGAACACTGGAGTGAACTGAAAGAACCCGACACGCATGATCGTCATGTCCCCAGAAGAAAACGGGCAGGGTCACCCCTGCCCGTTCAAAAAACATCCCTGACCGAATGGCTTACTTCACTTCGGACAAATGGGTGACCCCTTCTTCGGCATGCTGTGTGGCCACATCGGCGTGACCGGCCTTGCCTTGGGCAACGGCTTCTTTGAGATGCTTGATCCCTTCATCCAGATGCGGACTCTTCACACCGGCCGCCCCAGCATGCTTGAGTGCTTCCTCAGCATGCTGCACCAGGACATCGGCATGCCCCTGTTTGCCATGCGCCACAGCTTCCTTGGCATGTTCCAAGGCTTCAGCCGCATGCTTGTCGGCGGCAAGGGAGAGCCCGCTGAAGAGCGGCAAACCAACAAGCGCGGCAACCGCCAAAACGACCAGTGCTCCGCGATGGATTCTCATTTTCATGGATTCCTCCTCAGTGGTTAAGATTCATTCCCTTACACAGCCATTTATTCACTGTCAAGAAGGCCGCACCTGGGGATCGACTTTCAAGATTTGCTGCAATCCCTTGGCGTCCTTTTCCACCGGACACGCAAAATCCCGACTCCACTCCCACCAGGATCCCGGATAGTTGCGGACCTTCCGATACCCGGCGAGTTTGAGGACAAAATACAGCCAGGCTGAACGCACGCCGCCGGTGCAATAGCAGATAACCTCTTGATCCTGCGTGAGACCTTTTTCGGCGAGACTCTTTGTGATCGTCTGCAGATCTTTCACTGTGGCATTTGCCTGGAGAAATCCAGTCCAAGCCAGATGAATCGCGGAGGGAATGTGGCCGGGTCGCGGTATCCCCGACATCTCTTTCCCAAGATATTCTTCGAGACTGCGCGCATCGACGATCACGATGCCCGGATGCGGCTGCTTCACGAGATGCTTCAGTTCGTCTTTGCCGGCAATCACGGCGGCCACCGGCTTGACGGTGAAAGTCCCCTGCTTGGGCGTCACGCACCCATGCTCGAACGGCCGTTTTTCCTGCACCCACTTGACCCACCCGCCGTCGAGAATACGCCAACGTGTGTGTCCGAGATATTCCAACATCCAGAACATACGGCCTTCGTCTCCCCAGTTGTCGAACGGATTGGAATAGATGACCACATCGCTGTCCTGACTGATGCCCAAGGCGCGGATCTTCTGTTCCATGCGTCCGCGATCGGGATCGAGCAATCCCTTCGGCACGGCATGGGGGTCGCTGTACTCATGCCAGGTCGAATGCATAGCCCCTGGAATATGGCCGCCGAATTCGTAGGCCGCCCGTCCACGCACGTCGAGAATCACCAGACCCGCCTGCCCCAAGTTCTGCTGGAGAGTTTCGGTATCAATAAGCAAGGCGTGTGTCATGTCGTTCCTGTTGTCATGAGCCTTCAGCTGTCAGCTTTGAGCTCGGCTTTGCAACTTCCTCCGTCTTGCTGACGCCTGACCGCTGCGAGCTGCTTGCCCTCGTTCAATACCGCGGCAAGCGCACCGGAAAGAGGAAACTCCCGCTCGTAAACGACGAATTGATAGGGATCGTTCCCCGTCAGCCCATATTTAGTCTGCAGCATCTCATGTTGCTTATCGGTCTGGATGTGGTACTGCACGCGGGTCTTGACTTTCAAGCCCTCTGCCTGAGGCGGGAGTTGGTACACAAACTGGTATTCCCGGCTGGCTAAGGGCAACAGGCGGTTATCATACAACTCGACGATGGCCGGCTGCCACATGATCCAGCGGCCCATCGTCGATGTTTGGTGATCCAGCACGCGCCCCTGTCGATCTTCCACTGAAAATTCCACCGTGAAGTATCGATCGGGATCGCCAGTCGGAATCTTATGGCCGGCGCCTGCGTTGATCAACGTGAGCGTAAATCCGACTCGATCGCCCGGCTTGGGCGAAGCGGTGTCGGTCTTCACCTGCACTGCCACCGCCCGCTTCACCATATCGGGGTCGTGCCCGCCGCGCCAGAGGTGCCGACGTCCACGTCGGATCGGGCTATTCACCGCGATCGGCCGATCGATTTCAGGCATGTGACAACTCTGGCAAATGAAGCCCCGCTCCTGCATGAAGAACTTGCCTTCGTATTCCGCGTAAGTCCCGCAAGGTCCCACGTTATAAAACTGGGCCGGTCCGGACACAACATTGTGACAGCGATAACAGATCTGCGCCGTCCTGAAATTCGGATCATACTTGGTCGGGTGCGGCGCGGCCGAATCTTCGAACGGACCGTAGATGACTCCATCCCGCACATGACAGGCCGCGCAGGTCACCGATTCTTTCTGATACTCGGGATCGTACTGGGGATTGGGCTCTTGAGTCGCCTTCTCCACACGCCCTCGCGGAATCCCTTTCACCAATGTCGGCTGCTGGTTTTCCAGCGGGGTGTGACAGTTCAAGCACACCCAAATATTCTTGTCCTTTTTCCAATAGGCCTGAAAAAACGGATCCACATAGGCATGGGCGTGGATACTCGTCTTCCATTCGTCGTAGATCTCGCGATGGCATTGGCCACACGACTCAGCCTTCAGACTCGTCAGACCCTCCGGAATTTTTTGAAACGGAATCGCATGGGCGTAATCCGACCGCAACCCAAAAATCACGACCGGCTTGATCTCGGTGTAATACAGATAGACGAGCACACCAACCAGGACACAACCGAGCAGAATCTTGACAGCGGTCTTCATGCGGCTAACAGTGCCTGGATGTGGCGATCGACTGAGGCGGCCAAGGCCGTCAGATGATATCCGCCTTCGAGCGACGAGAGAATGCGTCCGCCGGCATGGCGCTTGGCGATGCCGGCCACGATGCCGGTGAGGCCCGCGTAGCCCTCTTCCGTCAACCCCATGCTCGCGAGTGGATCGTCCTTATGTGCATCGAAGCCGGCTGAGATGATCACAAATTCCGGTTTGAACGCATCGGCCGCCGGCACCAACGATTTCTGCAAGATGGTGCGATACTCCTCGTCGCCCTCGCCCGCTTCCATCGGCACATTGATCGTGAACCCTTCCCCTGCCCCCCGTCCTCGTTCCGATTCTCGACCCGTTCCCGGATAGTGCGGGTATTGATGCGTGCTGAAGAAGAGCACGGAGGGATCATCTTCAAAACTATGTTGCGTGCCGTTGCCATGGTGCACGTCCCAATCGACAATCAACACGCGCTTAAGACCATGCTTTTTCTGAACATAGCGTGCGGCAATCGCCACATTATTGAAGAGGCAGAAGCCCATCGCGTGCCCCGCTTCGGCATGGTGCCCCGGCGGCCTCACCGCACAGAATACATGGTCTACTTGCCGGCTCATGATCGCATCGACAGCGGCCAACGCCCCGCCGGCTGCCAGGTAGGCAGCGGTCAATGAGCCGGGAGACATTGAGGTATCGGGATCGAGCGAGACCCGCCCATTCGTCGGTGCGTGGGTCTTCAGCATTGCAAGATACGAGGGTGTATGGATCTGCGTAATCCATTCGTCCTCGGCCTCTCGCGGTTCAACCCTGGTCAGCCGAGCCGCAGTACCGCTCTGTTCCAGCTGCTGCAGGATGGCACGCAGCCGATTGGGCGATTCGGGATGCCCGGCCCCCATGTCATGGTCGAGATAGCGTGGTTCGTAGATGAGTCCGGTGTTTCCCATTTAAAATCCGTGTAGCGTGAAGCGTCGTTCGGAATCTACGAGATACGCTTCCCGAGATACGAAATACGCTGTCAGATTATCACGCAGGAAAGAAAATAGACAATGAGCGCTCGCCGCTGCTATCGTCTATCGAATTGGAGGAAGAGATGCCAAATCCACGAATCGAACCGCTCAAGAAAGTCCTGACGATTGATCCGAATGACGAAGTGGCCTGGTTTGGTCTCGGGAAGGCCTACATGGAAGATGCGAACTTCGAAGAAGCGGCCAAGGCCCTTCAACAGTGCGTCACGGTGAAGCCCACCTATTCAGCCGCCTACTATGCCTGGGCCCAATCACTGCACAAGCTGGGTCGAATCGATGAATGTCGAAGTGTCTGCGCCACCGGCATCGATGTCTCCACGAAAAACGGCGACGCGATGGTGACGAAGAATTTCGAACTACTCAAAGGTTCGCTGCCTGCCTAACAGATTCTGCTGAAGGCCTAACCACAAAAACGCTCTAGCAGGCTGCGGAAAAACTGTTGTGGCACGCCAGAAACTCAATGGCCCGTACGCCTGGGGCAACAGGATATAATCCCGCAGGATAGCCGAGCGAGACAGGCGGGAGGTTTTCTGAGCTTGGAACTTCGGATCGCGCCTTTCTCGCATGTTTCCCGCTTCACGCGGCATGGTCTGTGGCCGCTGGCGAACTTTTTCAGCATCCTGCTAGACCGGCTCTGCTCCTTCGTCGTCGTCGTTATCGGATGAGAGGCCGAGGGCTTCCGGCTGGCGCTTGGCGATTTCCTCGTACACTTCATCGAGCCAGCGGCTCGCGCAGCCAAGGATCTCCCTGACTAACGGTTCCGGTTGGCTCGTGCGTTTGATGGTCCATTGGCAGACATATTCCACCAACACGTCCCGTTCGAACCGCTCCGACGATTGCGTGGCCAGCAAAGTCATTTCGCTCAGTCCCGTCTTGAGAATCTCGGCCACCATGTCCCGCCCATAGGACGTGCTCGCGGTGACATATTGGACGGCCCGGTTGAGTTCTTGGTCGGTCATGTGGGCTCCCGTTACTCTTGGCGCATCATACCGAGAATGCCACCGCAGATGGAAGATTCCCCCTGGTCTGAGCAAGGACTACTCATGAATACCTGTTACGTCGCCCGATCCTCTCACTCGGCGGGACTCTTCTCGTTCGGCCTCCTCGATGGACTGCAAGTACGCCTGTGTCGGCCTCACTTGCGAGAAGCCCCGGCGGGCTTCGGTCTCGAACAACTCGCGACGGCATTCATGAATAATCCAGGCTAGACGAGAGAAAACTTCTCCGACCGCGTCGGCGAGAATGCTATGATCGTGACCGAGCAAGCCAACCCACATGATGCATGGGGGTGAGACAACGGAGATGCGACGTATGCCTGTGAAGACCAGCCGGAACACTTTGACCTTACGCAACACCTCTTCCCCAAGACGGCAGGGCCGTACCTATTCCGAGCGCTGGGATCTCTCACATTTGGCAGAGGATCCGGTGCAGCGCTTCGAGGCCCTGGTGGGAGAGATCGAGTCCAAGGTGGCGCAGTTTGAATCTGCGCGGGCCCAGCTGAGTCCGACCATGCCAACTTCAATCTTCCGCCCGCTGCTGACTCTCAACGAAGACATCGCGGCTGCATCGTCCCGGATCAGCGCCTATGCCTACCTCTGGTTCTCCGAAAATACGAAACACCTCGCCGCGCGTTCGTTTAAGGCCAAGGTCGAGGAGCGCCTCACGGCACTCCACAACCGACTGGTGTTTTTCGACCTGTGGTGGCAGAGCGTCGATGAGGACAACGCACGCCGGCTCATGACCGGAACGAGCACGCTCCGGTATCACCTCGAAACTATTCGCCGGTTTCAGCCTCACACGCTGTCTGAACCGGAAGAGAAGATCGTCAACATCAAGAACGTCACGGGTCGCAGCGCAGTCCATTCGCTGTACGACGTCGTAACGAACGGGTTCACGTTCACGCTCACCGTCAAAGGTAAACGGAAAACAATGACGCGCGAGGAACTGACGTCCTACCTCCGCCATACGCAAGGACGACTGCGTGAAGCCGCCTATCGAGAACTGTACCGCGTCTACGCCGATCAGCACGATCTGCTCGGCGAAATCTACAAGACCTTGGTCAACGACTGGAAAGCGGAGAATCTTCAACTGCGCCGGTTCGTCTCTCCGATTGCCACCCGCAACCTCGGGAACGACATTCCAGATGACGCCGTGGCCTCGCTCCTAAGAGTCTGCCAAAGAAACGCGGGCATCTTCCAGGACTACTTCCGCATCAAGGCTCGCCTGTGCCAGATCAAGCCGATGAGCCGCTATCACATCTATGCGCCGCATCGGAAGGAGCAGAAATCCTATCGCTATCAAGACGCTGTCAGAATGGTGCTGGACTCTTATCGAGGATTCTCTCCGCAATTAGCGGAGTTGGCGCAACGGGTGGTTCATGAACGCCATATCGACGCGCGTACGAGGCCCGGGAAAATCGGGGGCGCTTATTGTTACAGCGTCGTCCCAGGCATGACCCCTTACGTGCTGTTGAACTTCACCGGTGAGGCACGCGATATCGCGACGATGGCCCATGAGCTCGGCCATGCCGTCCACGGCATGCTGGCGGCGCGGCATTCCATGTTTACCTTCCATTCCACCCTCCCGCTGGCGGAAACAGCCTCGGTGTTCGGGGAACGCATTCTGTCCGATGCCCTCATGAACCAGGAACGGGACAAGAAGGTAAGGCAGGGACTCCTGCTCAACCAACTGGATGACATCTACGCCACGGTCCTCCGGCAAGCCTATTTCGTACAATTTGAGAATCAGGCCCATGAGATGATCGCCCAGGGCGCGACCGTGAAGGATCTGGCCAAGACCTATCTGGCCGAGGTGCGGCAGCAGTTTGGAAAAGGAATCAAGGTCCCGGATGAGTTTCAATGGGAATGGCTGACCATTCCACACATCTTTGCCAGCCCCTTCTATTGCTACGCCTACAGCTTCGGCAACTTATTGGTTCTCGCCCTCTACCGGATGTATCAGAAAGAAGGGGCGGCGTTCGTACCCAAATACCTGGATCTGCTGAGTACCGGCGGGTCGGAGGCGCCGCAGACGATTCTCGCCAAGGTTGGAGTTGATATGGCTTCTGAAGATTTTTGGCAATCGGGGTTCGATACGATCTGTGAGATGGTCAATCAACTGAAACAAACACTGTAGAGCCGCCCCCCACCTTTACAAGACAATAGATACGCCACACTCTGCCTGTCCCGCCTGTCCCCTCTTGACACACAGAGAGGACAGGTGTATTATGAAGTAAATTGATAATGGTTATCAGAATCGTTACTGGCCGTCGAGCCCCGCCCGACGATAAAGGAAAGAAGCCCATGTACCTCTGCCTCTGCAAGGGAATTACTGACTCGGATGTCCGTGAAGCAGGACAGGCCGGCATCGTCATGCCCGGCCAACTCAAAGCGAAGTTCGGATTGAAAGAGGCAGGATGCTGCGGTCGCTGCTCAAAGAATATTCACGAGTTTGTGCAAATCGCGACGAGTGCGCGCCACGTGCCTTCCCCCAACGGCGTACGAAACTAATCCGGACTAAAGCCTTTTCCCCCACCCGGCCCCTACAAGACTGCGGCGGCATCAATCCACTCGCCGTCAACGAGGACAATCTCGTCTCCGCACGCGGGTGGACCGACGCCGGCTGTATTGAATTAGAAAATGACAAGGAAGAAGGCGCGCGCTTGCAGGAAGGGACGCACCCCGTACTAGTGAGAAGAGCCTCGCTGCATCCTCACGGCCACTTCGGCCACACGCCGGCCCAATTCCTTGGCGTCGGCCAACTCTTTGTTGTCGATGCCGGGGCTGTCTCCCTCAGTCGTCGCAGATGCGCCGAAGGCCCCGCCCCCACTGACGACGATCATCTGATTCCCCAGCATCGC
>VBOL01000350.1 GCA_005887945.1 Nitrospirota bacterium
AAGATTGAAGTCATTAGTCTTGGCGACCGAGTGACGCTCCAAGCCAACCCCCCGATTACTCAGTTTACCTTCGGCAATCGGTCGGCGGAAACGATGCTCAATGTCAAAGATGGCGAAACCATTGTTTTGGGAGGGCTGATCCAAGAAGAGGACCGCAAAACCCGCACCACTATCCCATGGATCGGCGATCTCCCTTTCATCGGCAATCTCTTGAGTTCTTTTCAGACCCAACGGGTCACCACCGAGGTGATCCTGACGATCACACCGCACATCATTCAAGGGATAACTGCTCCCGGGCTGAGTACACAGGTGTTCTGGTCCGGGACGGATTCAAGCTATGCCACGAGCCCGCTGTTTGCCCCAAAGGGGAAGAAGATCTCCATGATAGGAGGTGGGGTTTCCGGTGCGGGGTTCTCATCGTCGGGAGGGGCGGCAAAAGGGGGAATGGCAGGGAAGGCCGCTGCAGCGTCACTCACCCCAATGGCTTCGGTAGGGGCGGTTGCCTCGATCAGGCCAGACGAGTCAGTGATCCAAATGGGAAAAGAATTTAAGCTTGCCATCACTGACGAACGTCTTCGTCCAACGGCGGGAGGCGTATTTCAGCTTCAGTATGATCCACAGGTGCTAGAATTCAGAAGACTCCTCAATGGTGAGGTCATCCAGTCAAGCAGTACAGGTGAGCAGACGTCTAGCAGACCAGAGACGCAAGTGGGAACGGTTGCCTTCAAAGTCGCACCATCAGCGAGAAAGGCGGGGGGGCGGACCGTAACCGTCACCTTCTACGCCAAGGGACCAGGTGTGTCTCCTATGCGCGTGGCGTTGGTGGATTCCGCCGCGGAGTCATCCACGGTATCGACCCAAGAAGGAAAAGGTATCGTGAGGGTGCGGTGAAAGAGTCAGGCGTGACCCTCTTGGAGCTCATGATCACGCTGACAATTGTGATGGTTCTCGCATCTATCGCTATGCCACTCAGCCACCTGTCGGCGAAACGGACTCACGAAATAGAACTGCGGCAGCATTTGAGGATCATGCGGGCTGCCATCGACACCTTTAAGTTGGAATGGAATCGCGATGGCGACGTCTTATTGGGGCCGGCTTGCGTGAAGAACAAGCTCACGTGCACAGACGTGACGAGTGTCTACGGCTATCCGAAGTCGCTGGATATGTTGTTGGGGATAAAACTCACTAGTCAAGAGGCGACGGTCAGGGGCACGACGACGAAGCGCTACCTGAGAAGTCTTCCCCTTGATCCATTGAGCGGCAAGGCCGATTGGTTGTTCCGATGTTATAAGGATGCGCCGAACGCATCGAACTGGTGTGGGGATGACGTCTACGACGTGATGACTCAAAGTCAGGACATGGCATTAGATGGAACGAAGTATCGAGATTGGTAAGCATGGAGCATGGGGCGCAAATGGTTTCACCCTGCTCGAACTGATGATCGTCGTATCGATCATCGGCATTCTCGCCACCCTGGCGGTGCCCTCGTACCAATCGTCGGTTGTGAAGGCCAAAGAGGCTGCCTTGCGTCAGGATCTCTCGACACTCCGCGATGTGCTGGATCAGCACAAGGCAGACCAGGGAAAGTATCCTCCGTCTCTGTCGGCGCTGGTGGGCGCCGGGTATCTGCGGGGAATCCCAAAGGATCCCTTCACCGGTGTGACGACCACATGGCAAGAGATTTCGGATCCTGTCGAGGGGGGCGTGGTCGACATCTTTTCAGGTGCCGAGTTTATGGGGACGAACGGCACCCCCTATAATCGTTGGTAAGGACACCCATGCGCAATTGTCATCGCCGAGTGCTCCGGACCTCAGTTGGAGCAACATGGGCCTGTTCTCCGACGGTACGAGTCGGAGTCCTCTGTGCAGTCGGTTTCGCCTCAGCCTTGTTTGCTGGATGTGGCGAACTCGAGCCGATGCGTGAGCCGGAGGTGGTCGACCTTGAGCTGACCACAGACACGTTAAAAGCGTCTGTGCGCGATGCGCAGCGGACGGTGGCTGAGTTGCGGACTGACCTTGAGTCACGGCGTAGGGAATTGGCAGAAGCTCAGGTCGCTCGGGCGCAGCTTGAAGGACGGGTCAGGGAAGCGGAACGACGGGTCATCGAAGCACGGCAGGTGATCGAGCTGCAACGGGAAGAACTGGCCGCAGTTCGGACGGAACGTGCGCGTATGTTCCGAAGCAGCCTTCAATTGCAGGGTCAGACGAAGCAGCTCAGGAAGCAGCTCTCAAAAGCGCGGGAATCGGGCCCTGTTCATGACGGGCAGGAGGCGGCCCCGGTACCGTCCAGCGGTACGGTGCGTAAGGACCAGAAGGCGATGCAAGTTCCCACACAACGAAATCGGCCCTCAGAATTTCTGGAGACGCCGGAAATGGTGGCGACTTCGACTGTTGTGATGCCTGTGCCGGCCAACCGTGAGCCTTCGTCAGAGGTTGAGCAGCAGAGGACGTCACACAAACCTGTTTTCGTGAAACCCGGTGATACGCTCTGGAGCATTGCGCAGAAGTACCGCGTTAAGGTGGAACATCTGCGAGCGTTCAATCAATTGCCCGATAACAGGATTGTCATTGGCCAGGCCCTGTGGCTGTCATATGATCGGCCCATGTCCGGGGTCGGTGCCGACAAGGTCATGTCGACGCCGTAAGCCTAGGAGCCTTTCCGACATTGCCGTTCGCGACGAGGCGAAGGAGGTGCGGCCTCGCAGATGGTCGCGGAACGTTCGCCGCAGTAGAAAGGTCAATGTCGGACAGGCTCCAAGATTCCTGTTATTAGCCTGACATCTGTGCACGTCTTACTATGCCTGTATTTGGTTACAGAGTGGCCCGTCCTGATGGCTCGACCCTCGATGGACAGATTGAGGGAAAGGAAGAACAGCTCGTCCGGGCCAAACTGGAGGGCCAGGGGTTCCTCGTCTTTCGGTTGCAGCGGCGGGGTGCGGCCACAGCCGGTTTGGGTCTGGGGTGGCATGCATTTGGAAAGCTCCCGCTTCGAGAATTCTTAGTGTTCAATCAAGAGCTGCTCGCTCTCGTGAAAGCCGGTCTTCCGGTGTTGCGGGTGTGGGATCTTTTGATCGAGCGAGCCAACCATTCAGGATTTCAGCAGGCCTTGCGGACAGTCCGACAAGATATTCGTGGAGGGGCATCAGCTTCGGAAGCGCTGGCAAAACACCCGATTCATTTTTCAGAATTGTATATTGCGACGGTCAAAGCCGGAGAACAATCGGGGAATTTGGCCGAAGTGCTGCAGCGGTTCATTGCGTATTTAAAATTGATGATCGGGCTGCGTCAGAAGGTCTCAAAAGCGCTTGCGTATCCTGGTTTCCTCGTGCTTGCCGGGATTGCCGTCATCGGGTTTCTGCTGAGTTACGTCGTGCCGACGTTCGTGTCGGTCTATGCGGAGACGTCGAAATCCTTACCGGTTGCCACGCAACTGTTGCTCGATTTGGTGACGGGAGGCCAAGCGTATGTCCTGTTTGGATTGGCTGGGCTAGTCGTTCTTGGGCTTGCAGGTCATGCGTACTATGCGACGCCGGCTGGGCGGCTCGCCGTGGATCGGCTGTTATTGAGCGTGCCCGTCTTGGGACCGATTTTCATAAAGCATTATACGGTCCAACTCACGCGAACCCTCGCGACGGTCCTTGCCGGAGGCACCCCGCTTGTAGACGCGTTGTCTATTGCACGGGGTGCCATTTCTAATCGATATGTGTCGGGTGGAGTCGCGGGTGCGGTCGATGAAATTCGCGAAGGGACGACCCTGGCCGCCGCACTGAATCGCCCCAAAGTATTTCCCAAATTGGCGGTGGAGATGCTGTCGGTAGGGGAGGAAACCGGATCGTTGCCCACCATGTTGCATGACGTGGCTGAATTCTATGAAGGAGACCTGGATCTCCGGCTCACGCAATTGACGACGTGGATTGAACCGGCACTACTTTTGATCATGGGGCTCTTAGTTGGTGCAATCGTCATTATCATGTATCTGCCGGTGTTTCAAATGGCTGGAGCGGTGTAGCGCTGAATGCCGTAATCGGCGGTTCGGCTTGCGTTCATGTGTTGAGGAGTGAGCAGGAAACTATGGCACGGGCTGTGACGCGACCAACGCTGACGGATGTTCTTGTACGGCAGGGGATTTTGCCGAAACAGACCCTTGACCAAGTGCTCGGCCGACTGGGCGGTGTGACGGCAGCCTTCGGCCAGACCTTGGTGAGCGAGGGGATTCTCTCTGAGGATCAGCTGGCCTGTGCGCTGGCAGCCCAGTTTGACTTGCCCTGCGATCTTCTGACGGAATTTCGGGTCGACCAGTCGTTCTATGACTCCATGTCGGTGAAACTCATGCAGCGGCATCCTTTCATACCGATTGCAGAGCACCAAGGCCGCCTGACCATTGCCGTCCCTGATCCGCAGAATCTCCTGGCACTAGATGAGTTGGAGCTGCTTTTGGGGCGTCCGTTGGATCTGGTGGTGAGCCCGAGAAGTGCGATTCTGGCGGTCTTGGACCGCAGTGAAGGTTCCAGCCAAGCCCTTCGGGAGCTTGAGGCCGAGTATCGATCCGTGCTGGTGAAGGAGGATGAGCTTGAGCGCGATGCAGCGTCGGGCCAGCGATATTCACATTGAAGCCGCCGATCGTGCCACCAAGGTGAAATTGCGGGTTGATGGGATTCTCGTTCCGGCGATGGAGCCGCTCGATATCCGTCTCCATGCGCCGTTGGTCTCGCGGCTCAAAGTCATGTCAGATTTGGACATCGCCGAGCGACGGGTACCGCAAGATGGAAGCTTTCGGATGCGGCTGGAGCGAAAGACCGTCGATTTCCGTGTCTCGATCCTTCCGAGCGTGTTCGGTGAATCGGTCGTCATTCGTATTCTCGACCGCGAGGCAATCACCACGGGTGTTTCGGCATTGCGGTTGGAACGACTCGGGTTCAATGCGGAAGATCTCAAGCGTTTCCGGCGCGCGATCACGCGGCCCTACGGAATGGTGCTGGTGACAGGTCCGACCGGAAGTGGAAAGACGACGACGCTGTACGCGGCGATTACGGAGATGAATATCAAGGAAGATAAACTGATCACGATCGAAGATCCGGTCGAGTATCAGCTGTCGGGGGTCGTGCAAATTCCCGTGAATGAGAAGAAAGGCGTGACCTTCGCGCGAGGGCTTCGATCCATCCTGCGTCATGACCCTGACAAGATCATGGTCGGCGAGATCCGCGATGCAGAGACCGCACAAATCGCCATCCAATCGTCGCTCACCGGCCACTTGGTCTTGACGACGGTGCATGCTAACAATGTATTCGATGTCATCGGACGGTTTGCCTCAATGGGAATCGATGCCTACAACTTCTTGGCTGCACTAAACTGTGTGTTGGCGCAGCGGCTTGTTCGAATGGTGTGTCTCTCCTGTCGAGTGGCAGTCAAGCTCGACAACGCGCTGGCGGAAGAATCCGGCCTCGACTTCGAGGAGTATAAGGATGTTCCTTTTTATGAAGGCAAAGGATGCCAGGAGTGTCATGGCACTGGGTATCGCGGACGAAAATGCATCACAGAATTTCTGGATCTGAACGATGAAATCAAAGAAATGATTCTTGCCGAGCGTCCCCTGTCCGAGGTCCGCTATCGCGCGGTGACCGGCGGGATGATCACGTTGCGGCAGTCCGCACTCAGAAAGGTGCTGGAAGGTTCCACCACCTTACGCGAGATCAATCGAGTGACGTTTAGCGAGGAGGGATAAGTGATGTGGGGCCTGACCACCAGTCATCCGCGGCTCTGCTTGAAAATCGGAGCGCAGACTCTCGTATGGGGAGAGGCCGTCCGCACCTGGCGGGGGCGTTCTCGCTACCGCTGCGTTCTCTCCCCGACACCGACCGGGGCTATCAAACTGTCCCCTATGGATCTGAACCTGACAGACATAACTGCGGTTGAAAGTTGTCTTCGGTCGCTGGCGGGGCCAAGTCGAGATATCCGGTTCGCAGGACGTGTATGGCTGTCTGACGTTCCACGCCCGATCGTGTTGTTGTTACCAGATCTGTCGGTGCGCGCGACTGTTTTGAGACTGGAACAGCTCCCCCCGCAAGCAGAAGAGCAAGAGGCACTGATTCGTTGGCGTCTGGGGCAAGAACAACTGTTGCCTCTGACTGGGGCTAAGATTGTCTGGCAGGGGTTTCCCTCGCATGGGGTAGGAGACGAGCGTTCCCAGGCGGTCTTTGTCGTGGCGGTTCAACAAACCATCTTGAAGCAATACGAATCCCTGTGTGAATCGGTCGGGTTGCTTCCGCAGGAAGTCGGTGTGACCAGCTTTCGTTTGTTTAATCTTTGGCTGAAAGCAGCAGGTGGCCGGAAACGGTTGGGCCGTGATTTGCTCTGGGTCAGTGTATCGGACGGCGGGTTGACCTGCTTCGTCATGCAAGAAGGCCGATTAGCTTTTGTTCGGACCAAGCTGTTAAGCGCCGAAGACCTACAAGGTGAAGAAGATCTTGATGGAGATCTGGTGGACAACATTGTCGAGGAATGTGCAGCGTCCCTTCGTGCGTGCCGTGAACATTATCCTGGCCTGAATGTGACTGAG